>NZ_VWSD01000180.1 GCF_009829685.1 Cellulomonas citrea
CGCTTGGCCGGCCGGCTGGCCCAGCGGGTGCGTCCGGCCTGGCCGGGGCCGGACGACCTGGAGCGTCGGCTCGTGGAGTTCCACGCCAACGTCGCGGACCGCTGGGCGCGGTTCTGGGGCTGGGCCAGCGGGTCGCTCGCCCTCATGGTCGGCGTCGAGGCGCTCATCCTCGTGCTCGCGCTGCGGTTCGTCGGGGTCGGGCCGTCGCAGGCGCCGCTGCTCGTCGTGGTCGCCGCCTACCTGTCGGTCTACCTGCTGACGGCCACCCCGTTCCTGGGGCTCGGCGTGCTGGACGCGGCGCTCGTGGCGCTCATCGCAGACCGGTCCTCGGCCTCGGCGTCCAGCCTGGTCGCGGGGGTCATCATCTGGCGGGTGTGCGTCCAGCTCGTCCCGCTGCTCGCCGGGCTCGTGCCGCTCGTCGCGCTGCGCGGGGCGCGGGCAGCCGGGCAGAGCGCCGAGACCGACGGGACCGCCGCCGACCGGTGACCCGCGCCGGGGGGCCGGCCGGCCGTCGGGCGGTTCCGGTGCGACTGGTCCCGGTCCGTCCGCACCGGCCCGACCTACGCTCGGAGCATGGTCCGAGGGCGTTCCTACCTGGCCGAGCTGGTCCGCATCAACGACACACTCATCTGGTCGCACGACCGCACGGACTCCTACCTCGCCGCCGTCGAGATCGTCCGTGAGGTCACCGGCGCGCGCATCGCACCGACCTACCTGCTCGACAAGCCGGGCGACCTGCTCGTGCTCACGGCGGACGAGGACGAGCGGGCCGAGCTGGGCGAGGCGTTCGCGACCATGCCGGCCCATGAGCACGTCCGCTCTCCGTGGCTCAACCCGCAGGAGTGGCCGGTCTCGGCGGCCGACCACCAGGACAGCGAGGCGTGGGCGGCGCTGCCCGAGGACTTCCGCCGCTGGTTCGGCCCGTGGGGCGTCATCGTCTCGATCCACGCCGACGGCCGGCACCTGGGCGCCGTGCTGCTGTGCTTCGACCACCCCTACCGCCTCACGCGCCAGCGGGCGGAGTTCCTGGCCGCCGTGGGTCGCATCCTGGGCAGCGCGCTCTACCGGTGGCAGATCGCCGGACGGGAACGTGAGCTCGGTGCGCTCGAGGAGCGCCGCCGCCTGGGCGACGAGCTGCACGTGGACCTGTCCCAGCAGGTCGCGACCCTGGGGCTGCACGTGGGTTCGATGCGGTTGGACGCGGCCGACGGTGACCTGCCCCGGCTGGTCGACGACGTCGGGCGGCTCGACGAGCTGGTGGTCGGGCTCAAGGGCAGCCTGCGGCACCAGATGCTCGGGCTGCGGGCCGACGCCTCGTTGGTGGAGGGTGGCTTCCTCGAGCAGGTCCGGACCCACGTCGAGACGTTCCGCCGGCAGTTCGGGATCGATGTGCGGCTGGAGTGCACGGGTGAGTGCGGCGACGACGTGGCCCCGCTGCCGGTGGCAGCCCAGCTGCTGCGGGTGCTGCAGGAGGCGCTGGCCAACGTGCACCTGCACGCGTGCGCCCGCTCGGTCGTGGTGCGGGTGCACCCGACGAGCACGCACGTACGCCTGGAGGTCGAGGACGACGGCAACGGGTTCGACCCGACGAGCGTCCCGGACTCGCGGCTGGGGGTGGCCATCATGCGCGAGCGGATGGCGCAGGTGGACGGGTCGGTGCGGTTCACCCAGGGCGGGGCCGGGGGCACCCTCGTGGTGGCCGAGGCCCCGCTGCGCTGGCACGCCGCCGCGCCTCAGGTGCAGGTGGGCAGCGCGAGTGTCTGAGACGGCGCCGACCTCCGTGCTCGTGGTGGACGACCATGCACTGTTCCGCGACGGCCTGACCTCGCTCATCGGCCGGTGGGACGACTTCGCGGTGATCGGCACGGCGTGCGACGGCGAGAAGGCGATCGAGCGCGCGCGGGCGCTGCGGCCCGGGCTCGTGCTCATGGACGTGCGGATGGCAGGGATCGGCGGGGTGGAGGCGACGCGGGTCATCACGGCGGCCGACCCGCAGGTGCGGGTGGCGATGCTCACGATGTCCACCCTCGGCGAGGACGTCTACCAGGCGTTGCGCAACGGGGCGCACGGCTACCTGAGCAAGGACGAGCCGGCGGACCGGTTGCACGAGTACCTCGCCGGCCTCATGCGCGGCGAGACGGCGATGTCCTCGACGATCGCGGCGAAGGTGCTCGCCGAGTTCGCCGGGCCGACCCGCCGCTCGCCGCAGCCGCAGCCGCAGCTGCCGCCGGCGCACGAGCGGCTCACCCACCGGGAGCGCGATGTGCTCGTGCTGCTCGTCGAGGGGATGTCGAACGACGAGATCGCCCGGTCGCTGCACCTGTCGGAGGCGACGGTGAAGAAGCACCTGGGCGGCATCATGACCAAGCTGCACCTGCGCAACCGGGTGCAGGTCGCGGTGTTCAGCGTCCGGCAGGGGATCGTCGGCTGACCTCGCAGGACGAAGGTCACGGGTAGCCATCTGGCTACCCAAGACGACCCAAAGGGTGCTTCTTGGCGGCCCTCGCTGTCCGTTGACTGGTGGCTACCCCGTGCCCCGGCGCGAGGCCGCGACCACCGCGCACCCGCGGCGGCTCGCCGCCCCGTCCACCGGTCGCCCGGGGCCGCGCGGGGGGTGGGCATGCGCGCGGCGGTCGTCCGAGCCCCGGTCGACGCCGTGCACCGGTGACGACGACGTCACCTGACGAACGGGAGGGAACCAGATGTACGAGCGGTTCGACGTCGAGTACGACCTCGTGGTGGTCGGCGGTGGCGGCTCCGGGATGTCCTGCGCCGTGCAGGCCGCCCAGAACGGGCTGACCGTCGCGGTGCTGGAGAAGATGCCGCAGCTGGGCGGCAGCTCGGCGTTCGCCGAGGGGCACGCCGCGTTCGAGTCCGACGAGCAGACCAAGCGCGGGATCACCGTCACCAAGGACGAGGCGTTCCGCGCCTACATGGACTACAGCCACTGGCGGGCCGACGCCGCCATCGTCTCGAAGTTCGTCGAGAACGCCGCCACCACCATCGTGAAGATGCGCGAGCTCGGCGCCGTCTACGAGGAGGTCATCGTCACCGCCGAGGACCAGCCGGGCGAGCTCGTGACCTGGCACATCCCGCACGGCGAGGTGGCCCATGTGCTCGACCTCATGGAGGCCAAGGCCCGCGAGCTGGGCGTCGAGATCTTCCTGTCGACCTCGGCCACGAAGATCGTCATGGCCGACGGCAAGGTCGCCGGGGTGCTCGCGACCGACGCCGACGGCGAGCAGGTCCGGATCGGTGCGAAGGCCGTCGTGGTCGGGACCGGCGGGTACGCGTGCAACCCGGAGATGCTCAACAAGTTCTCGTCCTGGGACTGCGGCGAGCAGATCATCAACATCGGCAGCCCGGGCAACACCGGTGACGGCCTCACCATCATGTTCGAGGTCGGTGCCGTGCCGTGGTCCTCGATCGGCACCCTGCTGCTCATGCCGCTCATGCGCGGCAAGACCGTCACGTCGCACACCAACACGGCCGGCTTCCAGCCGTACCTGTGGGTCAACCGCGACGGTGAGCGCTGCACCAACGAGATCTGCGGCCTCAACTTCGGCAACGCGGGCGATGTGGTCGCCGGGCTGCCGGGCAGCTTCTACTGGGCGGTGCTCGACCAGGCCCAGATCGACCACCTGGTCGCCGACGGCTGCGAGATCGGGCTCGGCGTCTACGTGCGCACCGGGGAGAAGCTGGTCAACCTGCCGGCCGAGCTGGACGCGGACATCGAGGCCGGGACGGTGTTCCGGGCCGACACGATCGCCGCGCTGGCACCGCAGATCGGCGTGGACCCGGCCGTGCTCACCGCCGAGGTCGAGCGGTACAACGCGCTGTGCCACGCCGGTGAGGACACCGAGTTCCACAAGGAGAAGTACCTGCTGCCGGTCGAGCACGGCCCGTACGTCGCCATCAAGATGGAGCCCGGGATCATGATCACGATGGGCGGCATCAAGATCAACGACGACATGCAGGTCATCGGGCAGGACGGGCACCCGATCCCCGGGCTGTACTCGGTGGGCTGCGACGCGGGCGGTCTGTTCGGCGACTCGTACATCCTCACGGTGCCCGGGTCGGCGAACGGGTTCGCGCTCACGTCGGGCTGGTTGGCGGCCGACCACGCGACGGGTGTCATCAAGGGGCTGGTCACGGCCTGATCCGCACGCGGCGGGGGGCCCGGTTCGGCCGGGTCCCCCGACGTGCGCCGTCGCGGGCGGGTGTCTGGTGGCTGCGCTGCGCAAAGCCGGTGCGCGGGAGGGGCGGTCCGCCTAGCGTCGACGGCATGGGGGCGAGCGGACCGCGGATGCGGCGGATGGCCTACGAGGTGCTGGTCGGCGGGTCCGGGCCCGCGGGTGAGCGGGCACACCGGGCGATGTGGGACGTCACCACGGCCCTCGACGGAGGGGTCGGGGTGCTCGTCGCCGTCGCGTCCGGTGCCGGTGAGCCGTCACCCCCGCCCGATGGGCTGCGCCAGGGCGACGGGGTCGCCATGGTCGGCGAGCTGCTGGTCGCCGCGGCCGCCGTCGGGCCGGCGCCGGAGGGGCGGGCCGACCTGGCACACCAGGCCCTGGTCCAGGCGGTCGAGGAGTGCATGCCCTGGCAGCTGCCGTGGGCGCTCGAACGGGTGCTCGGCGACCCACGGCTCTCCCGGGTGCTCGGCGAGGTCGCAGCCGGCGTGCTCGGCTGGCCCGAGGTCGCCTGGTGGTCGGCGCCGATCATCGGCCGCGCCCAGGTGGAGGTCGAGCCGGTGCTCGCGGGGGCAGGTCCCTGGCTGCGCACCGCCGACGAGGGCCGCGACGCGCTGGCGCGATGGTCGACGGCCACCCCGGCCGACCCCGTCGGTGCCCCGCGGGACCCCGAGCCCCGCCGGCAGTCCGGCTCGTGGTGGTCCGCGCCGATCGTGTTCCCGAGGCTGCCGAGCACGGTCGGCCTCGACCCGGTGCGCGGGCCGGCCGGGCTCTGGTACGTCGAGGACTCGCTGGGCCCCGAGCGGTCCGAGGTGCACGAGGCCCGGGTGCTGCCCGGGGCCCGCGTGCTGGAGCTCGGCAGCGCCGCCGACTGGGCCTCCCTGGTCGCCGCGCACCCCCGCGTCGTCACCGCGACCAGGCAGGACGACTGGTTCGCGAGCACCGGGCGGCGAGGTCCCTGGGTGATCTCCGACTGGCAGGCGGTCGCGGACCACTGGGACGGGGTGCACCTGCAGGTGCGCGGCTACCTCGACGCGGCCGGACGCGGCGCCGAAAGGTGACCGAGCCGCGAGTGCGACAGTGGCGGTGTTCGCCCTCTACGAGGGTCACCGGACAACAGCGACGTACGAGCCAGCCACACACAGGGTCACCATCACCGAGG
>NZ_VWSD01000181.1 GCF_009829685.1 Cellulomonas citrea
GGCGCCCGCCGCGACCTGCAGCGCCCGACGAGCGCCGGCCCCTGCGGCGGCGCACCAGCAGCAGCACCAGCACCAGCACGAGGAGCAGGACGAGCCCCGCCAGCCAGGCCCACGGGACGGTCCACAGGTGCGTGGCGACCACCACCGGCGCCAGTCCGGTCGCCTTGCCGCCAGGGGCCACACCCGCGGTCCCCGTGAGGGTCACCCGGCTGCGCAGCAGCGGCCAGACGTCGTCGACGACGATCGTCTGGGGGACCTTGGCGCGCGGCAGCAGCTCGGCCACCGGCTCACCCGCCGCTGTCCGCGGCAGCAGGCCGAACGGTCCGGCGGTGCGGGCCCGCACCGCGACGGCGACCCTCATGTCCCCGGTGTTCTCCACCGTGTACGAGACCGTGGTCCGGCCCCGGCCGAGCAGCCCCCACCACGGTCCCCGGTCGTAGCTGGTGTGCACGCCGGTGATCGCCAGCCCGGGGACGACGTCCCCCGTGACGGTGACGTAGATGCGCGCGCCCACCCGCTGCTCGAAGGTGAGGTTCGGGGCGTTGTCGCCACCGGACCCCGACGTGGTGAGGGAGGCGATCACGGCGGCGACGTGGTCCCCGGGCACCGCATCGGTGGGGATCCGCACCGTGACGGGCACGACGACGTACCCGATCCCGGCGCTCGACTGCGCCGGGACCTGCACGTGCGACGCCCCCAGGCTCACCCAGGTGCCGGCATCGGTGAGCCCGTCCCGGTTCGCCAGCGCGAGCGTGCCGTCGGGGGCGTTGGTGGCCTCCGAGGCGTAGACGTCGAGCGGCACGGCGAAGTCAGACTGGTTGAGGATGGCGACGTCATCGGTGACGACCGAGCCCGGGGCCGCGCCGATCACCACGTACGAACGTCCGTCGGGCCCCGCGGGCGAGGCCGGTGCGATGCCGAAGGTGGCCAGGGACGGTGACGGGTCACCGCCGGGCGTCGAACCGTCGGAGGGTGCCGACCCGTCCGACGCGAGGGCGTCGGTCCGTGGCTGTGCCGAGGCCGGTGCCACCACGGCGGACAGCACCACGAGGGCGGTCGCGAAGGTCGCGACCAGGCGGCGGGTGACCGAGCTCATCAGTCCTGGCTCCGTCCTGCGGATCTGCGGGCGTGACGGCCGAGCCTCCCGCGGCGGGCTGAACGAGAGTCGACCGCGGGACGTCCGCAGGACATCCGCGCGGTCCGCCCCTCGTCGTGCCCGCAGGCCGGCTCGCGGGCCGTTCCGCGGGCACGGCGAAGGGGCGGGGTGCCGAGGCACCCCGCCCCTCCTGGGCCCAGCGGTCCGGACGAGCCGGCCCTCAGGTCCTCGATCAGTTGGCGGTGAACACCACGGTCGCGGTGTACGTACCGGGCGTGACGGACGACGGCACGTTGGAGATGCCGAAGGTGCCGTCGATGAGCACCGTGCCCGTCGCCTTGCCCGCCGGGTAGACGGCGAACGGCTTGGCCGTGGCCAGACCGTCGACGAACGGCGCGTGCGGCGTGAGGGTCACGTCGGTGCTCTTCAGCGCGTTGCCGGGCAGGCCGACCGCGTTCAGGCCGGTCAGACCCGCGTACTCGCCACCGAAGCTCGAGACGCCGTTGGAGAAGTCACCCGACTGGACGGTCGCGGTGAAGCCCAGGTTGCCGGCACGGGTGTCGGTGATCTTGATCGCCTTGGCCGGGTCGCTCGTGTCGCCGAACTTGGCCGAGGCCGAGAAGGTGGAGGTCACCGGGTCGAGCGTGACCGAGCCGAGGTGCAGCGGGGTGGCGTCGTGGTGCACGCCCTGCTCGTCGTCGTAGGCCAGGTTGTACGGGGTGGTGATGGTGATCGACCCGGCCGGGATGGCCACGTCGACCGTCTGCAGGTCGGTCGAGCCGAGCGCGACGTAGGTGGCGCTCACAGCCGTTGCCGACGTCGACTCGGTGTACGGCGCGTTGCCGAGGTACTTCGCGGTGAACGCGTGGTCACCGGCGCCGAAGGTGTTCCGGGTGAGGGTCGCGGCCCCGGCCGTGAGCGGCGAGGTGCCGAGGGACACACCCTTGTCGAAGAACTCGACCGAACCGGTCGCGGTCCCCGTGGAGGCGCTGACCGCGGCGGTGAGGGTGACCGACTGGTAGGGGGCGCCGGTGACGACGTCCGCGGTGAGCGACGTGGTGGTCGACCGCGCCGCGACCGGCGTCACCACGACCGTGCCCGCGGCCGAGGTGGACGCGCCGAAGCCCGTCGTGCCCGGGTAGCTCGCGGTGATCGAGTGCGTGCCCACCGCCAGGCTGCTCACGACGAGCGGCGTGCCGAGGGCCGAGGTGCCGAGCGAGGTGGAGCCGTCGAAGTACTCGACCGACCCGGTCGCCGACGACGGGGAGACCGTCGCGGACAGCGAGACCGGCGTGCCCTGCTCGACCGAGGCCGGCAGCGTGCCGAGCGTCGTCGTGGTGCTCACGGCCGGGAGCGACGCGGGCGACACGAGCGCCCAGCCCGGGCTGGACAGCGGCTGGATCGTCACGTCAGTGGTGAAGTACCCGGTGGTCGCGGCGTTCTCGTCCATGCAGACGAGGGCGAGCGGCAGCGTCTGGGCGGTCGACCCGACGGCCATCTGGATGGACGACAGGTTGAAGTTGTCCATCGGGGTGTCGAGGTAGGCGTGGCCGTTGGCGTCCTCGACGTAGGCCTCCGAGGCGCCCATCGGGACCTCGTCCCAGTTGGCCTCGGCGGCGGCGGTCTTCAGACGCGTGACCAGCTGCACCTGGGCGGTGCCGGCCGGGCAGGAGGCGTCCACGGCGGCCGAGGTGAACGGCCGGCCCGCGAACGACGGCCCACCGGTCACCTGGTCGGCCGCGGTGGCCGTCGCCAGGTTCTTGTGGTTCTTGAACAGGAAGATGTGGCCGACCTGCAGCGGGCCGTCGTCCTGGGCGGAGGCGGAGGTCGCCCCCGCCACCCCCAGACCTGCGAGCAGCAGCGTCGCGGTCGCCACACCGGCGATCGAACGTGAGTTGCGCATGATTGTCAGACCTCTCGGTACGTGCGTGGTGTCATACCTGTCGGGTGCACGCCGGGGCCGGGCCCCGGACGGTGGAGCTCAGGAGGGCCGGAACCGGCCCTCAGTTGGTGGTGAAGTTGGTGACGCCGGCCGTGCCGGTGAGCGGCTGGCCGCAGACACCGCCGTTGGCCGAGGTCGCGAGCTGCTTGAGACCGCCGGCCGTGATGGCCGGGGCGGCGGCCGAGCTGCACAGGTAGCCGCTCTCGGTGAACAGGGCGCCCACCCACGTCTTGTTCACGTCGGTGCCGCGCACGACGTTGTAGACGCCGCGCTTGGCGTCGAACGCGGTGTTGCCGTCGCTCGCCGTGCCCGTGCTGGTGAAGCTCGTCGAACCGGGGACCAGGTTCGCCCGGCCCGCCGAGATCGGGACGACCGCGTTGGAGTAGGTGGTGAAGACGGTGGTGTCGTGCTCCTCGACCGTCTGGATGACGTTCGAGCCGATGGTGATCGCGACGCCACCGTTGGCGTTCTGCAGCTGGGTGAGGAAGAACGAGCGGGTGCCCGAACCCGACTGGGGCAGCAGGGCGGTGATGGGGGCGTTGGCGCCGCCGACCTGGTTCCAGTTGGTGATGGCGCCGGTGTAGATGCCGACGAGCTGCTGGACGCTCAGCGCGGTCGGGGCGTACGAGCTGCCGCCCTTGACGCCCGCGACGACCTCGTCGACCGCGAACGGGTAGGCGACGAGGCCTGCGGCGGACTCGGCCGAGTTGAGCGCGGACGACGACCGGGCGAAGTTGACGGCCGTGTTGTTGGAGGAGCCGTACAGCAGGCCCTTGCCCGCGCCGGAACCGTTGGGACGCGCGATGGGCGTGGTGTTGACCCGCAGGCTGATCATGTCGCCGGCGGCCTTGGTGAGCGGGTTGACCGCGTCGAAGGACGAGATCCGGGAGGCCGCACCGGCGTTGTAGCCGGGCTTGAAGATGCTGCCGGACTTGTAGCCGTCGGCGATGGCGTTGAGGGCGATCTGCGTGGTGTCCGAGCCCACGCCCACGACGTCCTTGGTCTGCGGCGTCGGGTCGGCGGAGGCCGAGGTGGCGGTCAGGCCGGCGAGCACGGCGGCGATCGCGGCAACCGCGGCGACCGAGAGCTTGACGTTCTTCATGAGAACCCTTCCGGAAACGGTCAGATCGGGTCGAACCTCTCGACCCGGTCAGAACCTCTCGTTCCCGGATGAATCGCCCACCGTTGTCGCGTGAACGCGGGACGACCTGTGCGACACCTGGGGACTGCGCCGTCCGGCGGGGTGCGATGCGGCAGGTCAGAAGACGTTCGGCAGCAGGCGTCCGGCGCAGGTGCCGGCCCACCAGAGCGCCGCGAGCAGCAGCGGGGCCCCGAGCGTCCAGAGCACCGCAGCAGGCAGCCGGCGGCGCATCACCACCATGACGAGCAGGGTGGCCAGCAGCAGCGCGAGCGCCACCGCGAGCAGCGGCAGACCGCTGGAGTCCGTGCCGAGCACCTTCTCCGAGTCCGGCACCGCCGCGACGTGCCCCGAACCGGTCACCGGGTCGCCCTGCAGCACCGCGTCGACGTAGACGACCCCGCCGGGCATGAGCGAGCTGACGTCGACCGTGACGAGGGTCAGCCGTGCCCCGTCCGACGCAGCCGGGAGCGGGTCGCCGGCCCGACGGACGCCCTGCACCCGGTAGACGAACTCACCCTGCCCGGTGGTCACCTTGATGCCGTCGCCGACGGTGAGGCTCGTGATCGAACGGAACGGGGCTCCCCAGGTCAGAGCCTTGCCGTAGAGGACCGACACGCCCTTCTGCCCCGGCAGCACGGTGTCCCGCCGGTGGCCCGGACCGTTCTGCAGGTCACCGGTCGCGGTGCCCTCGACCACCACCTGCTCGACACCCAGGGTCGGGATGGCGAGCAGGGCCACCGGCTGGCCGACGGTCGCCGGGCCGGTCGGTGCCGTCTGGGCGGCGAGCTGTTCGCGCAGCTGCGAGTGCAGCACGTCCTGCGCACGTGCCTGGCTCAAGGCGCCGAGCGCCACCGACTGGGTCACCGCCCAGAGGCTGAGCACGAGCAGCACGACGACGGCGCCGAGCACCACGAGGCGGGTGTCGCCCCTCATCGCGGGGCGGTTCGGCGAGGCGTCCCCCGGTCAGCTCCGGGCCCTGCTCACGGCCGGGTTCGTGCTCTTCCTCATCACCCTGGTGATCAACACCCTCGCAGCGATGGTGGTG
>NZ_VWSD01000182.1 GCF_009829685.1 Cellulomonas citrea
GGCCGGAACCGCGCCGCCACCGAGGCGTCGACCGCGACGGCAGCACCCGTGCGAGGGTTGCGCACGGTCCGGGCGGGCCGCGCGACCGGCTCGAACGTACCGAAGCCGACGAGCGTCACGCGCTCACCGGCCGCGAGCTCGGCCGTGACGGCCTCGAGCACCGCGTCGACGACGAGAGCTGCCTGCGCCCGGGTCCCCGCCACAGCGGCCACCCGGTCCACGATCTGCGACTTGCCCACCATGTCCGCACCCTCCCTCGATGGTCTGCCCGAGGGAACGGTACGAGCAGCCGGCCTGGTCACGGCCGCGGCGCGCCGCGCACCAGGTCACGACGGTCCGGGCGCCGCCCGGGCCGCGAGACCCGGGCGGCGGCACCTCAGGCCGGACGAGCCGGGGTGATCGGCACGGTCGGCAGGTGACGAGCGGGCAACGTGCGCGGACGCCAGGACTCGCGGGAGGCCTCGAACGCCGTGATCTCGTCGGCGTGCTGCAACGTGAGGCCGATGTCGTCCAGGCCCTCCATGAGGCGCCAGCGGGTGTAGTCGTCCACCGTGAACGGCACCGTGACGTCGTCGCACACGACGGTCCGCGCGGCCAGGTCGACCGTCACCTCGGTGCCCGGACGGCTCTCCAGGATCTTCCAGAGCAGCTCGACGTCCTCGGCGGAGACCTGGGCCGCGAGCAGCCCCTGCTTGCCCGAGTTGCCGCGGAAGATGTCCGCGAACCGCGGCGAGATGACGACCTTGAAGCCGTAGTCCTTGAGCGCCCAGACGGCGTGCTCACGCGAGGAGCCGGTGCCGAAGTCCGGCCCCGCCACCAGCACCGAACCGGCGGTGTACGCGGGCTGGTTGAGCACGAAGGCCGGGTCGCCGCGCCAGGCCGCGAACAGCGCGTCCTCGAACCCCGTGCGCGTGACCCGCTTGAGGTAGACGGCCGGGATGATCTGGTCGGTGTCGACGTTGCTGCGACGCAGCGGGACCCCGACGCCGGTGTGCTGGGTGAACTTCTCCATCGTCGTCTCCTTGCTCGTCGTCGCGGTCAGAGGACGGCCGGCGCGGCCGGGTCCAGGGGCGCGAGCGGACTGCCGTCGAAGCTGGACAGGTCGGTGCCGGCCGGCAGGTCGAGGTCGGCGAGCGAGGACAGCGTGCCGCGGATGGCGGTGGCGGCCGCGACCAGCGGCGAGACCAGGTGCGTACGCCCGCCCTTGCCCTGACGACCCTCGAAGTTGCGGTTCGACGTGGAGGCCGAGCGCTCCCCCGGTGCCAGCTGGTCGGGGTTCATGCCCAGGCACATCGAGCAACCCGCGTTGCGCCACTCCGCACCGAAGTCCGTGAAGATGACGTCGAGGCCCTCGACCTCGGCCTGCAGGCGCACCCGGGCCGAGGCGGGCACGACGAGCACCCGGACGCTGTCGGCCTTGCGGCGGCCCTTGACCACCTTCGCGACCGAGCGCAAGTCCTCGATGCGGCCGTTGGTGCACGAGCCGATGAACACGGTGTCGACCGGGATCTCGCGCAGCGGCTGCCCCGGGGTCAGACCCATGTACTCGATGGCCCGCTCCGCCGCGGTCCGCTCGGCCTCGTCGGCGATGAGCTCGGGGACCGGCACGGCCGCGGACAGCGGCAGGCCCTGACCCGGGTTGGTGCCCCAGGTGACGAACGGCTCGAGGTCGGCCGCACGCAGCACGACCTCGGCGTCGAACACGGCGTCGTCATCGGTGCGCAGGGTCTTCCAGTACTCGACCGCGGCGTCCCAGTCGGCCCCCTCGGGCGCGTGCGGGCGGCCCTTGAGGTAGGCGAACGTGGTCTCGTCGGGCGCGATCATGCCGGCCCGGGCACCGGCCTCGATGGACATGTTGCAGACCGTCATGCGGCCCTCCATCGACAGCGCGCGGATCGCGTCGCCGCGGTACTCCAGGACATAGCCCTGGCCGCCGCCGGTGCCGATCTTGGCGATGATCGCCAGGATGATGTCCTTGGCGGTCGCCCCGGGCGGCAGCTCGCCCTCGACGGTGATCGCCATCGTCTTGAACGGGGTGAGCGGCAGGGTCTGGGTGGCGAGCACGTGCTCGACCTCGGACGTGCCGATGCCGAACGCCAGGGCGCCGAACGCCCCGTGGGTCGAGGTGTGCGAGTCGCCGCAGACCACCGTGAGCCCCGGCTGGGTGAGGCCCAGCTGCGGGCCGACCTGGTGCACGATCCCCTGGTCGGAGTCGCCGAGGGAGTGCAGCCGGACACCGAACTCGGCCGCGTTGGCACGCAGCGTGTCGATCTGCGTGCGGCTCGTCAGGTCCGCGATCGGCAGGTCGATGTCCAGCGTCGGGGTGTTGTGGTCCTCGGTGGCCAGGGTGAGGTCCGGCCGGCGCACGCGACGCCCGGCGAGCCGCAGACCCTCGAACGCCTGCGGGCTGGTGACCTCGTGCACGAGGTGCAGGTCGATGTACAGCAGGTCCGGTGCGCCGTCCTGCCCCTGACGCACGACGTGCGCGTCCCAGACCTTCTCCGCCAACGTGCCGGTCATCGTCGTTCCCACCTCTCAGGTCGTGACGTCCAGCACTGCACCGCCGCGTCGGGGTGAGTGTGGGGCGTCGGTCGCGCTTCTCGCTTGCATCTCAGCCTGCGAGACGCCAGTATCGTCCTATGGACAACTCTAGCGGAGTCGGCGTCCTGGACAAGGCCGCCTCCGTGCTCGCAGCGCTCGAGGCCGGACCCGCCACGCTCGCCCAGCTGGTCGCCGCCACCCATCTTGCCCGACCCACCGCCCACCGCCTGGCCGTGGCCCTCGAGCACCACCGTCTGGTGGCCCGGGACATGCAGGGACGGTTCGTCCTGGGTCCCCGGCTGTCGGAGCTGGCGACCGCGGCCGGTGAGGACCGCCTGCTCGCCGCGGCCAACCCGGTGCTCGCCGCGCTGCGCGACCACACCGGCGAGAGCGCCCAGCTCTACCGCCGCCAGGGCGACCAGCGCATCTGCGTCGCCGCGGCCGAACGCCCCATCGGGCTGCGGGACTCGATCCCGGTCGGTGCCACGCTCACGATGCAGGCCGGCTCTGCCGCCCAGGTGCTGCTCGCCTGGGAGGAGCCCGACCGGCTGCACCGCGGGCTGCAGGGCGCCAAGTTCACCGCGACGATCCTGTCCGGGGTGCGCCGACGGGGCTGGGCCCAGTCGGTCTCCGAGCGCGAGGTCGGCGTGGCCTCGGTCTCGGCTCCCGTGCGCGGGCCGTCCGGCCGCGTGGTCGCGGCCGTCTCGATCTCCGGCCCGATCGAGCGACTGACCCGCCAGCCCGGCCGGCTGCACGCCGCCGCCGTCGTGTCGGCCGCCAACCGGCTGTCGGAGGTGCTGCGCCGCACCGGCGACTGACGGCGCGGCGGCACGCGGGTCGTCGCGGACGAGGCGCCCCGCACGACGCAGCGCTGCACAACGAGCCTGCACAACGAGAAAGGCCCGGTCTGATGACCGGGCCTTTCGACGTACCCCCGACCGGATTCGAACCGGCGCTACCGCCGTGAGAGGGCGGCGTGCTAGGCCGCTACACAACGGGGGCCTGCACTGTCCCGGGTCTCCCCGGAACGAACCGACAGCCTACCCGATGATGCACCGGGAGACTGACGACCGCTGGGGTACCAGGACTCGAACCTAGACTAAGTGAACCAGAATCACTCGTGCTGCCAATTACACCATACCCCATGGGGCACGCTGACCGGCCTCTGACCTGCGCGGACGCACCAAGGTGAGCCGTGAAGGTCGAGAAGTGGATGTCGTGCCGACGGAGCACCATACCTGAGCCCGGGCGTGCCGGTCCAACTGGCGCCCCAGGGCCGGGACGACGGGACCCGCACCGCACCGCGACCCCGTCACTCGCGCGGGATGCGACCGATCTCGCTCACGTCGTACCAGAGCAGGTCTCGGACCTCGAGGTCGTCGGCGGCCGCCGCGTCACCGGCCAGCGCACCACGGACGTCCTGCGCGGCTTGCGGCTCGTCGACGAGCAGGCAGTCGGCGTCCCTGAGCGTGACCGGGCCGAGCAGCTCGACGAGCGACGGTGGCCCCTGCACGGCGCTGGCCGGGCCGGTGAGCGAGTCGCTCACCTCGACCGCGACGACCACCCGAAGACGCGGCGCCGTCGGCGCAGCGGCGAGCAGAGCCATCGACTCGTCGGCCGCCGCGAGCTGGGCCACGAACTCCAGCCCCTCCTCGTCCTCGTCGGGCAGCGCGGCCCGCAGCGCGGGCGTCACGGCATGGGCGGCTCGCGGCGACAGCGCGTCGTCCGGCCGCAGGACCTCGTCGAGAGTGGCGGGCAGGTAGAGGCGCACCTGCACAGTGTGCCCCCTGCCTCCCGGCTGCGACCGACTACCCGACGGCGATCAGCCGCGCCGCGAGCTCGCCCAGCGCGCGCCGCCCGGCCGAACCGGGGACGACCTCACGCAGCGTGCGCCCCTCGCGCAGGGCGGTGTCGAACGCGTCGCGGTCGTCGGGGATGACGTGCGCGCGCTCGACGCCGGCATACCGGGACAGGGCCTCACGGACCGCGAGCGCCGGGGTCGGGCCCGCGACCGACGAACGCACCCGGTTGACCACGACGAGGCGTTCGGCGCCCACCCCGGTGTCGGTGAGCTCGGACAGACCCCGGATCAGCCGATGCATGCCGACCGGGTCACCTGCACCGACGACGACCACCACATCGGCGGCTGCCAGCGCACTGAGCGTGGCTGCGTTGCGCCGGGGCGCTCGGGTGTCGTAGCTGAGCACCTCGTCCTGCTCGAGGCTGAACCCGGTGTCCACGACCACCCAGTCGGCGAGGGCCCGGCCCAGCCGCCACACCACGTCGAGCGCGGGACCGGCCAGCTCGGCCCATCGGTCGGCCCGGGCGATCCCGGACAGCAGCCGCAGGTCCGGAGCCAGCAGCGGGGCCAGCCGGGCGAGGGTGGCCAGGTCCAGCGTGCCCTGGGCGGCCGCCCGGGCCGCCGCCGCGAGACCCGGCGCCTCGTCGAGCAGCCCGACCACCTGGGCGACCGAGCCGCCGTACGTGTCGGCGTCCACCAGCAGCGTGCTGCCGTGCCCGGCCGCCAGCTCGGCCGCGAGGTTGACCGCCACGCAGGTGCGCCCCGGCGCGCCGGTCGGCCCCCAGACGGCCACGAGACGTCCCCGGGCCGTCGGGACGGGCACGGCAGCGACG
>NZ_VWSD01000183.1 GCF_009829685.1 Cellulomonas citrea
CTTGGCCACCCTGGCGGCCCGGTTCCCGGCGACCGCGCTGGCCTCGGTGACCGGCAACGTCGACCAGGCCCAGCGCCTGCTCGACGACGTCACGACGACCCTCGCCCAGGGCCGCGCCGCGGTGGGCGCCGGCGACCGGGCCACCGCGGTCGGCTTCGCCAAGGCCGTCGAGGGCGCGCTCGCCCAGGTGGACCGGCTGCTCGACGCGATCGACTCGGCCGGCGAGGACCTCGCCACGATCGTCCCCCGGCTGCAGGGTGCGGTCACCTCGATCTCGTCCGACCTGGCCGACGCCGCGCGGCTGGCCCCGGCCGACCCGGACGTGACGGCCCGCGCGGCCGAGGCCCGCGCTGCGGTCACGGTCGCCCAGCAGGCGGCCGCCGGATCGGGCGACCCGCTGGCCGCGTTGTCCCGGATCACCGCGGCCGAGGCGGCCATCGACGCGTCCCTCGCCCCGTGGCGCGAGCAGGACGAGCACGCCGGGCGGACCCGAGCACTGGTCGACCAGACGCTGGGCCGGGTGGCCTCGGCGGTCCGGGCCACGAACGACTACATCGAGACCCGGCGTGGGGCGGTCGGCCCGCAGGCCCGCACCCGGCTGGCCGAGGCCGACCGGATCGCCCGCCAGGCGGAGGCCCGCAAGGGTGCCGAACCCGATGCGGCACTGGGTGATGCGCAGCAGGCCGAGCAGCTGGTGGCCGAGGCGCAACGACTGGCCCAGCTCGACGTCGAGCGCGACGAGCAGAACCGGCGCGGACCGGGCGGGCAGTCGGGTGGCGGTCTGGACGGGCTCGGCGGCATGGTGCTGGGCGGGATCCTGCTCGGCCAGGTGCTCGGCGGCGGTCACCACGACAGCGGCTGGGGCGGCGGTTGGGGCGGCGGTGGCTTCGACGGCGGCGGGTTCGGCGGCGACCTCGGCGGGGGCGGGGGCGACTTCGGGGGCGGCGGCGACGGCGGCGGCTTCTGACCGGACCCGGGGCCCGGGGGTGCGCCCAGAGTCGTCACGGCACGGCACGAGCAGATCAAGGACGGACCGGCCCGTCGGACCGACGCGGACGGAATCGACGAGGAAGAGCGAGGACCATGACCGAGAAGCAGTCCATCTTCGGCCGCATCGCCCAGCTGACCAAGGCGAACGTGAACGCGCTGCTGGACCAGGCCGAGGACCCGGCGAAGATGATCGACCAGCTCGTGCGCGACTACACCAACTCGATCGCCGATGCGGAGCAGGCGGTCGCCCAGACCATCGGCAACCTGCGGCTGGCCGAGCAGGACTACAACGAGGACGTGGCGGCCTCCCGCGACTGGGGCGGCAAGGCGCTGGCGGCCTCGAGCCGGGCTGACCAGTACCGCGCCACCGGTGACACGGCGAACGCCGACAAGTTCGACGCCCTCGCCAAGGTCGCCCTCGGCAAGCAGATCACGGCCGAACGGGAAGCCCGCGAGGCCGAGCCGCTCATCGCCTCCCAGCGCGAGACCGTCGAGAAGCTCAAGACCGGCCTGGCCGCGATGAAGGACAAGCTGGCCCAGGTCAAGTCCCGGCGCGACACCCTCGTGGCCCGGCAGCGGTCCGCCCAGGCGCAGCAGAAGGTGCAGCAGGCGATCGGCTCGATCAACGTGCTGGACCCGACGAGCGAGCTGTCCCGGTTCGAGGACAAGGTCCGTCGCGAGGAGGCGCTGGCCCAGGGGCAGGCCGAGATCGCGGCCTCGTCGCTGGACGCCCAGTTCGCCGAGCTCGAGGCCTCCGGCGAGCAGATCGAGGTGGAGGCCCGGCTGGCCGCGCTCAAGCAGGGCGCCACGGCCCCGCAGATCTCGTCGACGCCCCTGACGCCGCCGGCCCAGATCGAGTCCTGACCCGCACTCCTCGGACCCCCGTCGCGCCTGCCGGCCGGCGGGGGTCCGTCGTCCTCGGCACCTGCGGGCAGCACGCCGTTCGACCAGCCTTCGCCCAGCGAGTTCCCAGGCTCGTCGCACAGACTGTTCCCATGAACGCTGCCGATCAGAGCGAGGCCCGGCTGCTCGTCGTGGACGACGAGCCGAACATCCGTGAGCTGCTGGCCACCAGCCTGCGCTTCGCCGGCTTCGAGGTGCACACCGCGGCCGACGGCGGCCAGGCGCTGCGGGTCGCCAAGGAGCTCGACCCGGACCTCGTCGTGCTCGACGTGATGATGCCGGACATGGACGGCTTCACCGTGACCCGGCGGCTGCGCGAGCGCGGTCAGCACATGCCGGTGCTCTTCCTCACCGCACGCGACGAGACGTCGGACAAGGTGCAGGGCCTCACCGTCGGCGGCGACGACTACGTGACCAAGCCGTTCAGCCTGGAGGAGGTCGTCGCCCGGATCCGCGCGATCCTGCGGCGCACCGCCCCGGGCAACGACCTGGACGACAGCGTGCTGCGCTACGCCGACCTGGAGATGGACGAGGACTCGCACGAGGTGCGCCGGGCCGGGACCGTCGTCGAGCTGTCCCCCACCGAGTTCAAGCTGCTGCGCTACCTCATGCTCAACCCGGGCCGGGTGCTGTCCAAGGTGCAGATCCTCGACCACGTGTGGCAGTACGAGTGGGGCGGCGACGCCAACATCGTCGAGTCGTACATCTCCTACCTGCGCCGCAAGATCGACCAGCTCACCGGTGCCGACGGCCAGCCGGTCCGTCCGCTGATCCACACCAAGCGCGGCGTCGGGTACATGCTGCGCGACGCCTGATGAACCGCGTGCGGCAGGTGGTGCGCAGCTGGCCGCTGCTCGCGCGGCTGGTCGTGATCATCACGGCGCTCATCGCGTTCGGGCTGGTGGTGGCCGGGGTGCTGAGCGCCACCCTGATGCAGCGGTTCCTCGTCACCCAGGTCGACACCAAGCTGCAGGCCGAGGGCAAGGCAGCGGCCAAGCAGACGCTGTCGGCCTACCTCGACGGCAGCCCGTCCGGCTACCTGCCGACCGACTACAGCCTGCGCATCCGGCTGGGCAGCACCGACGTGTCGACGACGCCCACCGCGGTCGCCCGGACCGACTACGGGACGCCGAAGCTGCCGGAGATCTCGCCCGCCCGTGCCGAGGAGATCCAGGACGTGCCGTTCACCGTCGGCTCGGACTCGGCGGTCACCTGGCGCGCCGTCGCCTACCCGCTCTACAACAACAGCACCGGTGAGCTCGCCGGTTCGGTGGTGATCGCGCTGCCGCTGGGCGACGTCCACGAGGCCACCCAGCAGCTGGCGAGCGTGCTGCTGCGCTCGGGGCTCGGCATCATCCTGGTGGGCGGTCTGCTGGGCGCCTGGGCGGTCAACCGCTCGCTGCGCCCGCTGCGCGAGATCGAGAAGACGGCCGCAGCCATCGCCGACGGCGACCTGTCCCGACGCGTGCCGACCGCACCGGCCCGCACCGAGGTGGGCCGCCTCGGGGTCGCGCTCAACGGGATGCTCACCCAGATCGAGCGGGCGTTCTCCGCGCGCACCGCCTCCGAGGTCCGGATGCGCCGCTTCGTCGCCGACGCCTCGCACGAGCTGCGCACCCCGCTGGCCACCATCCGCGGCTACGCCGAGCTCTACCGGATGGGAG
Organism: Cellulomonas citrea; assembly: GCF_009829685.1. Classification (GTDB taxonomy): domain Bacteria; phylum Actinomycetota; class Actinomycetes; order Actinomycetales; family Cellulomonadaceae; genus Cellulomonas; species Cellulomonas citrea. The sequence continues at coordinate 3,558 of NZ_VWSD01000183.1, forward strand.
CCCTCGCCTCACCGCAGGCCATGGACGACACGATGGACCGGATCGAGAGCTCGGCCACCCGGATGGGCACCCTCGTGGAGGACCTGCTGGCCCTGGCCCGGCTGGACGAGGGCCGGCCGCTCGACCGGCGCCCGGTCGACCTGCTCGTGCTCGCCGTCGACGCGCTGGCCGACCTGCGGGCCCTCGACCCGGACCGGCCCACCGCGCTGGTGCCGCTCGTCGGCGACGGGAAGGCCGCACCCTGCTGGGTGCACGCGGACGAGGCGCGACTGCGTCAGGTCGTCGCCAACCTGGTCGGGAACGTCGTGCGGCACACCCCGCACGGCACGGCGGCCGAGCTCGCGGTGGGCACCTCGACCGCCTCCGACGGCGCCGCGGTCGGGGTCATCGAGGTGCGCGACCACGGCCCGGGGATCGCCCCCGAGCACGCCGACCGGGTGTTCGAACGCTTCTACCGGGTGGACGCCTCCCGCACGCGCGACTCGGGCGGGGCGGGTCTGGGGATGGCGATCGTCGCCTCGATCGTGCAGGCGCACGACGGCACGGTCGAGCTGCTCACCACCGAGGGGGGCGGCACGACGGTCCGCGTCACGATCCCGGCGGAGCCCGAGACCGGTCACACCGACGTCGAGGACGGCCTACCATGATGGGTCTTTGTCGTCAGTGAGAAGGCTTCCCCATGGGCGTCCCCGACGCACCGCAGTGGCTGTGCCCGTCGTTCTCCCGCAGCGTGACCGCTGCCGGGGCCACTGCCACACCTGAAGAGATCCGAGCGACCGCCGAACGGCTCCTGGAGCGGTGGCGCGACCCGGAGCGGCACTTCCACAACCTCAAGCACCTCGTCGACGTGCTGGCCCGGGTGGACGAGCTCGGCGAGGAGACCCATGAGCCGGCCATCGTCCGGCTGGCCGCCTGGTACCACGGCGCCGTCTTCGACGCGGCCCGGTACAAGGCCTACGCGAGCCGGGGCGGCGAGGACGAGGTCGCCAGCGCGGTCGTGGCGATCGAGGAGCTGACCAGCCTGGGCGTGCCCGAGGCCCGCGCGCGCCGGGTCGGCGACCTGGTGTCGATGCTGGTGCGGCACACCCCCGCGGCCGACGACATGGACGCCGCCGTGCTGTGCGACGCGGACCTGGCGATGCTGGCCACCGAGCCGCAGAAGTACAAGACGTACCTGCAGGACGTGCGGGCCGAGTACGCCGACGTGCCGATCGAGGACTACCTGCGGGCGCGCGCCCGCATCCTGGGCAAGCTGTTGTCCCGCAAGAACCTGTTCCACTCGCCGCTGTCGGCGCAGTGGGAGGGACCGGCCCGGCAGAACCTGCAGGCCGAGCTGCAGCGGGTCGAGCGCGAGCTCACCGAGCGGGGCATCGAGGTCGAGCACCTCGTCGCCCATCCCACGACGGGCACGCTGCGTGCCGCGACACCGGCCGACGCCCTCGCCGGGCACCCGCTCTCGGGTGCCACGCCCGCGGCCGCGCCGGGCTCGTCCGCCACGGCG
>NZ_VWSD01000184.1 GCF_009829685.1 Cellulomonas citrea
GCGGCAGGTCGAGGCCGTCCGGGCCGCCGCCGTACAGCGCGAGGTCGGGGTCGTGGTCGCGCACCTCCGGGTCGACCGGTTCGGCGTCGGGCGGGATGTAGGGCGGGTTGGCGGCGAGCACGTCGACCCGGCCGGTGAGCTCGGCGAGCAGCCCCGGATCACGTACGTCGCCGACGAGGACCTGCACCTGCGGGCGGTCGTTCGCGGCGGCGTTGCGGGCGGTGAGCTCGACCGCCTGCGCGGAACGGTCGACCATGACGACCCGGGCGCCCGACTCGACCGCGACCGAGACCCCGATCGGGCCGGCGCCGCAGCACAGGTCGACCACCAGCGGCGTGCCACCGGCCGCGGCGAGCGCGCGCACCTCGTCCACCGCGAGCCCGGCGAGCACCTCGGTCTCCGGCCGAGGCACGAACACCCCCGGCTCGACCGCCAGGGTGACGTGGCGGAACGTGGTCACACCCAGGATGTGCTGCAGCGGCTCCCGACGCCTGCGCCGGTCGACCGCCTGCGCGAACCGCGCGTCGAAACCGTCCGGGAGCTCCCCGACGGTGACCAGGCTCAGGGTGGGCAGGTCGAGCAGATGGGCGGCGATGGCCACCGCGTCGTGCCGCGGCGAGGGCACACCGGCCTCGGCCAGCAGCCGGGTGGCCGCGCCCACCATGGCCGTCAGCGACGGGCGGACCGGCTCAGGCACCGGTGGCCTCGGCCAGCCGGGCGGCCTCGTCGGCCTCGACCGCGGAGGCGATCACCGGCCCGAGGTCGCCGTCGAGCACCTGGTCGAGGTTGTAGGCCTTGTACCCGGTGCGATGGTCGGCGATCCGATTCTCCGGGAAGTTGTAGGTACGGATCCGCTCGGAGCGGTCGACCGTGCGCACCTGGGAGCGGCGGGCCTGGCTCGCGGCTGCGGCGGCCTCCTCCGCACGGGCGGCCAGCAGCCGGGCGCGCAGCACGCGCAGCGCCGCCTCCTTGTTCTGCAGCTGGGACTTCTCGTTCTGCATCGCCACCACGATGCCCGTGGGCACATGGGTGATCCGCACCGCCGAGTCGGTCGTGTTCACCGACTGGCCGCCCGGACCGGACGAGCGGTACACGTCGATCCGCAGGTCGGCCGGGTCGATCTCGACCTCGGCCTCGTCGTCCGCCTCGGGGAGCACGACCACGCCGGCGGCCGACGTGTGGATGCGCCCGGCCGACTCGGTCACCGGCACCCGCTGCACGCGGTGCACGCCGCCCTCGTACTTCAGGTGGGCCCAGACGCCGTCCTCCGCACCGCCGCGCGCCTTGATCGCGACGGACACGTCCTTGATGCCGCCGAGGTCGGACGCGGTGGAGTCGAGCACCTGGACGGACCAGCCCTGGCGCTCGGCGTACCGGGTGTACATCCGCAGCAGGTCCCCGGCGAACAGCGCGGACTCCTCACCGCCCTCCCCCGCCTTGACCTGGAGGATCACGTCGCGGCCGTCGTCGGGGTCGCGGGGCACGAGCACGCGGCGCAGCCGTTCGGCGGCCTCGTGCTCGGCAGCGAGCAACGACGGCAGCTCCTGCGCGATCTGCGGGTCGTCGGCCAGCTCGGCGGCAGCCTGGGCGTCGTCGGCGGCGGCACGCCAGGTGCGGTAGGCACCCACCACCCGGCCGAGCTCGGCGTACCGGCGGCCCAGCCTGCGCGCCCGGCCCGCATCGGCGTGCAGCGCCGGGTCGGACAGCGCGACCTCGAGCTCGGCGTGCTCGGCCAGCACCGGGGCCACCGCGTCGAACGCCTCGCTCACCAGGTCATCTCCTCATCCACGGGTACCGCCCCGGTCATTCGGGACGTCCCTGCCTGCACCGACCCTGCGCCGCACACGGCGCCACGACGACGAAGCGCCGGCACCCGGGTGGCTGGTGCCACCGAGGTGCCGGCGCTGCGAGGGAGCTAGTTGGCGGCCTTCTTGCCGTACCGCGCCTCGAACCGGGCCACGCGGCCACCGGTGTCGAGGATCTTCTGCTTGCCCGTGTAGAACGGGTGGCAGGCGCTGCACACATCGGCGTGGATGACGCCGCTGGTGACGGTGGAACGCGTGACGAACGTGCTGCCGCAGGTGCAGACCACCTCGGTCGGCACGTACGTCGGGTGGATACCAGACTTCACGGGGTTCTCCTTGGTGAGGATGTCCACGGGTCCGGATGCGCGGACGGCACCGGTGAACCGCAGACCGACGGACCATTGTGCCAGAACCATCCGGAGCCGCCGAATCATCCCCGCACCCGCCCCGGACGGGCCCTTCGGCGCAGCCGCCCCAGCCGCGCCACGTACAGTGGCGGCATGTCGTCCGATGACCGGCTCACGATCGCCCTGGTCCTGGACGACGACCTGGACCGCCCCGACGGCGTGCAGCAGTACGTGCTCACCGTGGCGAACGGCCTGCGCGAGCGCGGTCACGACGTGCATCTCGTGACGCCGACCACCCGCCGGACCGACCTGCCGAACCTGCACGTCGTCGGCCGGCACATCGCCACCACGTTCAACGGCAACCGGGTGCGCACTCCGCTGGGCGCGCCGCGGAGCCAGGTCACCGCGCTGCTCGCCGGGGTGCGCCCCGACGTGCTGCACGTGCAGATGCCGCACTCCCCGCTGCTGGCCGGGCGGTTCGTCCGCGCCGTGGCGCCCGACGTCGCCGTGGTGGGCTCGTTCCACATCGCGCCCGGGTCTCGGCTGGCCGATGCCGGCAGCCGTCTGCTGGGCGCCGTCGAACGACGCGAGCTGCGCCGCTTCGACACCGTCCTGGCGATGAGCGACACCGCCCGGGACTTCGCCCGCACCGCCTACGGCCTCGTGACGACACCGGCCACGATGCCCGTGCACCTGGACCGGGCGCCCGGCACCGAGCCGCTCACCTCGCCGCTCGCCGACGACGACAGCCGGCCCGTGCGGATCGTCTTCCTCGGCCGGCTCGTCGAACGCAAGGGCGCCCGTGAGCTGCTCGCCGCGCTGCACGTGCTCGCCGACCAGCACCTGGCCCACCGCCCGTGGACCGCAGAGCTGGCCGGGACCGGCCCGCAGGAGCAGCTGCTCACCCGGTACGTCGCCGAGCACGGACTGACCGGGCAGGTCACCCTCAGCGGGTTCGTGGCCGAGGCGGACAAGAGCGCCCTGCTGGCCTCGGGCGACCTCGTCGTGCTGCCCTCGACCGGGGGCGAGAGCTTCGGCATCTCGGTGGTCGAGGCGCTCGCCGTGGCCCGGGGCGTGGTCCTGGCCGGCGACAACCCCGGGTACCGCACCCCCATGGCCGGGCTCGAGCACCAGCTGCTCGACCCCCGGGACCCGGTGACGTTCGCCCGCACCCTGGCCCGCTGGATCGATGACCCCGCGGCGCGCGCCAGCGCCATCGGACCGCAGCGTGCCCGGGCCGCGCAGTTCGACACCGAGGTCGCCATCGACCAGACCGAGGACATCTACCGCGCCGCGCTCGACCGGCGCCGGGCGCTCCTGCGCACGGTCGACTGAGGTCGCAGCCGGCACCAGCACGTCGCCCCTGCCACCCGCCGAGGCGGGGTGCAGGGGCGAGGTGCGTGCGCCTGACCGGCGAGGTCAGACCGTCTTGCCGATGTTCTCCTCGGCGACCGCGTTGCCCGACGGGGTGGTCTTCTGCACCTGGAGCAGGAACTCCACGTTGGACTTGGTCTCTCGCAGCTTGCCGATGAGCAGCTCGATCGCCTGGGTCTGGTCCAGCGCGCCGAGCACCCGGCGCAGCTTGAAGACGATCTTGAGCTCGTCGTGCGACATGAGGATCTCCTCACGTCGCGTCCCCGAGGCGTTGACGTCGACGGCCGGGAAGATGCGCTTGTCCGAGAGCGAGCGGGACAGCCGCAGCTCCATGTTCCCGGTGCCCTTGAACTCCTCGAAGATGATGTCGTCCATCTTCGAGCCGGTCTCCACCAGGGCCGAGGCCAGGATGGTGAGCGACCCACCGTTCTCGATGTTGCGCGCAGCACCGAAGAACTTCTTCGGCGGGTAGAGCGCCGCGGCGTCCACACCACCGGACAGGATGCGGCCCGAGGCCGGCGCCGACAGGTTGTAGGCGCGCGACAGCCGGGTGAGCGAGTCGAGCAACACGACGACGTCCTGGCCGAGCTCGACCAGCCGCTTGGCCCGCTCGATCGCCAGCTCGGCGACGATCGTGTGGTCCGATGCGGGACGGTCGAAGGTCGAGGCGATGACCTCGCCCTTCACCGTGCGCTGCATGTCCGTGACCTCCTCGGGGCGCTCGTCGACGAGCACGACCATGAGGTGGACCTCGGGGTTGTTCATGGTGATCGAGTTGGCGATCTGCTGCATGATGATCGTCTTGCCCGCCTTGGGGGGCGCGACGATGAGGCCGCGCTGGCCCTTGCCGATGGGCGCGACGATGTCGATCACGCGGGCCGTCAGCCGGGTCGGGTCGGCCGTCTCCAGCCGCAGGCGGTCCTGCGGGTACAGCGGCGTGAGCTTGCTGAACTCGGGGCGGTCGCGCGCGGCCTCGGGGGCCATGCCGTTGACCGTGTCGAGCCGCACGAGGGCGTTGAACTTGTTCGGCCGACCGGCGACGGGCGGCTGCTCACCGTCCCGCGGGGCGCGCACCGCACCGGTGATCGCGTCACCGCGGCGCAGCCCCGCCTTCTTCACCTGCCCGAGCGAGACGTACACGTCACCGGGACCCGGCAGGTAGCCGGTGGTCCGGACGAAGGCGTAGGACTCGAGCACGTCGAGGATGCCGGCGACGGGCACGAGCACGTCGTCCTCGGTGACCTCGACCTCGTCCAGCCCGACCAGGTCGGGCGCACCCGGGCGGCCGGTGCGGCCGCGCTTGGTCCGGTCACGGTCCCGGTAGCGCTCGCGCGAGCGGCGGCGACGTCCGCCACGCTCCTCACCGTCGTCGAACCCGCGCGCACCCGGCTGCTGACCGGCCGCGGCGGGGGCCTGTTCCTGGGCGGCGGTGCGCTGCTCGTCACGGTCGGCCCCGCCGGCGGTGCGCTGCTGCTCGGCGG
>NZ_VWSD01000185.1 GCF_009829685.1 Cellulomonas citrea
CCCCGCCCGCGTCCGACGGGGCGACCGGCGCGGTCACGGCGAGCGGGACGCCGACCCCCACCCCGACCGCGACGGCGCCGCCGGCCGAGCCGGTGACGATCGTGCTGGTCTCCGACCTGCACTGCAACGTCGGCATGGCGCCGGTGATCCGCGCCCTCGTCGAGGCCTCCGGGGCCGACATGGTGGTCGACGCCGGGGACACGACGATCAACGGCACGAGCGTCGAGGAGCAGTGCGTGCGCACGTTCGCCGACGCCGTGCCGGACGGTGTCGCGCTCGTCGCCGTCCCGGGCAACCACGATTCGGCGGTCACCGAGGCCGCCTACGCCAAGGCCGGGGCCGTCGTGCTGGACGGCAAGCCGCGCACCGTCGACGGCATCCGGTTCTTCGGGGACGCCGACCCGAACCAGACCCTGTTCGGCCAGTCCGCGAGCACGCGGCACGAGACCGAGCAGCAGGCGGGCGCCCGGATCGCGAAGGACGTGTGCGACGCCGGCGACGTCGACGTGCTGCTCATCCACAACCCGCGGGTGGCCGCCGCCTCGCTCGACTCCGGCTGCATCCCGGCGTCGTTGTCCGGGCACCTGCACGTGCGCACCGACCCTGTGCAGGTGGGGGAGGGCATCCGGTACATCTCGTCGAGCACCGCGGGGGCGCAGGCCGGGCAGCCCACCCTGGGGCCGTTGCACGGGACGGCCGAGCTCACGGTGCTGCGCTGGGACCCGACCGACCGCAGGTTCACCTCGTGGCAGCTGGTCAGCGTGTCCACGAGCGCGACGGCCCGGGTGGACGATCCGCAGCCGTGGCCGACGGTCCAGCCCGCCGCGCGCGCGGCCGCGCCGGACGGCACGCCGGGCCCGACGCCGACCGTCGACGCGACCGCCGTCGAGCAGCCCGCCGGCGGGGACTGAGCGGGCGGGGACCGAGCGGGGCGTCGGTAGAGTTGTGCAGGTGAACGACGTCCAGACCAGCACCCCCGCCGACGAGATCCCCTTCCGCTACACGGCCGGGCTCGCCGCGCAGATCGAGCAGCGCTGGCAGGACGAGTGGGACCGGCGCGGCACCTTCTTCACGCCCAACCCGAGCGGTCCGCTCACCGACGCCGAGGGACGGCACGCCGACCCGGCCAAACCGTCGTACTTCGTCATGGACATGTTCCCGTACCCCTCGGGCGCGGGTCTGCACGTGGGCCACCCGCTGGGCTACATCGCCACCGACGTGGTCGGCCGGTTCCGCCGCATGTGCGGGGACAACGTGCTGCACGCGCTGGCGTTCGACGCGTTCGGGCTGCCGGCCGAGCAGCACGCCATCGCCACCGGTCAGCACCCCCGGGCCAACACCGAGGCGAACATCGCGATCATGCAGCGTCAGCTGCGCCGGCTGGGCCTGGCGCACGACCCGCGCCGCTCGTTCGCCACGATCGACGACAGCTACGTGCGCTGGACGCAGTGGATCTTCCTGCAGGTCTTCAACGCCTGGTACGACGAAGCGGCCGTGCGCCCGGACGGCGGCGTGGGTCGGGCCCGTCCGATCGCCGAGCTCGAGGCCGAGCTGGCCGCCGGCACCCGCCCGGTGCCGGCCGGGGTCGACGGGGTGCCGGCCGGCGCCGCATGGGCCGACCTGGACCGGGTGGCCCGCCGTCGCGTGCTGGACGCGCACCGGCTGGCCTACCTGGCCGACACCCCGGTGAACTGGGCGCCGGGCCTGGGCACGGTGCTGGCCAACGAGGAGGTCACCGCCGACGGCCGTTCCGAGCGCGGCAACGTCCCGGTGTTCAAGCGCAACCTGCGCCAGTGGAACATGCGGATCACCGCCTACGCCGACCGCCTCACCGACGACCTGGACGGGATCGACTGGCCGGAGAAGGTGCGCTCCATGCAGCGGCACTGGATCGGCCGCTCCACGGGTGCCACCGTGCGGTTCGACGTCGTCGGCGGCGAGCTGCTCGAGGTCTTCACCACCCGGCCGGACACCCTGTTCGGGGCCACCTTCATGGTGGTCGCCCCCGAGCACCCGCTGCTCGACGAGGTCCCGGCCGCCTGGCCGGACGGCACGCACGAGGCGTGGACCGGCGGTCACGAGTCGCCGGCCGCGGCGGTTGCGGACTACCGCCGGTACGCCGCGGGTCGCACCGCCGTCGAGCGGCAGGCGGACGCCGGGCGCAAGACCGGTGTGTTCACCGGGCACCTGGCGGTCAACCCGGTGACCGGCACACCGCTGCCGGTGTTCACGGCCGACTACGTGCTCATGGGCTACGGCACCGGCGCGATCATGGCCGTGCCCGGCGGCGACGAGCGGGACTACGACTTCGCCACGACCTTCGAGCTGCCGGTGGTCTACACCGTCGACGGCGAGGGCGACGGCGCGCGCACCGGTGACGGCGCGATCATCAACTCGGCCAACGAGGGGCTGGACCTCAACGGGCTGGACGTGCCGGCGGCCAAGGCCGCGATGATCGCCTGGCTGGCGGCGCGCGGCGTCGGCGAGGAGACGACCACCTACCGGCTGCGCGACTGGCTGTTCAGCCGGCAGCGCTACTGGGGCGAGCCCTTCCCGGTGGTCTACGACGAGGATGACCAGCCGATCGCGCTGCCGGACTCCGCGCTGCCCGTCACGCTGCCCGAGGTGCCGGACTTCAGCCCGCGCACCTACGCCCCGGACGACGCGGACTCCAGCCCGGAGGCGCCGCTGGGTCGCAACGACGACTGGGTGCACGTCACCCTCGACCTCGGCGACGGGCCAAGGCAGTACCGCCGCGACACGAACACGATGCCCAACTGGGCCGGGTCGTGCTGGTACCACCTGCGCTACCTGGACCAGGTCTCGCCCGACGTGCTGGTCGACCCGGCGCTGGACCGGTACTGGCTCGGCCCGGGCCACGGCAGCCAGCCGGCCGGTTCGGTGGGCGGGGTGGACCTGTACGTCGGCGGTGTCGAGCACGCCGTGCTGCACCTGCTGTACTCCCGCTTCTGGCACAAGGTGCTCTACGACCTGGGCTACGTGTCGAGCTCCGAGCCGTTCCACAAGCTGTTCAACCAGGGCTACATCCAGGCGTACGCCTACACCGACGACCGCGGCGTCTACGTCCCCGCCGACGAGGTGGAGGAGGACGCCGCCGCCCCGGAGGGCTACGCCTGGCACGGCGAGGCGGTGCACCGCGAGTACGGGAAGATGGGCAAGTCGCTGAAGAACGTGGTGACGCCCGACGACATGTACACCGCCTACGGGGCGGACACGTTGCGGGTCTACGAGATGTCGATGGGTCCGCTGGACCTGTCGCGCCCGTGGGACACCCGCTCGGTCGTCGGGTCGCAGCGGTTCCTGCAGCGGCTGTGGCGCAACGTCGTCGACGAGCGCACGGGTGAGCTCGTCGTCGTCGACGACGCACCGGACGAGGCGACGCTGCGGGTGCTGCACGCCACGATCGCCGGGGTGCGGGCCGACATGGAGGCGATGCGCGAGAACACCGCGATCGCCAAGCTCATCGTGCTCAACAACCACCTGACGACGCTGGACCGGGTCCCGCGGGCCGTGGTCGAGGCACTCGTCCTCATGGTCGCCCCGATCGCCCCGCACATCGCCGAGGAGCTGTGGTCGCGGCTCGGCCACGAGCGCTCGCTCATCGACGCGCCGTTCCCGGTGGCCGACGAGCGCTACCTGGTGGCCGAGACGGTGACGTGCGTGCTGCAGGTCGCGGGCAAGGTGCGCGGCCGGGCGGAGGTCGACCCGCAGACCGGTGCGCAGGAGCTGGAGGCGCTCGCGCTCGCCGACCCGGGGGTGCAGCGGGCGCTGGCCGGCCGTGAGGTCCGCAAGGTGATCGTGCGGGCGCCGCACCTGGTCAACGTGGTGCCGGCCTGACCGGTCGACGGCCCGTGGCGGTCCCGCGGGTGGTGGTGGTGACGGACTCGACGGCCTGCCTGCCGCCGGACCTCGTCCGGGCCCACCACGTGCGGGTGGTGCCGCTGGACGTCGTCGTCGACGGGGTGCGCAGCCTCGACGGCGAGCTCGCGCCGACGGACCTGCTGGCGGCGCTGCGTCGCGGTGCGCGGATGAGCACGTCCCAGCCGCCGCCCGCCGCCTTCGCCGCGGCGTACGCCCGTGCGGTCGACGACGGCGCGACGGCCATCGTCTCGGTGCACCTGTCGGGGGCGTTGTCCGGCACGGTGGCGGCAGCCCGCGCCGCGGCCGCGGACTGCCCGGTGCCTGTCGAGGTGGTGGACAGCGGCTCGGCGGCGATGGGTCTGGGCTTCGCGGCGCTCGCCGCCGCACGGTTCGCCGAGGCCGTGCCGGTTCCGGCACGGCGCGGCCGGTGGCACCGGCTGCGGCTGCGGCGGCGCAGGTCGGCACCCGGGGCGGCACCGGCACCGACCGCGGCCGACGTGGCCGCGGTCGCCGGGCGGACCGCGCAGGACGCGTCGGTGTGGTTCCTCGTGGACTCGTTGGACCACCTGCGCCGCGGGGGGCGGCTGTCGGCCGCCTCGGCGGTCCTCGGCACGTTGCTGGCGCTGCACCCGCTGCTCACCCTGACCGCGGGGCGGCTGACCGTCGCGACCAAGGTGCGCACCCGACGGGCCGCCCGGCAGCGGCTCGAACAGCTCGCGGTCGACGCGGTGCTGGCGCGCGGTGCCGCGCGGGTCGCGGTGCACCACCTCGACCAGGAGGCCGCGGCCCGTGAGCTCGCGGAGTCGATCGTCGACCGGACCCAGGGTCGCGTGGTCGAGGTGGTGGTGGCCCCGGCGGGCGCCGTGCTGGCCGCGCATGTCGGCCCGGGGCTGCTGGCGGTCGTGGTGAGCGGTGCGACCGGCGGCACGTCCGCGGTCGACGACGAGCTCGACCCGTCCTCAGCCCCAGCGCACGACTGACTCCGCGGGAGCGGGGGGTCTCGGGGAGCGTCGTCGGACGTAGCGTCCGGCCGTGCCCGCCGACGCCCGTAGCCACAGCCGTGATCGGCTCGACGCCGTCATCGGGGCGGC
>NZ_VWSD01000186.1 GCF_009829685.1 Cellulomonas citrea
GTCGCCGGGCTGCTCGCCGACCTGGGCGCCGATGCCGCGGCCCGCGAGCAGACCCGCGACCAGGTGCTCCGGCCGGTCGCCGATGCGCTGCACGCCCTGCTCGTACGGGCCGTGCGGCGCGGTGACCTCGCCGACGACACCCCGGTCGAGGCCCTCGTCGCGGCCCTCGGCGGGGCCGTCTTCCTGCGGGCTGTCGTCCTGGACGTCCCGGCCCGGCCGCAGGACGCCGAGGACCTGGTCCGGCTGCTGCTGCACGGCGCCGCCCGCGCCGACCCCCGATGAAGGAGGAAACCATGACCCCCACCCGCTACGTCCGCCGCTGGCCGCTGTGGACCGCCGCCGCGCTCGGCGCGCTCACCGCGGCCGTGCACGGTCTGGTCGGCACCGGCGACACGCTCGGTCCGCTGCTGGCCGACGGCGCGCTCGACCCGGTGGTGCGCCAGACGTTCGCCGCGATCTGGCACGTCGTCACCGTGCTGCTCGTGCTGCTGCCGGTCGCGGTGGTCTGGGCGGGTGTCGTCGGCCCCGCACGTGGCCGGGCCGTGCTGGCCGGGGTGTGGGCCGTCAGCCTCGCGTTCACGCTCGTCTTCCTCGCGGTCGACGTGGCCGCGTTCGGCCCGGCGGTCCTCACGCTGCCGCAGTGGGTCCTGTTCGCCCCTGCGCTCGTGCTCCTCCCGTGGGCGGCCGCACCGAGCGCCCGGACCGCACCGGCGCCGGTCCCCGCGGCGGACGTGCGCTGAGCACCGCCCCGCGGACCGTACGAGACCGGACGGTCAGCGACCGAGCACCAGGCTCATCGCCTCGGCCCGGGTCGCCACGTCGCGCATGGCACCCCGCACGGCCGAGGTGACCGTGCGCGCCCCGGGGGTGCGCACCCCGCGCATCGCCATGCACAGGTGGTCGCACTCGACGACGACGAGCACCCCCCGCGGGTCCAGGTGCTCGACGAGCGCATCGGCCACCTGCGTCGTCAGCCGCTCCTGCACCTGCGGCCGACGGGCGTAGACGTCCACCAGCCGCGCCAGCTTGGACAACCCGGTGATCCGGCCGTCCGCACCCGGGATGTAGCCGACGTGCGCGACGCCGTGGAACGGCAGCAGGTGGTGCTCGCACATCGAGTACACCGGGATGTCCTTGACCAGCACCATCTCCTGGTGGCCCAGGTCGAACGTGGTCGCCAGCACCTGGGCCGGGTCCTGACGCAGCCCGGCGAAGATCTCGGCGTACGAGCGGGCCACCCGGTCCGGGGTGTCGCGCAGCCCCTCGCGGTCCGGGTCCTCGCCCAGGGCCGTGAGCAGCTGACGGACGGCGGCCCGGACCCCGTCGGCGTCGTACGGCCCGACGACCCCGGCGGGGGCCGACAGCGGCCCGATCACGGACCGGCCGGACCCCTCGGGGTCGTCGTGCGGGGCCATGCGGGTCAGCCGGCCGCGGGGCCGGTGACGTCCGTCGTCGAGCCGGGGTCCACCGACGGCGGCACCTCGGCCGAGGGCACCGGCGGGTGCTCCTCGTGCGCCGCGGCGGCCTCGTCCTGCGCGACGACCGTCTCGCCGTTCAGCTTGGCGATCTCACCAGGGGTCTGCACGGGCGGACGGTCCGAGACCGCACGCTCCTCGCTGGACAGCCACACCTGGCGCGGCGGCCGCTTGGTCACCGGCTCGAAGATCGTCGCGAGCTGCTCGGCGTTGAGGGTCTCCTTCTCCAGGAGCTCCAGCACGAGCGCGTCGAGCACGTCGCGGTACTCGACGAGCACCTCCCACGCCTCGTCGTGCGCATGCTCCATGAGCGCGCGCACCTCGGCGTCGATGCGCCCGGCGATCTCCTCGGAGTAGTCCCGCTGGTGGCCGACGTCGCGCCCGAGGAACATCTCGGAGGACTCCTGCCCCAGCCGCACGGCACCGAGCGTGGCGCTCATGCCGAACTGGGTGACCATGCGGCGGGCCGTCTCGGTGGCCTTCTCGATGTCGTTCGAGGCGCCCGTGGTCGGGTCGTGGAACACGAGCTCCTCGGCCACCCGGCCGCCCATGGAGTACGCGAGCTGGTCGAGCAGCTCGTTGCGCGTGGTGGAGTACTTGTCCTCGGTGGGCATCACCATCGTGTAGCCCAGCGCACGACCGCGCGGCAGGATCGTCACCTTGGTCACCGGGTCGGTGTACCGCAGCGCCGCCGCCACCAGGGCGTGACCGCCCTCGTGGTACGCGGTGATCTTCTGCTCCTTGATGTTCATCACGCGGGTGCGCTTCTGCGGCCCGGCGACGACGCGGTCGATGGCCTCGTCGAGCGCCTTGTCGTCGATGATCGTGCCGTTCTGGCGGGCCGTGAGCAGCGCCGCCTCGTTGAGCACGTTCGCCAGGTCAGCACCGGTGAAGCCCGGTGTGCGGCGGGCCACGGCCACGAGGTCCACCCCGGGCGCCATCGGCTTGCCCTTGGCGTGCACCGCGAGGATCTGCTGGCGGCCCTTGAGGTCCGGGGGCTCGACGGCCACCTGGCGGTCGAACCGGCCCGGGCGCAGCAGCGCCGGGTCGAGGATGTCCGGCCGGTTGGTCGCGGCGATGAGGATGACGTTCGTCTTGACGTCGAACCCGTCCATCTCGACGAGCATCTGGTTGAGCGTCTGCTCGCGCTCGTCGTGCCCGCCGCCCAGCCCGGCGCCGCGGTGCCGGCCGACGGCGTCGATCTCGTCGACGAAGATGATCGCGGGCGCGTGCTGCTTGGCCTGGTCGAACAGGTCGCGCACGCGGCTGGCGCCCACCCCGACGAACATCTCGACGAAGTCCGAGCCGGAGATCGAGTAGAACGGCACCCCGGCCTCACCGGCCACCGCACGCGCCAGCAGGGTCTTGCCGGTCCCGGGCGGGCCGTACAGCAGCACGCCCTTGGGGATCTTGGCGCCCACGGCCTGGAATTTGCCCGGCTCGGACAGGAACTCCTTGATCTCGGCGAGCTCGTCGAGGGCCTCGTCCACCCCGGCTACGTCGGCGAACGTGACCTGCGGGTTCTCCTTGTTCGCCAGCTTGGCCCGGGACTTGCCGAAGCTCATCACCCGGTTCCCGCCGCCCTGCATGTTCATCATGAGGAACCAGAAGATCCCCAGGATGATGACGAACGGGATGAGCAGCTGCAGGATCGAGGCCCACCACGACGTGGTCTGGACCTCGGCGGTCCACCCGTTGGCGATGGTCGCGTCGGAGATGTCCTTGGCGATCGACGGGCCCTGCGCCGAGACGTAGAAGAACTGGACCTGCTTGCCGTAGTTCTTGTCGCCCTTGGTGAAGTCGTCGGTGAGCGTGAGGTCGACCCGTTGGATCGGGTCGATGATCTTCGCCTGGTCGACCTTCCCGGTCGCCAGCAGCGCGATGCCGTCGGACGTGTCGATGCGCTGGACCGACGGGCTGCGCAGCGTGCTCGCGGCCACCCAGAGCAGCAGGACGGCGACCGCGATCCAGATCGCGGGACCACGGACAAGGCTCTTGAGGTTCATGGGCGATCGGGGCCGGGCCCCTCATCCTCCGGTCGCGGGATGGTCGGAGCCTCGAAGTTACACGCTCGAACCAGGCAACCCGTCGTGGGTCCGCCCCTGTTCGCCGAGGGCACACCGACCCTCAGGTTGTCCTCAGGAGGCGTAGACGTGCGGGGCGAGCGTCCCGACGAACGGCAGGTTGCGGTACTTCTCGGCGTAGTCCAGGCCGTAGCCGACGACGAACTCGTTCGGGATGTCGAAGCCGACGTAGCGCACGTCCACCTCGACCTTGGCCGCCTCGGGCTTGCGCAGCATGGTCGCGATCTCCACCGTGGCCGGGCCGCGCGAGCGCAGGTTGGCCACCAGCCAGGACAGCGTCAGACCGGAGTCGATGATGTCCTCGACGATGAGCACGTGCCGCCCGGACAGGTCCGCGTCCAGGTCCTTGAGGATCCGCACCACGCCCGAGCTCTTGGTGCCCGAGCCGTACGACGAGACCGCCATCCAGTCCATCTGCACCGGCGCGTGCAGCCGGCGGGCCAGGTCGGCCATCACCATGACCGCGCCCTTGAGGACGCCGACGAGCAGCAGGTCCTTGCCCGCGTAGTCCGCGTCGATCTGCGCCGCGATCTCGTCCAGCCGCGCGTGCAGCTCGTCCTCGCTGAGCAGCACACCCGCGAGGTCGTCGCCCATGTCCGCTGGCTCCACCGTGTCTCCCAGGTCGATCATGTGCCCCCCGGCCCCGGCCGGGCCACCAGAAGCCTGCCACACGAGCGGGCGACCCGAAGACCTCCCGGCAGATCCACCGGCCCCTGCCCGTGCCAGTCGACGCACAGCGCGTCGAGGGCCGCGACGTGCTCGTGCGACAACGACCCACCACTCGCCCCTGCCCGCAGCGCGAGGGTGTGCAGGGCCGCACGTCGCACCCCGGCAGGGGCTCCGACCAGCACCGACACGTCCCAGCCCGGGTCGGCTCCGTCGTCGGTCCGGGCCCGGTCCAGCAGCTCGGCGGCGAGCGGTTCGATCACCTGCGCGGCCGCCCGCAGCTGGTCACCCGTGCGGACCAGCGCCGGGGCCACGCCCGGTCCCAGCACCTGCTCGAGCAGCGGCATCACCTGGGTGCGCACGGCGCTGCGCAGCCCGGGTCCGGTCGCGTTCGTCGGGTCGTGCCAGACCGCCAGCCCCTGCGCGGCGCACGCCGCCTCGGTCTGGGCCCGGCGCAGGCCCAGGAACGGGCGCACCAGCAGCCCACGGACGGCCGGCATCCCCGCCAGCGAGCGCAGCCCCGAGCCGCGGGCCAGACCCAGCAGCACCTGCTCGGCCTGGTCGTCCAGGGTGTGCCCGAGCAGCACGGCGACCGCCCCGGTGCGCTCGGCCGCGGCGCGCAGCGCCTCGTG
>NZ_VWSD01000187.1 GCF_009829685.1 Cellulomonas citrea
TCGGCACGCTCGTGGGGCTGGTGGCGACCGCGGCCATCGCCGCCTGGGCGTCAGGGGCCGCGCACCTCACCGGGCTGTCCGACGAGTTCGCGCTCGACCTCATGTCCTACGCCCCGCAGGTGCGGATCCAGCAGGTGCTGCTGTGCGGGATGGTGATCGCGGGCCTCGGCGTGCTCAACGACGTGACGATCACGCAGGTCTCGGCCGTGTGGGAGCTACGTGCCTCGGCGCCGCACGCGCCGCGGCGCCGGCTGTGGACCCAGGGGATGCGGATCGGGCGGGACCACATCGCCTCGACCGTCTACACGATCGTCTTCGCCTACGTCGGGGCCACGTTGCCGCTCGTGCTGCTGGTCGCGATGTCCGACCAGGCGCTGCTGGGCACCCTCGGCTCGGGCGAGATCGCCGAGGAGGTGGCCCGGACCCTCGTCGGCTCGATCGGGCTGGTGCTCGCGATCCCGCTCACCACGGCGCTCGCGGTGCTGGTCCTGGGGCCTGCCCGGGTGCAGGTGTCGGACGGGGCACCCGCGGACGGACCATCCGGAGCTGACGGCGCGGCTGGAGCCGACAGCGCGGCCGGTCCGGCTGCGGCGGGCGGTCCGACGCCCCAGGTCGCCGTCTCCTGACCCGCCCGGGCCGGCGCACGTCGCCGAGCGGTGCGCGCGGCGGTCCGGGCACGCCTCAGGTGTCGAGCCCGACGAGCGCGAGCGCCTGCCGGGCGATCCGTGCAGTCGTGGGGACGTCGGTCATGAGAGTGGCGGTGGCGTCCGCCGCCCAGCCGGCATCCCGCAGCGGCGCGACCGACGCGGCGTCGGCGTCGTCGACCAGCCAGGCGTCCAGCAGCCCGCCGTCGCGGCGCAGCCCGTAGTGCCGGGCCACGGCCAGGGCGCTGGTCTGGACCCCGATGGCCGACAGGCACGCGTCCGCCATGCCGCGCACGGGGGCGCCGCCGATGATCGGCGAGACGCCCACCACCGGCGCCGACGTGGCCGTGAGCGCCTCGCGCACACCGGGCACCGCGACGATCGTGCCGACCGAGACCACCGGGTTCGACGGCGGCAGCACGACGACGTCGGCCGCGGCCAGCGCCTCGAGCACCCCGGGGGCGGCGGCCGACCCGGCCAGGCCGACCTGCTCGAACCCGGCCGCGGGCAGCGAGGCCCGGTGCCGCACCCACCACTCCTCGAAGTGCACGAGCGTCCCGTCGGCCAGCCGCACATGGGTCTCGACCTCGGCGTCGGTCATCGGCAGCAGCCGCACGCCGAGGTCCCAGCGCCGGGCCAGCCGCGCGGTCACCTCCGACAGCGGCAGACCCGTGCGCAGCAGCTCGGTCCGCGCCAGGCAGGTCGCCAGGTCGAGGTCGCCGAGGGTGAACCACTCCCAGCCCAGGCCGTAGGCCGCCAGGTCGGTCGAGACCCGCGTCGACTCCTGCGCCCGACCCCACCCCTGGCCCTCGTGCACGCCGCCGCCCAGGGTGTACATGAGGGTGTCGAGGTCGGGGCACACCCGCACCCCGTGCAGCCACAGGTCGTCCCCGGTGTTCGCGACCACGGTGACGTCGTGCCCGGGTCCCAGGTGGACCAGCAGACCGCGAGTGAACCGGGCGCCGCCCACCCCGCCGGACAGCACGACGACCTTCATGGCCGCACCGCCAAGGACGGGGTGAACGCGATGACCGGACGTCCGGTCGTCGGGTGCTCGAGCACCTCGGCCTGCACCCCGTAGACCTCGTGCAGCAGCGCCGGGCGCAGCACGTCGACGGGGTGCCCGGCGGCGACCAGCCGGCCGCCGGCCAGCACGAGCACGTGCTCGCAGAACGCGGCGGCCAGGTTGAGGTCGTGCAGCGCGGCGACGGTCGTGGTGCCCAGCGTGGCGACGAAGGTGAGCAGAGCGAGCTGGGCCGCGACGTCGAGGTGGTTGGTCGGCTCGTCGAGCAGCAGCAGCTCGGGCTCCTGGGCCAGGGCCCGGGCGATGTGCACCCGCTGGCGCTCGCCGCCGGAGAGCGTCGCGAACGCCCGGTCCGCCAGCGATGCCGCATCCGCCGCGGCCAGGGCGCGGTCGACGGCCGCCGGGTCGGGGTCCGCGCCCCACACCGACCGGTAGGGGGTGCGCCCCAGCGTCACCACCTCGCGCACGGTGAGCGGCACGGTGGCCGAGGACTCCTGCTCGAGCAGCGCGACCCGGCGGGCGCGGTCCCGGCGGGGCAGCGTGTGCACGGGTGCGTCGTCCAGCAGCACGGCGCCTCGGCCCGGGGGAAGCAGCCCCGCGACCAGGCGCAGCAGGGTCGTCTTGCCGGCGCCGTTGGGCCCGAGCACCCCGGTGAGCGTCCCGGGCGGGATGACGACGTCCACCCCGTCGACCACCCAGCGGCCGCCGAGCCGGGCGCCGACCTGCTCGACCCTCACGTCCACGACGACCCCCGGCGGCGCAGCAGCGCGACGAACACCGGGACGCCGAGCAGGGCCGTGACGATGCCGACCGGCAGCTCACGCGGGGCGAACAGCGTGCGGGCCGCGGTGTCCGCCCACACGAGCAGGGTGGCCCCGGCCAGCGTCACGACCGGCAGCAGCCGCCGGTGCCCCGGACCCGTGACCGAGCGCACGGCGTGCGGCAGCACGAGCCCGACGAAACCGATCGCGCCGGAGACCGCCACGAGGGCGCCGACCAGCAGGGCGACGAGCGTGAGCAGGGTCCACCGGGTGCGGTTCACGTCGACCCCGAGCGAGGCGGCCGCGGTGTCGCCGAAGGTGAAGGCGTCCAGCCGCCCGGCACTGGCCACGAGCACGGCGCCGAGGACGAGCAGTGCGGTGCCCGCGATCGCGACCGAGGTCCACGTGGTGCCGCCGAGGGACCCCATGAGCCAGGCGAGGATCTCCCGGTAGGAGTCCCCGGTCGAGCTCCAGAAGATGACGAACGACGTCCCGGCGGCGGCGAGCTGGGAGATCGCGAGCCCGGCGAGAACGGTGCGCCCCGGGCTGAGCGAGCCGCCGGTGCGCGCCAGCGCGAGGGTCGCGACCAGCGCGGCCAGTGCACCGGCGAACGCCGCCACCGGCAGCAGCAGGCCGACACCGACGACGAGCACGGCCACCGCACCGAGCGAGGCCCCGGAGGACAGCCCGAGCAGGTAGGGGTCGGCCAGCGGGTTGCGGGTGAGGGACTGCATGACGGCACCGCACAGCGCGAGCCCACCGCCGACCGCGGCGGCCGTGAGCACCCGGGGCAGGCGCAGCTGCCACACGATCGCGTCGTGCAGCCGGGGCGGTGCGTCGACCGGTAGCCCGAGGTGGGAGCCGATCGACCGGGCGACCTCGGCGAGCCCGAGCCCGGAGGAGCCGATGGTGACGGCGACCGCGACGCTGGCCAGGAGCACGACGGCACCGGCCGCGACGAGCAGCCATAGCGGCACGCGCCGGCCACCGCCGCGCACCACCGGGGCGGTCTGCGCGTGCGGACGTGCCTCCGTCGTCGTCATCGTCGTGCCGTCCTCCCGGTTCCCGTCCCGGCCGTCACGCCGGCCGTCATCCGAGCGCCGTGAGCTGGCTGCTCAGGCTCGCCGCGGCCTCGGCGTTGCGCACCCCGGCCTCCGTGGCCGCGAACGGCACTGTGAGGTAGCGGTGCTCCTTGACGGCGGTGAGCTGGGCGGTCGCGGGGTTGGCCTCGAGCGTGGCGATCTTGTGCGCCGCGGTGTTCCACGAGGCGTCCACCAGCACGATGACGTCAGGGTCCGCGGCCACCACGTCCTCCCAGCCGACCGAGGTCCAGGTGTCGTGCACGGAGGCGAACACGTTGGTCAGCCCGGCGGCGTCCATGATCATCTGCGGCGCGCCGATCCCGGCCCCGACGTACGGGCTGTCGGACCCGGAGGAGTACCACAGGGCGGTCGTCCTCTTCGGCGCCTTGGTCACCGAGGCGAGCGTGGCCTGCTCGGCCGCGACCTCGTGCGCGGCGGCCTCCGGCACCCCGAAGATCGCGCCGACCTCGCGGATCTCGGCGAACACGGTGTCGAAGGTGAGCGGGTCGGGCTTCGAGCCGGCCTCCTTGCACGCCGCCGGGGACACGTACGTGCCGATGCCGAGCGTGGCGAGCGTGGCCCGGTCGCCCACGCCGTCGGCGGAGAAGTTCGACTCCCACCCGGCGTAGACGAAGTCCGGCTGGACGGCGAGCAGCGCCTCGGAGCCGGGGACCTTGTCCGAGATCAGCGGGACGGCCGCACCCGCCGTGGCAAGGGCGTCCGGGAACGGGCCGTCCGGGAACGCCCGGCCGACCATCCGGTCGCCGAGCCCGAGGGCGAGCAGCATCTCGGTGGTCGAGGACTTGATGGTGACCACGCGCCGCGGCGGTGCGGTCACGGTGATCGGCGTCCCGCAGTTGTCGAGGCTCACCGGTGCGAACGTGGCGCTGGGGCTCGCGCTGACGGACGGGGCCGCCGCCGACGTGCTGCCCGCGCAGCCGGTGAGCAAAGCGAGCGGGAGCGTCGCGACCAGGAGGCGGACGGTGGTGGCGCGGGACGACATGCGGCGGCTCCGAACAAGGTCCGAACAGGGAGAGGACGAGGGGGAGTGGCGCACGCCGCACCGGGGAGGTCCGACCAGAGGGAGCCGGCACCACCCGGCCATGTCCGGCCGGGTTCCGTGCACAGCCTAGGTCAGGTCGTCGCCGGCGGGCAGGCCGGCCCGGACCTCACCGGGCCAGGGCGCCCTCGGCCAGCACGGCACCGACCTGGTCGAACTCGCCGCGCACCATCCCGGCGGTGACCCGCACGTGCGGCCCGCGCAACCCGTCCGGCGCCGGACCGCCGGACCGGAACGTCGCGCCGG
>NZ_VWSD01000188.1 GCF_009829685.1 Cellulomonas citrea
CCCCGGGCGGGCGGCGCGCAGGGCGTGAGCCCCGGGCGGGTGGCTGGCCGGGCTGCGACATGGGGCGACCTCCTTCAGGTTGCGGGCAGCCTACCCAGGGGGAGGCGGCGCGGGGCCGGGACGGCGGGGCGTGGCCCCCATGTGGGTGCCCGCGGCTAGCGTCCGGCAGGTGACCTCGTCGACCGTCCGACGCCCGGCCAGGACCGGGACCGCCCGCCCACCCGCGGCCCGTGCCGGGTTCCGTTGCGCCGAGTGCG
Source organism: Cellulomonas citrea (assembly GCF_009829685.1). GTDB lineage: Bacteria > Actinomycetota > Actinomycetes > Actinomycetales > Cellulomonadaceae > Cellulomonas > Cellulomonas citrea. The sequence goes on from NZ_VWSD01000188.1 coordinate 258, forward strand.
GGTGGACGAGCGTGCGCTGGGTGGGCCGGTGCGGCGAGTGCCAGGCGTGGGGCACGGTCGCCGAGGAGGGCGCCTCGGCCGTCGCCCCCAGGACGGCCGCGGTGGCGCCCGCCCGTGGTCCGGCGCTCCCCATCGACCAGGTCGACCAGGCGGTCGCCACGGCCCGTCCGACAGGGGTGGCGGAGCTGGACCGCGTGCTCGGCGGCGGCCTGGTGCCCGGTGCCGTCGTGCTGCTGGCCGGTGAGCCCGGTGTCGGCAAGTCCACGCTGCTGCTCGACGTGGCGGCCCGGGCGGCCCGGACCGGCCGTCGGGTGCTCTACGTGACGGGCGAGGAGTCGTCCGCCCAGGTGCGGCTGCGCGCCGGCCGGATCCGCGCGCTCGACCCGAACCTGCTGCTGGCCGACGAGACCGACCTGGGCACCGTGCTGGGTCACATCGAGGCGAGCGACCCCGACCTGCTCGTCGTCGACTCGGTGCAGACCATCGCCTCGGCCCAGGTCGAGGGCACCGCGGGCGGGGTCACGCAGGTGCGGGAGGTGGCCGGTGCGCTCATCGCCGCCGCGAAGTCGCGTGCGCTGCCGGTGCTGCTCGTCGGGCACGTCACCAAGGACGGGTCGGTCGCCGGGCCGCGCACGCTCGAGCACCTGGTCGACGTGGTCTGCCAGTTCGAGGGCGAGTCGGGCTCCCGGCTGCGGCTGCTGCGGGCGACGAAGAACCGCTACGGCCCGACGGACGAGGTCGGCTGCTTCGACCTGTCCGAGCACGGGATCGTCGGGCTGGCCGACCCGAGCGGGCTGTTCGTGTCCCAGGGGCTGCACGACGTGCCGGGCACCTGCCTGGCGGTGACGCTCGAGGGCCGTCGCCCGCTGCTCACCGAGGTGCAGGCGCTCGTCGCGCCCAGCCAGCAGGCCACACCGCGGCGCACCACCAACGGCGTCGACCCGGCGCGGGTGGCGATGGTGCTCGCCGTGCTGGGCCGCCGGGTCGGGGTGCGGCTGGCCGACCAGGAGGTCTACGTCTCGACGGTCGGCGGCGCCCGGATGGTGGAGCCCGCGGCGGACCTTGCGCTCGCCCTGGCCGTCGTCGGGTCCCGGCAGGAGATCGCGCTGCCCCGCGGGATGGCCGCGATCGGCGAGGTGGGCCTGGCCGGCGAGATCCGCACCGTGGCCGGCGTCGAGCGGCGGCTCTCCGAGGCCGCGCGGCTCGGGTTGACCCGGGCCATCGTGCCGGCCGGTGCGATGCCCGGGCTCGTCGTGCCCGAGGGGATGCAGGTGCGCCCGGCGACCGACCTCGCCGATGCGGTGGCCGCGATCCAGCCGGTGCGCTGACCGTGTCCGCCCGTCGGCCCGGCGCGGCCGCAGCGGCCGGTGCCCCGATACCATCGATCCCGTGACCGATCTGCCGGTGCCTGACGAGCTGCTGCGCAGCACGCTCACGGCCGTCGCGCCGGGCAGCGAGCTGCGCGACGGGCTGGAGCGGATCCTGCGCGGACGCACCGGCGCGCTCATCGTGCTCGGGATGGACCCGCTGGTCGCCTCCCTGTGCTCGGGCGGGTTCGAGCTCGACGTCGAGTTCTCCGCCACCCGGTTGCGCGAGCTGGCGAAGATGGACGGCGCGGTCGTGGTCGACGGATCGCTCAACCGCATCGTGCGGGCCAACGTCCAGCTGCTGCCGGACCCGACGATCGAGACCAGCGAGTCCGGCACCCGGCACCGCACCGCGCAGCGCGTCTCGAAGCAGACCGGGCTCCCGGTGATCTCGGTCTCCGCCTCGATGCGGATCATCGCGCTGTACGTCGGCGGCTCCCGGCACGTGCTGGAGGACTCGACCACCATCCTGTCGCGGGCCAACCAGGCGCTCGCCACCCTCGAGCGCTACAAGGCCCGGCTGGACGAGGTGAGCGGCACGCTGTCGGCCCTCGAGATCGAGGACCTGGTCACGGTGCGCGACGTGTCCGCCGTGGTGCAGCGCCTGGAGATGGTGCGCCGCATCTCCGACGAGATCGACGGCTACGTCGTCGAGCTCGGCACCGACGGACGGCTCATGTCCCTCCAGCTCGACGAGCTGGTCGGTGGCATCGGCGCCGACCGCGAGCTGGTCATCCGCGACTACGTCGACACCTCGCACCGGGACGTGCCGGCCGTGCTCGCCGAGCTCGCCGAGCTGGACGCCACCCAGCTGCTGGACCACGCGCACATCGCCCGGGTGCTCGGCCTGCCCGGTGCCGGCGAGGCGCTCGACGCCGCCGCGGGCGCCCGCGGTTACCGCCTCCTCGCCAAGATCCCGCGGCTGCCCGCCTCCGTGATGGAACGGCTCGTGCAGCACTTCGGCGGGTTGCAGCGGCTGCTCGCGGCCTCCATCGACGAGCTCATGGCGGTCGACGGCATCGGCGAGCAGCGCGCCCGGGCCGTGCGCGAGGGCCTGTCCCGGCTGGCCGAGTCGAGCATCCTCGAGCGGTACGTCTGACCCTCGGGACCGCCCTCGCGGCCCGCGCTCAGCCCAGCGGGAGCCGCACGGCGAGTGCGCGCAGCGCGATGTCCAGCCCGGCCGGGTCCGGCACCACCAGCTGCGCGGCGACATGGTCGGCACCCGCCGCCAGGTGCGCGTCGAGGGCCGCCACCGCGTGCTCGACGGTGCCCTGCGGGGCCAGCGCGTCGACCACCCGGTCGGCGGCGGCGTCCATCTCCGCGTCGGTGAACCCCTGGGTCCGCAGGCTGCGCCGGTAGTTGGACAACCCGAGGTAGGGCGTGCGGACGGCGCCACGCGCCAGCTCACGTGCCGCCTGCTCATCGAGCCCGAGCGCATCGGCGAGCACGACCTTCTGCTCGGGGGCGAGCAGCGGGCGGTCGCCGAGGAGCGCCCGTGCGGCGGCGGTGTGCTCCGGGGTCGTCAGGTAGGGGATGGCGCCGGCGGCGCGCTGCGCGGCGAGCTGCTGCACACGCGGTCCGAGCGCGGCGAGCACCCGCACGTCGACGCTCACCCCGGCCTCGTCGAGCGCATCGAGGTAGCGCACGATCGTCTCGTACGGCGAGGCGTACTCGGCGGTGGCCTCGCGGTGCCCGACGCCGACACCGAGCAGCAGCCGGTCGCCGTACCGGTCCGCGAGCCTGCGGTACGCCGCGGCGACCTGGGTCGCCGGTGAGCGCCACATGTTCACGACGCTGGTGGCGACGGTGATCCGACTGGTGGCACCCAGGAGCTGCTCGACGAGCCCCAGGTCACCCTCGGGCGAACCGCCGACCCACAGCGCGCCGTAGCCGAGCTCCTCGACCCGCGCCGCGAGGGCGCCGTCGAGCCAGGCCGCACGCACCCAGACCCCGTACCTGCCGAGCTGCACCGTCACGTCCGCTCCTTCGCTCGCGCCGCCGTCGGGCCGACGAGCACTCCGCGCCGTCGCCAGCACGACCGGCACGTCGCGCCGTCGTCGGGACAACCTGCCGGACGGCGCCCAGATTCCCGGACGTGCCGGCGCAGGTCAGCCGAGCACGAAGGGCGCGGGGGCCGCCTGGGCGCCGCCGACCGCGAAGGTCGCGACGTAGGTGCCGGCACCGGGCGTGGGCAGGCCGGCGGTGCAGCCGGGCGCCGAGCGCTCGCGGTTCCAGGCCAGCGATGTGGTGTCGGTCATCCCCGGCGCGAGCAGCAGGGTGCGCGGGTCGGCGTCGGCCGGTGCGCAGTCCTGGTTGGACCACACCCGGTCGGTGCCTGAGGTCAGCACGACGGACCGGTGGGTGTCCCCGGCGTCGACCAGGCAGGAGGTGGCGCCCTTGTTGGTGATGGTGAGCGTGAAGGTGGGGCTGACGCCGGCGGCGAAGGTGGGGGCGTCGGCGACGACGGTGAGCGCGAGGTCCCCTGCCGGGCAGTCGGTGATCCCGCCGGGCAACGTCGAGGTGGGGCTGGTGGACGGCGACGGGGGCGGCTCGGTCGTGGTCGTGAGCGGCTGCGGCGGCACCGCTCCGTTGTCGTCGGAGCCGCCTGTGATCGCCCGGACCAGGACGACGACGAGGGTCACGACCAGCGCGAGGACGACGAGCACGAAGGCCCGGCGCACCCAGTAGACCCGGGCCGGCAGCCGTCGTGCCATCGTTCACCCCACCGCGTCGCGTCGATGCCCCGCACCCTCTGGTCCGGAGCGCAGCCACCGTACGCACCGCCGCGCGGACCGGCCGGGCGGGCACGCCGGGGGCCACCAGCCTCACAGCGACGCTCACCCGGTCCGGCCTCCGCTGCGCGCCGACGTCCGTCCACCACGGCAGGATGTGCCGGTGCACGAGGCCTTGCTCACCTGGTTCGACGCGAACGCCCGCGACCTGCCGTGGCGCGCCCCGGACCGCACGCCCTGGGGTGTGCTGGTGAGCGAGGTGATGCTGCAGCAGACCCCGGTGGTCCGGGTGGAGCCGGTGTGGCGGGCCTGGATGGAACGGTGGCCCACCCCGGCGCACCTGGCGGCGGCGAGCACCGCCGAGGTGCTGCGCGCCTGGGACCGCCTCGGCTACCCCCGCCGGGCGCTCCGGCTGCAGCAGTGCGCGCAGGCGATCACGGACCTGCACGCC
>NZ_VWSD01000189.1 GCF_009829685.1 Cellulomonas citrea
CGCCCGCCCCGTCGTCGGCGGCGGCGGTCGTGAGCCGGGGCAGCCCCGGCAGCACCCGGTCGCCGTGGAACCAGCCGGCGTCCAGGGGGTGGTGGACGAGCACCGGCCAGCGGGTCGTCGGGCGCAGCACACCCGCCGCGCTCACCTGCTCGCCGAGCAGCGAGTTGAGCAGCGTGGACTTGCCCGCACCCGTGGAACCGCCGAGCACGACAAGCACCGGCGCGGCCGCGGCACGCAGCCGGGGCAGCAGGTAGTCGTCGAGCTGGTCGAGCATGCCGGTGCGCAGCAGGCGCGCCTGGTCCGCCCCGTCGACGGCCAACGGCAGACCGGTCCCGGCGACCGCCGCGCGCAGCAGCACGAGCGCGTCGACCAGCCCCGTGCCGGGGTCGGCGGGCTCGACCGGCACCCCGTGCCGAGCCCTGCCGACCTCCTCGTGCGGCGCGTCGTCCATGGCGGCTCGGGTCAGTCCCGCCGCAGCTTGCGGTAGGTCACCCGGTGCGGGCGGGCCGCGTCGGCACCCAGCCGGGACACCTTGTTCTCCTCGTAGGAGGCGAAGTTGCCCTCGAACCAGTACCAGGCCGACGGGTTCTCCTCGGTGCCCTCGTAGGCCAGGATGTGCGTGGCCACCCGGTCGAGGAACCACCGGTCGTGGGAGACCACCACAGCGCAGCCGGGGAACTCCAGCAGCGCGTTCTCCAGCGAGCCGAGCGTCTCCACGTCCAGGTCGTTGGTGGGCTCGTCGAGCAGCAGCAGGTTGCCGCCCTGCTTGAGCGTGAGCGCCAGGTTGAGCCGGTTGCGCTCGCCGCCGGACAGCACGCCCGCGGGCTTCTGCTGGTCCGGACCCTTGAACCCGAACGCCGCGACGTAGGCGCGCGAGGGCATCTCGACGTTGCCCACCTTGATGAAGTCGAGGCCGTCCGAGACGACCTCCCACAACGTCTTCTTCGGGTCGATGCCGCCGCGGCCCTGGTCGACGTAGGAGATCGAGACCGTCTCGCCGATCTTCAGGGTGCCGCTGTCGAGGGGTTCGAGGCCCACGATGGTCTTGAACAGCGTGGTCTTGCCGACGCCGTTGGGGCCGATGACGCCGACGATCCCGTTGCGCGGCAACGTGAACGACAGGTCGTCGATGAGCACCCGCTCGTCGAAGCCCTTGTGCAGGTGGGAGGCCTCGAGGACGAGCGAGCCCAGGCGCGGGCCCGGCGGGATCTGGATCTCCTCGAAGTCGAGCTTGCGGGTCCGGTCGGCCTCGGCGGCCATCTCCTCGTAGCGCGCCAGACGCGACTTGGACTTGGTCTGGCGGCCCTTGGCGTTCATCCGGACCCACTCGAGCTCGTCCTTGAGGCGCTTGGCGAGCTTGGCGTCCTTCTTGCCCTGGACCTGCAGGCGCTCCTGCTTCTTCTCCAGGTAGGTGGAGTAGTTGCCCTCGTACGGGTAGAGCCGGCCGCGGTCCACCTCGCAGATCCACTCCGCGACGTGGTCGAGGAAGTACCGGTCGTGGGTGACGGCCAGGATCGCACCGGGGTAGGCCTGCAGGTGCTGCTCGAGCCACAGCACGCTCTCGGCGTCCAGGTGGTTGGTCGGCTCGTCGAGCAGCAGCAGGTCGGGCTTCTCCAGCAGCAGCTTGCACAGCGCGACGCGGCGACGCTCACCACCGGAGAGCACCGACACGTCCGCGTCCGGCGGGGGGCAGCGCAGCGCGTCCATGGCCTGCTCGAGCTGGGAGTCCAGGTCCCACGCGTCGGCGGCGTCGATGGCCTCCTGCAGCTGCCCCATCTCGGCGAGCAACGCGTCGAAGTCGGCGTCCGGCTCGGCCATGAGGGCGCTGATCTCGTTGTACCGGTCGAGCTTGGCCTTGATCTCGCCGACGCCCTCCTCGACGTTGCCGAGCACCGTCTTGGACTCGTTGAGCGGCGGCTCCTGCTGGAGGATCCCGACGGTGAAGCCCGGGGCCAGCCGCGCCTCACCGTTCGACGGCTGGTCGAGACCGGCCATGATCTTCAGGATCGTCGACTTGCCCGCGCCGTTGGGACCGACCACGCCGATCTTCGCGCCGGGCAGGAAGTTGAGCGAGACGTCGTCGAGGATGATCTTGTCCCCGTGCGCCTTGCGCGCCTTGTACATGGTGTAGATGAACTCAGCCACAGCCTGCCTGTCCGCTTCGCCTCTTCGTTCCGACCGCCGGGACGGTGGCCGGGGGCGGGCGACGCCGGCCCGGGTGTGCGTGGGTCCCGGGACCAGCGCCACCGCCGGTGTTTGCGCTGCCCAGCCTAGGCGATGAGCCGCGCGGGGCGAGCGTTCGGCGGACCTCACCCGGCAAGCGCCACCGCGTACTCGTCCGGTTCGACGGCCTGGTCGACCGCCGGCTCGACGGCCTCGCCCTCGGGTTCCGGCTCGGGCACCTGGGCCAGGACCGTCACCTCAGCGGGCACGTCGTCGTGGACCGGCCGGGTGAAGTGGGTCTGGCCGTAGCGCAGGTCGTGGCCCAGGGTCTCGGCGGAGATCGCCAGATCGGTCATCGCGGCCCCGTCGGCGGCGGTCCACTCCTGGGCGGACAACCGCCCGGACACGACCACCGGGTCGCCCTTGCGCAGCGACCGGGCGGCGTTGTCGGCCATCGAGCGCCAGGCCTTGACCGTGTACCACTGCGTGACGCCGTCGCTCCAGGCGTTGTCCGCCCCGCGCCGGCTCGGGGTGACCGCGAGCCGGAAGCTGACGAAGGAGGCACGCCCCTCGTGCCCGCCTCGGTAGCTGAGCCCGGTCGCCACCCGCCCACGCAGGACGAGGGTCGGTTCGTTGGTGTTCATCGCTGACTCCTGTTCGCGCCGTCGCCCCGACGGACCGGGGCGATCGCCGCCAGCCTCCGGTCGCGGCACGTCGACCGTGAGGGGCCGCACACCCGCCCCGGGGGCGAAGGACCGGCACCAGCGGCTGGGGACCGCTCGTCCAGGAGGCCCCTCGGACGCCCGGGCCCTCGAGCGCCCGGACCACCTGACGCCGGAGCCGTCGAACACCGAGCCCCTGGCACCCGACCTCAGTCGAGCGCCCGCGCTGCCTCGACCCGCTCGCGCAGCCGCCGCTGGCGACCGAGCACGTCGAGCGTCGGGTCCGCGAGCCTGGCCCGGGCCACCGCCTCGATGACCGCGCGCCCCTCGCGAGCGACCCGTTCGGCCTGGCGGCGCGCACCCACCCGACGTCCCACGACACCGAGCACGACGAGCAGCACCCCGAGCACGAGCGCACCGGCGGCACCGGCCAGCGCCCACACCGGCACCTGCTCGACGCCGAACCGCAGCCCCGCCGCCACCGCACCGAGCACGGCCACGGCCACCAGCACGTACCCGGTCCAGCGGGCCGCGCGGGCCGCACGCGAGCGCCGCACACCGACCGTGACGGCGTCGAGCGCCTCGGCCACGGCCATCCGCAGCTCGGCGGGGGTCGCCACCCGGGCGCTCACCTCGTCGGCCCACACCGGCAGCAGATCGGCGGTCGTGCGGGACAGCCACTGCGAGCGCGCGAGCTCCGCACCGTCCTCGTGCACCGTGCCGAAGCCCTCCGGCAGCGCCGTCCCACCCCGCAGCGCGGCCACGACCGCATCGCCCACGGCGCGCAGCCCGGCGGCACCGGCCAGCGTCTCGACCACCACGGCCACATCGGCATCACCCGGCGGCGGGACCTGCGGGCCCAGCGACCGGGCGAGCGTCGTCGCCACGTCACGCACCTCGGCCGCCGCATGCGTGGCCGCCGAGGACCGCCGCGCCACGACCTCGACCAGCCTGGCGCGCAGCGCCGCGACCCCCTCACCCGTCGCGGCCGAGGCCGCCAGCAGGGGCACATCGGTGAGCCCGTCCTCGGCGAGCAGCCGGGCCAGGTCGTCCACCAAGGGCTCACGCTGGTCCGCCGGCACCGTGTCGACCTGGTTGAGCACGACGAGCGTCGACTCCTCATGGCCGACGAGGTCGCGCAGGTACCCCGAGTGCAACGCGTCGTCGGCGTACTTCTGCGGGTCCACCACCCACAGCACGAGATCGGCGTAGGGCAGCACCCGGTCCACCACCTCGCGGTGCCCGGGCTCGACCGAGTCGTGGTCGGGCAGGTCGAGCAGCACCAACCCGGCCAGCACGGCCTCCTCGTCGGCGTCGAGCAGGGACTCGCGCTGGATGCGACGGTGCGGGTCCACCCCGAGCCAGTCGAGCAGCGGGTCGCCGTCGGGGCCCCACACGCAGGCCGACGGCAGCGCCGTGGTGGGCCGGGTGTCGCCGACGTCGGCGAACTGCAGCCGGGTCACCGCGTTGAACAGGCTGGACTTGCCGGACCCGGTGCCGCCGACGATCGCCACGACGGTGCGGTCCACCCCCAGCTCGAGCCGACCCGCGATGCGCTCCAGCGCGACGGTCGCCCGCTGCGCCGTGGCCGGGTCGATGACGTCCCCGGCCTGATCCAGCGCCTCCTGCAGCGCCGTGACCTGCCGGGAGATCTGCGCCGTGACCGCGCCGTGCAGCACCGCGGCCGGCTCGTCCGGTGAGGTCATGTCAGCTCCTTGAGCACGGCCAGCCGCAGCTGCAGACGCGAGGCGGCGTCCGCGGCGAGATCGGGATCGGCGAGGACGGGGTCGGCGACACCGGACTCGGCGTCCACCTGGGCCCGGACCCGGTCGGCGAGGTCGTCCCGCAGCCGGACCACGAGCCCCTGACCCGCCGCGCCGACCAGGGCACCGGCCAGCCGTTCGGCGCCGACGACGCCGGCGGCACCTGCGAGCGC
>NZ_VWSD01000018.1 GCF_009829685.1 Cellulomonas citrea
CCGGCGTCGTGCGGCGCCCGGCCGCGGTGCCGCAGCAGGTGCCCGGTGAGCAGGCCGCGGGCGTGCTTGGCGTGGTGCGAGACCACCCGGCGCCGGTCTCCCACCTGCTGCTCGACCCGCACCTGCACCCAGCAGACGTCGGCCGGCGGGGTCCAGGCGCTCGCATAGGCCGACGAGCGGCAGTCCACCACGAGGTCGCCGGCGATCGGGTCCAGGGCCTGCGGCAGCCGGTCGCGCCAGTACGCGGCCAGCGGCCCGACGCCCGGCAGGTCGGTGCCCATCGACAGCCGGTAGGCCGGGACGGGGTCGTCCGGGCCGACGGCTCCCCACAGGGCGGACACGATGCGCACCTGGTCGCAGGCCCGGCGGGCGGCGGCCGGCGGCAGCGTGGCCAGACCCGCCGCGGCGTAGAACACCCCGGAGTAGACCTGCGCCGCGGGTGCGGAGGCGGCCTCGTGCAGCCGGGTGTTGCGCACCACCTCGTCGGCCAGGGACGGGCCGACGCCGAGCACCTGGGCGGCTTGCGGCGTCGCACTGACGGCGACGAGCGCGTCGAGCACCTCGCGGCGGTGCGCGGTCAGCTCCGGGGCGGACAGCGCGGCCAGGTCGAGCGCGGGTCCGGCGGTCGGTGCCGACTTGCCCTCGGACGGCGGCAGCAGGACGAGCACGCAGGTGAGGATAGGCGAGCGGGCGAGGTGAGACGCCGACCGGCCGAGGCGGTGGACACCCTGCTCAGGCCGGTGGTGGCCTGCCGCAGCGGGCAGGTCGCACCGCCTAGGGTGAGCGCATGGCCACCATCCGTGACGTCGCCGCAGACGCGGGGGTCGCGGCCAGCACGGTGTCCTACGTGCTGTCGGGCAACAAGAAGCTGCCGCAGGCGACCGTCGACCGGGTGCTGGCCAGCGTCGCGCGGCTGGGCTACCGGCCCTCACCGGCGGCCCGGGCGCTCGCACTGGGACGGACGAACATCCTCGGGATGCTCGCCCCGCTGTCCGCGGACACCCCGGACGCCGACGTCGACATCTTCATGCGCTTCGTCCGCGCCGCGATGTACGCCGCGCAGCCCCGTGGCTACGACGTGCTCGTCATGGGCCGCGGCGACGACGAGCTGCGCGGTGACATCCTCGCGGACGCGATCGTGGTGATGGACATCCGCGTGGTCGAGGCGCGGCTGCCGCTGCTCGTCGACCGGGGGCTGTCGACCGTGCTCATCGGCATCCCGGACGACCGGCTCGGCACCACCGCGGTGGACCTGGACTTCGGGCATGCGGCCCGCGTCATGGTGCAGCACCTGGCGGCCCAGGGGCACGGGCAGCTCGCGGTGCTCGCGCCCCCCACGGAACGGCCCGGTCACGAGCTGGCGTACCGCCGGCGGTTCTGGAACGCCTTCGACGCCGAGTGCGACCGGCTGGGGGTGCGCGGCACCTTCCAGCCGTGCGCCGGCACGAGTGACGCGGACGTCGAGCAGTGGCTGGGGCAGGTGCACGCCGTCCTGCCCGGGGTCACCGGGGTGCTCGTGCTCGGCGTGTCCTCGTTGCCGGCGCTCGACCGGGCGCTGAACGCCCGGGGCCTGTCGGTCCCGGGGGACCTGTCGGTGGTGTCGTTGGCGCCGCAGGAGCAGTTCGAGACGCTGTACCCGGCGATGACGGTGGTCGACCTGCCGGGGCAGGCGATGGTCGAGTGGGCGGTCAACCGGGCCCTCGACGAGCTCGCGGGGGCACTGCCGGGGGCCGTGCGGCTGCTGCCCGCCGTGCTGCACGACCGCGGCTCGACGGGTGCGCCCGGGCGCGGGCTCGTCGGGCGCTGACGGGCCGTCGCGGGGTGGCCCAGGGTGTCGCACCGCGGTCCCAGGTCACGAGACGGTCACGAACGTCTCGTTCTTGTGAACCGGTTCTCCAACCTATTGAACCGGTTCTCCTGATCGGCTAGCCTCGCGGCGTCGGTGAAGTGGTTCACCAGTGATGCGGCCGCGAGGCACCGGCGATGGATGACACTCTTCAGAGAGGAAGACTGTTGTGAAGCAACGACGCCTGACCCTTGGGGTGGCCGCCTCGATCCCGGTCCTGCTCCTGGCCGCCGCCTGCACCTCCGGCGGCTCCCCGGCGGCCACCGGCTCGGCCGCGGCCACCTCGCTGTCCCTGTGGGACGGCTACACGCAGTACAACACCGGCAGCTCGCCGTACGAGGGCCTCATCTCCGCGTGCGAGAAGGAGACCGGCATCACCATCAAGCGCACCGTCGACCAGGCGGTGGGCGACCGGCTCACCCAGGCCGCCTCGACCGGTGACCTGCCCAACCTCGTCATCCTCGACAACCCGAACGTCGCCCAGTACGCCGAGACCGGGATCCTGGTCGACAACGCGACCTCGGGCGTCGACACCTCGGCCATGAAGCCGAACATCGTCGCGTCGGGCAACTACAAGGGCAAGACGTACGGCGCCCCCTTCGGCTCCAACACGCTCGCGCTGTTCTACAACACCGACATGTTCACCGCGGCCGGGCTGACCCCGCCCACCACGTGGGCCGAGCTCGAGGCGGACGCCCAGAAGCTCACCGACACGTCCAAGTCGCAGTACGGCATCGCGTTCTCCGCCCGCCCCGACGCCGAGGGCACCTTCCAGTTCCTGCCGTTCTTCTGGGGCGCCGGCGCCGAGCTCACCGACATCTCCTCGCCCCAGACCGTCGAGGCCCTCCAGCTGTGGGTCGACCTGGTGAGCAAGGGCTACGCGTCCAGCGAGAACGTCACGCTCAACCAGCAGGAGATCCGCGACCAGTTCACCGCCGGCCACGCCGCGATGATGGTGAACGGCACCTGGCAGCTCAACGACCTCGACAAGAGCGGCATCAAGTACGCCGTCGTGCCGATCCCCGCCAAGGACGGCGGCAACGCCGCCAGCCCGCTCGGCGGTGAGTTCATCAACATCGTGCAGAGCAAGGACCCGGCCGCCGTCAAGGCCGCCGCGACGTTCGTCAACTGCTTCGTCAAGCCGGACAACCTGACCGGCTGGCTCACCGGCCAGACCTACATCTCGCCGTACGCCGACCAGGCCGAGGCACAGGCCGCCAAGGACCCGCGCCTGGTGCCGTGGGTGAGCGCGGTGGCCGCGGCCCGCAGCCGGACCTCCGACCTCGGCTCGTCGTACGCGACGGTCGCGACCCACCTCGGCGAGGCGCTGTCCAGCGCGGTCGCCGGGCAGTCCAGCCCCGCCGACGCCCTCAAGACCGCAGCCGCGGCCTCGAACTAGGCGACGGCCCCGACGTGGCACAGCACACCCGGGGCGCCGTGGGCCCGGTGGCGGGTGAGCGGGACGACGCAGAGCGTCTCGCCGCCCGTCGCCGGGCGACCCGGCGGACCCGCCTGGCGGCGTTCGGGTTCGTCCTCCCGGTCGTCCTGTACTCGGTGCTCTTCTTCCTCTACCCGATCGTGCGCACCGGCGAGCTCAGCCTGCAGCACTACACCTTCATGTCGTACTTCACCGGGCAGGCGGACTTCGTCGGCCTGGACAACTACGTGACGATCTTCGGCCACCCGCTGTTCCCCAGGGTGGTGCTCAACACCGCGGTGTTCACGGTCGTCTCGCTGGTGTTCCAGTTCGCGATCGGGCTCGCGCTCGCGGTGTTCTTCAACCGGACGTTCCCGCTGTCGGCGCTGTTCAGGTCGCTCATCCTGGTGCCCTGGCTGCTGCCGGTCATCGTCTCGGCCACCACGTGGCGCTGGATGTTCTACAAGGACTACGGCATCGTCAACGCACTGCTCGGCACGCACATCGGCTGGCTGTCCGACCCGTCGTGGTCGCTGTGGGCCGTCATCATCGCCAACATCTGGCTGGGCATCCCGTTCAACCTCGTGCTGCTCTACGGCGGGCTGCAGGCGATCCCCGAGGGGCTCTACGAGGCGGCCGCGCTCGACGGCGCGGGCCCGTGGCGCCGGTTCCGGTCGATCTCCTGGCCGTTGCTGCGCCCGGTCACCCAGGTGACCCTGCTGCTCGGGCTCGTCTACACGATCAAGGCCTTCGACGTCATCTGGGTCATCACCAAGGGCGGGCCGGTCGACAGCTCGCAGACCCTGGCGACGTGGTCCTACAAGCTCTCGTTCCAGGGCGGGACGGAGCAGTCCCTCAGCCTGGGTGCGACCGTCGCGACGCTGCTGTTCCTCGTCGCCCTCGTGCTCGGCCTGTTCTACATCCGCACCCAGCGCAAGGAGATGGACGCATGAGGCCGCGTACCGGACGTCGCTGGCTGACCACGGCCGTCGGGCTCGTGCTGTGCGCCGGGCTGCTCTTCCCGCTCTACTGGATGGTCAACGTCTCGCTCACCAAGCCCTCGGACCTGGTGCGCACGCCGCCGCTGCTCCTGCCGCTCGACCCGACGCTCGACGGCTACCGGCTGGCCCTGCAGCAGAACCTCGGGGCGCTGGGCACCAGCCTGTGGATCTCGCTCGCGACCGTCGTGCTCGTGCTGGTCATCGCGCTGCCGGCGGCCTACGGGATGAGCAAGCTGCGGGCACCGGGCACCGGGGCGCTCATGTTCACGTTCCTGCTGGCCCAGATGGTGCCCAGCGTCGTCGTGGTCACCGCGCTGTTCGCGCTCTACAAGCAGCTCGGCCTGCTCAACACGCCGTTCGGGCTGGTGCTCGCCGACTCGACCGCCTCGGTGCCGTTCGCGATCATCCTGCTGCAGGCGTTCATGCGGACCATCCCGGACGAGCTGCTCGAGGCCGCCCGCATCGACGGGGCCGGCCGGCTGCGCACGTTCGGCTCGATCGTCGTGCCGCTCAGCCGCAACGCCGTGGTCACCGCCGGGCTGTTCGCCTTCCTGTTCGCCTGGGGGGACTTCCTCAACGCCCAGACCCTCACCTCGGGCAACTCGATCACGCCGATCACGCTCGCGCTGTTCCGGTTCGTCGGCGCCGAGTCCACCAACTGGAACGCCGTCATGGCCTCGGCCGTCCTGGCCTCCATCCCGGCGACCGTCCTGCTCGTCTTCGCCCAGCGGTACGTCGCCGCCGGGGTGACCGCCGGCGCGGTCAAGGACTGAGCCCCCACCCGTCCTCCTCGACCTGCCCCACGTCGTGCCCGAAAGGAACCTCTCCATGCCCACCGTGAGCATCAGCGTGCGCCCCGAGCACGCCGTGGCCCGTCTCGACCGACGCCTGTTCGGGTCGTTCGTCGAGCACCTGGGGCGCTGCGTGTACGGCGGCATCTACGAGCCCGGCCACCCGAGCGCCGACGAGGACGGCTTCCGCCGCGACGTCGTCGACCTGGTCACCGAGCTCGGGGTGTCCACCGTGCGCTACCCCGGGGGCAACTTCGTCTCGGGCTACCGCTGGGAGGACGGGGTGGGCCCGCGGGAGAACCGGCCGGTGCGGCGTGACCTGGCCTGGCACGTGCGCGAGACCAACCAGATCGGCCTCGACGAGTTCGCCGCCTGGACCCGGCTCACCGGCGTCGAGCTCATGATGGCGGTCAACCTCGGCACCCGGGGCATCGCCGAGGCGCTCGACCTGCTGGAGTACACCAACGGTGAGCCCGGCACGGCGCTCGCCGACCAGCGCGTGGCCAACGGCTCGCCGGCCCCGCACGGGGTGCGCATGTGGTGCCTGGGCAACGAGATGGACGGCCCCTGGCAGACGGGCTACATGACCGCCGACGAGTACGGCCGGCTGGCCGCCCGCACCGGTGCCGCGATGAAGCAGGCGGACAGCGGTCTGCAGCTCGTCGTGTGCGGGTCGTCCGGCTCGTCCATGCCCACGTTCGGCGAGTGGGAGCGCACCGTGCTGGGGCACGCGTACGACGTCGTCGACTACATCTCGTGCCACGCCTACTACCAGGACCACGGTGACCGGGCCTCGTTCCTGGCCTCCTCGGTCGACATGGACCGGTTCATCACGACGGTGGTCACCGCGGCCGACCACGTGCAGCAGCTGCGCGGCTCCGACCGGCAGATCGCGCTCTCGTTCGACGAGTGGAACGTGTGGGACCTCACCGGGTGGCAGGTGATCGAGGCGCAGGTCGCAGCCGACGAGAAGGCCGGCCGGGCCGTGCCCTGGCCGATCGCCCCGCGCCAGCTCGAGGACACCTACACCGTGACCGACGCCGTGGTGGTCGGCAGCCTGCTCATCACGATGCTGCGCCGCCACGACCGGGTGCGTGCCGCGAGCCTGGCCCAGCTGGTCAACGTCATCGCGCCGATCATGACCGAACCGGGCGGGCCGGCCTGGCGGCAGACCACGTTCTACCCGTTCGCGCTCACCTCGCGGCTGGCCGCCGGCACCGTCCTGGCGCCGCTCGTGGACTGCCCGACGATGCCCACGGCGACCTTCGGCGACGTCCCCGTCGTGGACGTCGCCGCGACGTTCGACGACGAGACCGGCCGCGCCGCCGTCTTCCTGGTCAACCGCCGGCAGGACGCGCCCACGTCCGTCCGGATCGACCTGGCCGAGCTGGGCGCCACCCGGGTGGTGGCGGCGCACGTGCTGCACGACGACGACCCGACGGCCCAGAACACCCTCGCCGACCCGGACCGCGTCACCCCGGCCCCGCTGGTGTGCACCGTGACCGACGACGGCGCGCTGCTCGTCGAGCTGCCGCCGATCTCGTGGGCCGCGATCGAGCTCGCCCGCTGACGTCCGCGCGCACCCACCACCCCTTCTTCCTCGAGACGGAGCACCTCCTGTGACGCACTTTCAGACCGACGGCCGCAGCCTCACCTGGACCGGCGACGGCGAGACCCTCGTCGTCGCCGCCTGGGGCAGCGACGGCATCCGGGTGCGATCCACCCTGTCGGGACCCCTCGCCGACGACGACTGGGCGCTGCTGCCCGACCCGGGGTCGGCACCGGTCGTCGAGATCGACGAGGGTGAGGCGGTGCTGGTCAACGGCCGGATCACGGCCCGGCTGACCGCCCGTCAGGAGTTCGACGCGCAGTGCGGCTACGACGTGAGCTCCTGCACGCTCACGTTCCTCGACGCCACCGGCCGGGTGCTGCTCAAGGAGCTCGACGACGGTGGCTCGCTCAAGCTGCGCGCCCGGGACTACCGGGCGATCGTCGGCGGTGACCACCACCTCACGGCCGCGTTCGAGTCCGACCCGGACGAGCACCTCGTCGGGATGGGGCTCTACCAGCAGGAGCTCGTGGACCTCAAGGGCTCGACGCTCGAGCTGGTGCACCGCAACTCCCAGGCGTCCGTGCCGTTCGTCGTGTCGAGCGCCGGGTACGGGTTCTTGTGGCACAACCCGGCGATCGGGCGGGCGACCTTCGGCCGCAACCGGACCGAGTGGGTGGCGCAGAGCACCCGTCAGCTCGACTACTGGGTGACCGCAGGCGACACCCCCGCCCAGATCGCCGCCGCCTACGCCGACGTCACCGGGCACGTGCCGATGATGCCCGAGCACGGTCTGGGGCTGTGGCAGAGCAAGCTGCGCTACGCCACCCAGGACGAGCTGCTGGAGACGGCGCGCGAGTACCACCGGCGCGAGCTGCCGCTCGACGTCGTGGTCGCCGACTTCTTCCACTGGCCGCACATGGGTGACTACCGGTTCGAGGAGGAGTTCTGGCCGGACCCGGCGGCGATGGTCGCCGAGCTGGACGCGCTCGGCATCGAGCTCATGGTCTCGGTGTGGCCGCAGGTCTCCGTCGAGTCGGAGAACTTCGCCCGGCTGCGCGCGGACAACCACCTGGTGCGGGCCGACCGCGGGCTCGACGTCCAGATGAGCTTCGAGGGCCCGAGCATGTTCCTCGACGTCACCCACCCCGGTGGCCGTGCGGCGCTGTGGGACCTGTGCCGGACGAACTACTACGACAAGGGTGTGCGCACCTTCTGGCTCGACGAGGCCGAGCCGGAGTACGGCCGCTACGACGTCGACAACTACCGCTACCACGCCGGCCCGGGCCAGCAGGTGGCGAACATCTACCCGCAGCGCTTCTCGCAGGCCTTCTTCGACGGCATGACGGCGGCCGGGCAGGAGCAGGTGGTCAACCTGGTCCGCTGCGCGTGGGCCGGCAGCCAGCGGTACGGCGCGCTCGTGTGGTCGGGGGACATCCGGGCGACCTGGCAGGACTTCCGGCGGCAGGTCGTCGCCGGCATCCACATGGGCGCGGCGGGGATCCCGTGGTTCACCACCGACATCGGCGGGTTCCACGGCGGGGACGTGCGTGACCCGGCCTTCCACGAGCTGCTGGTGCGCTGGTTCCAGTTCGGCACCTTCAGCCCGGTGATGCGGATGCACGGAGACCGGCGCCCGGGGCACCCCGTGCAGGCCGCCGACGGGTCGCGCCGCAGCCCGAGCGGGGCCGGCAACGAGCTGTGGAGCTTCGGCGAGGACGTCTACGCCGTGCTGCGCCGCTACCTGGCCGTGCGGGAGGCGATGCGGCCCTACACCCGCTCGCTCATGGCGCAGGCGCACACGGCCGGTCAGCCGGTGATGCGCGGGCTGTTCCACGAGTTCCCCGCCGACGCCCGGTCCTGGCAGGTGGGCGACGAGTACCTGTTCGGGCCCGACGTGCTGGTCGCCCCGGTGGTGCAGCCGGGGGCCGCCGGGCGGACGGTCTACCTGCCCGCCGGTGCCGTCTGGACCGATCTGACCACAGGACGTACCCACGACGGCGGGCAGGCCGTCGAGGTCGAGGCCGCGCTCGACGTGCTCCCGCTGTTCGGGCGGGACGGTGCCGGCGACTGGTTGACGCCGGTGCTGCGCGCGCGGGGCTGAAGCGTCGAGGGGCACCTCGGGCCCGCACCCGGGGTGCCCCTCGACGTGCCCGCCGTGACGGGCGCCTGGTGGCGTGGTCCCGGCCGGGGCGCCCAGCCAGGGCGCGATAATGCCGGGTGGGGGTGGCGCCGACGTGCCCGCCGCCGGGGCGGGACGGACCGCCCGCAGTCGATCGGCGAGGGGAAGCACCACGATGTCCGGGGTAGACGGTCCGGCCGAGCGGCGTCCGCGGGAGCGGGCCACGACGACGAGCGGTCAGCGCAAGCGGGACCTCATCCTGGACGCCTCGGTCCGGGTGTTCGGCACCGGGGGGTCGGCGGCGGTGACGCACCGGGCCGTCGCGGACGCCGCCCAGGTGGCGCTGGGCTCGACGACGTACTACTTCACGGACCGTGACGACCTGCTGCTGCAGACGATGGAGCACGCCCAGGCGGCCGAGTCGGTGCGGCTGGCGGCGATCGTCGAGGCGGTGCAGGGGCCGGTCGACGTGGACCGGTCGGTGGCGCTGCTCACTCAGATGTTCTTCGACAAGACGACGGCCGACCCGTTGTACGACCTCGCGCTGTTCGAGATGTTCATGGAGGCGACCCGCAACGTCGCCCTGCGGCCGCAGACCCAGGCGTGGTCGGCGATGATCGGCGGCCTCGTGGACCGGGTGCTGCCGCCGAGCGACCCGGCGCTGCCGCGTGAGGTCGTGGTGCAGATCATCGCCTGCCTGGTGGACGGGCTCATGCTCGAGGCGGTGGCGAACGGCGAGCTCGACGTGCCGGACCTGTCGAGCCGGTTGCGGGTGGCCGTGGACCGGTTGTGCCCGGCGGGGACGGCCGGCTGAGGGCGGTTCCGGGGGAGCCTGGGACGGCGGGGACATTGGTCCCTAGGCCTGCATGACCAGACTTGTACGTTTGTACATATCGAAGTTGTGCGTTTGTACACATCTCGGCACGGTCCGCCCGGCGGTCCGGTGACGTCCAGGCCGCCAGGCGGCCCAGGGGCCACCGGGGCAGGGTGACCGGGGCGAGGTGCCGGCGCCGGCTTCGTGTCATGCACGTCAGCGGCACTGGCAAAGGAGCACTCATGGCCGCCCAGACCGACCGACCCCCGGTGGAGACCGGGACCACCGGTCGTCCCGCCTTCCGACTCTTCGACATGGTCCTGTTCTCGGTCGCAGCGATGCTGCTGCTGTCCCAGCTCACCGTGACCGCGGCGGTCGGTCCCACCGCCATCTTCTGGACCATCGCGATCATCGGGGCGTTCTTCGTCCCGTACGGCCTGGTCACCGCGGAGCTCGGTTCGGCCTACCCCGACGCAGGCGGCATCTACGCCTGGGTCGTGCGGGCCTTCGGCAACCGGTGGGGCAGCCGGGTCTCCTGGTGGTACTGGCTGAACGTCGGCCTGTGGGTACCGAGCGTCTACCTCATGTTCTCCGGCGCCATCTCCTCGATGTTCTTCGGCGGACACCTCAACTTCTGGGTGCAGATCGCGATCACCGTCGTGCTCATCTGGATCAACTACTGGGTGAACGCGCGCAGCCTGGAGACCGGCACCTGGGTGTCCAACGTCGGGGCCGGGATCACCATCGCGGTGATCGTCGCGCTCGCCGTCGCCGGTGGCATCTACGCCACCAACCACGGCTCGGCCACCGAGTGGACCGCGAGCACGATGCTGCCGACCGATGCGCTGCCGGCCTTCGCCGCCGCGCTGCCCATCGTCATCTACAACTTCCTGGGCTTCGAGCTCATGTCGTCCGCCTCGACCCAGATGGAGAACCCCAAGCGCGACGTGCCGCGCACCATCGCCGTGGCGGGGGCCCTCATCGGCGGCTTCTACCTCATCGCCACCGTCGGCATGCAGCTCATCCTGCCGGCCGACGAGATCTCCAGCACCACCGGCCTCATCGACGCCCTGCAGCGTGGTCTGGGCGAGTCCGCGGTCGCCCACGTCATCGTCACCGCACTCGGCATCGGCGCCCTGTTCTGCTTCTTCGCCTGCCTCGTGCCCTGGACCATCGGGGCCAACCTCGCCGCCGCCGAGGCCGCCCAGCAGGGCGACCTGCCCAAGGTGTTCGCCCGGGTGCACCCCGAGCGCGGCACCCCGGTCGGTGCGGCCATGCTGTGCTCGGTCGTCGGGACGGTGTTCACCGTCGGCTACGCCGCCCTGTTCTCGCTCACCGACGGCGCCATCGACGACGTGTTCTGGAACCTGTTCGCGTTCTCCTCGGTGATCTTCCTGCTGCCGTACATCGTCATGATGCTGGCGTTCCGCACGCTGCGCCGCATCGACGGCGACCGGCCCCGCCCGTACCGCGTCCCCGGCGGCCCCGTGGCCACCTGGCTCATCACGTGGGTGCCCACGGCCCTGCTCGTCATCGCCGTCCTGTTCTTCGTCTGGAACCCGTTCAGCTACTCGTGGGCGGCCACCGGGTCGATCCTCGTCGGCCTCGCCGTCACGGTCGCCTTCCAGGAGTACTTCTGCTTCCGGTCACCCCGGTGGACCCGCGAACGCGCCCTCGAACGCGGCGACGACCCCGACTCCGTCCGGCAGCAGTTCGCCGACACCCCGCTCTGACCCCGAAAGGCGGTTCCACCATGTCTCGCACCCTCACCACCACCCCCCGGGCCGACGGGTACCGCATGCCGGCCGAGTGGGCCCACCACACCGGCTGCTGGCTCATCTGGCCCGAGCGCCCGGACAACTGGCGGCTCGGCGGCCGGCCGGCCCAGGCCGCGTTCACCGCGGTCGCCACGGCCATCGCCACGACCGAGCCGGTCACCGTCGCGGTCTCGGCCCGGCAGTACGACAACGCCCGCAGCATGCTGCCGGACCACATCCGCGTCGTGGAGATGTCCAACGACGACTCCTGGGTGCGCGACAGCGGCCCCACGTTCGTCGTGAACGACGCCGGCGACGTGCGCGGCGTCGACTGGGACTTCAACGCCTGGGGCGGTCTGGTCGACGGGCTGTACTTCCCGTGGGCCGCCGACGACGCCGTGGCGCGCAAGGTCCTCGAGATCGAGGGCTGCGACCGGTACAAGGCGCCGCTCGTGCTCGAGGGCGGCTCGATCGACGTCGACGGCGAGGGCACCGTCCTGGTCACCGAGGAGTGCCTGCTGTCCGCCGGGCGCAACCCCGACCTGACCCGCGAGCAGATCGAGCAGCACCTGCGCGACCACCTCGGTGTCGACGTCGTCGTCTGGCTGCCGTACGGCGTCTACCTCGACGAGACGAACGGGCACGTGGACAACTTCTGCCGGTTCGTCGAGCCGGGGAAGGTCATGCTCACTTGGACCGACGACGAGGCCGACCCGCAGTACGAGCGTTCGGCGGCCGCGCTCAAGGTCCTCGAGTCGAGCACTGACGCCCGCGGCCGGGAGTTCGAGGTGGTGAAGATCCACCAGCCCGGTCCGATCTTCATCACGGCCGAGGAGTCAGCCGGGGTCGACTCGGTCGAGGGCACCCTGCCGCGGGAGGCCGGCGACCGGCTCGCGGGGTCGTACGTCAACTCCTACATCGGCAACGACATCGTCGTGCTGCCCACGTTCGACGACGAGCACGACGACGCCGCCGTCGCCGCGTACACCGAGCTGTTCGCCCCGCGCCGGGTCCTCACGGTGCCCGGCCGGGAGATCCTGCTCGGCGGCGGCAACGTGCACTGCATCACCCAGCAGCAGCCCTCCGGCCGCTAGCCGCGCACGGCCGGCACCGGCCGCACCGCTCGCAGGTGCGGCCGGTCCCGGACCGGCGCCGGGCCGCGCCCCGGCCCCCGTCCCGCCCGTCCACGGTGCGGGTCCCCAACCCCTCGGTGACCCGGCCTGGCCGCGCCCTGCCCTCGTGCACCCCGCAGGCCCGTCCGCCCGGACGTGCCTGGAGCTCGACCTACCCGCAGCACCCCCGTCAGCACCCTGCCCGCACCCTGCGCGGCACCGTTCGAAGGAGACGATCATGACCGTCCGGAACTTCATCGACACCCAGGACCTCACCAAGGCCGAGATCCTCGACATCGTCGACCTCGGCCTCACCCTCAAGAAGTGCGTGCAGGTCGGCTACTTCCCGCCGCTGCTGCACGGGCGCACGCTCGGCATGATCTTCGAGCAGTCCTCGACCCGCACCCGGGTCTCGTTCGAGACCGCGATGTCCCAGCTCGGCGGGCACGCCCAGTACCTGGCGCCCGGCCAGATCCAGCTCGGCGGGCACGAGTCCATCGAGGACACCGCGCGCGTCCTGTCCCGCCTGGTCGACGTCGTGATGGCCCGCGTGGCCCGGCACCAGACCGTCGTCGACCTGGCCGCCCACGCGACCATCCCGGTGCTCAACGGCATGTCGGACTACAACCACCCGACGCAGGAGATCGGCGACCTCATCACGATGGTCGAGCACCTGCCGGCCGGCAAGCGCCTCGAGGACTGCAAGGTCGTCTTCGTCGGCGACGCCACCCAGGTGTGCGCCTCGCTCATGATGATCACCACGAAGATGGGCATGGAGTTCGCCCAGTTCGGCCCGGAGCGGTTCCAGCTGCGCGAGTCCCTGCAGGACCTGGGCCGGGCGAACTGCGCCGTGTCCGGTGGCAGCATCCTGGTGACCGACGACGCGCACAAGGCGCTCGAGGGTGCCGACTTCGTCTACACCGACGTCTGGTACGGCGACTACGAGGCCGAGCTCGGCGAGGCCGAGCGGCTCGCCGTGTTCATGCCGAAGTACCAGGTCAACGCCGAGCTCATGGCCCTGGCCGGTGAGGGTGCGAAGTTCATGCACTGCCTGCCCGCCACCCGCGGCGAGGAGGTCACCGACGAGGTGCTCGACTCGGCGTACTCGCTCGCGTTCGACGAGGCCGGCAACCGCCTCACGGCCCAGCGGGCGCTGCTCGTCTACTTCCTGCGTCCGGAGGTCGTCAACCCGGTCAAGGTCGACGACGCCCGTGCCGAGCTCGAGCACGTCCTGGCCGGGATCCTCTGAATGTCCCGCATCGTCATCGCCCTCGGCGGCAACGCCCTGGGCAGCACCGCGGCCGAGCAGCGGGCGCGGATCGAGGAGGCGACGCCGTCCCTGGTGGGCCTCATCGCCCAGGGGCACGAGATCATCGTGTCCCACGGCAACGGCCCGCAGGTCGGGGCCATCTCCCTGGCCTTCGAGGTGGCGTCCCAGCACACCGACAAGGTGAGCGCGATGGACCTGCCCGAGTGCACGGCCATGAGCCAGGGGTACATCGGGTACCACCTGCAGCAGGGCCTGGCCAAGGAGCTGCACCGGGTCGGCATGCCGTGGCACGTCGCCTCGGTGGTCACCCAGGTGGAGGTCGCGGCCGACGACCCGGCGTTCACCCGGCCGACCAAGCCGATCGGCGGGTTCTACGACGAGGCCACCGCGCAGGCGATGTCCGACGCGGACCCCGACCTCGTCATGGTCGAGGACGCCGGCCGGGGCTGGCGCCGGGTGGTCGCCTCACCGCGGCCGGTCGGCATCGTCGAGCGGGACTCGATCCTCAACCTGCTCGACCACGAGTTCATCGTGGTCGCGTGCGGCGGGGGAGGCGTGCCCGTGGTGCGGGACGAGCACGGTGACCTGCACGGGGTCCCGGCGGTCATCGACAAGGACTTCGCCTCGGCGAAGTTGGCCGAGGTGGTGGGGGCGGACTACCTGTTCATCCTCACCGCCGTGGACCGGGTCGCGATCGGGTTCGGCACCCCGGACCAGCGCGACCTGGACCGGCTGGACCTGGCGACCGCCCAGCGGTACGTCGACGAGGGCCAGTTCGGCGCCGGCTCGATGCTGCCCAAGGTCCAGGCGGCGATGCAGTTCGCCGCGAGCGGGCCGGGTCGCACCGCGGTGATCTGCTCGTTGGAGAAGGCACCGCTGGCGATGCAGGGCCGCAGCGGCACGGTGGTGCGCGCCGCCGGCGGCACCGTCCCCGAGCAGCGTCCGGGCGCCCTGGTGGGGGCGGTCCCGGCCTGAGGCGGGCCCTTCGGGTCCGATGTGTACCGGCCCGGCCGGGTGGTCGCCCTCGCGGCGGTCCCCGGCCGGGCCGGTGTGCTGCGTGCCGACGCGGGCGCGGGTGCGACGTGCGTGGTGCGTCGTCGACGCCTGAGGGCCGGGCGGGATCGACGGGGTGGTCCTCCAGCGGTCACCGTCGACACGGCGCGGGCTGAGCCTGGCCGTCCGCCCCGGACGCTGGACCCGGAAGGCGGGGAGCACGCGCTGACCGGTCCGGTCCGACGACTGCGGGGTCGGCACCTGGCGACCGTCGGGAGACGTCCGAATGAACACCTCGTCCGGGTGTCGGATCGCCGGATCGATGCCGGCCTGCGCCGCTACCGTCGCGCCATGGCGTGCTTGCACCCCTCGGACCCGCGCTGCCGGGTCGTGGTCCCGGAACAGCGAGCTTCGGGCTTCGGCCGGGGGCGGAGCCGCCGGCTGGCGGAAGGTCTACGAGGGTGATGAGCGGCAGGGACCCCCTGAACCTCAGCCGCCGCGCGACCTACGTGCTGGCAGCCGCGAAGGCTATCGGGCAGCCACGCCAGCGGGTGGGGAGCGGAGAGCTTCTCGCGGCGCTCGCGGACGACGTCTGGGGTCCCGCGGGGATCACGCTCGCGCGGTGCGGTGCCGATGTCGACGCGGTGGTCGCGGGTGTCGAGGCGCTGCAGGAGCTCGGGCCCCGCACCTCCGGCACCGTGGCGTACTCGCCCGTCCTTGGACGAGTCCTGCGCAGCGCCACGGGCTATGCCCCGCTCAGGGCGCCGATCACCACGGAGCACCTCCTGCTCGGGCTGCTCGACGAACCGGACTCGGTGGCTGCGACGATCCTGGAGGTGCTCGGCGTCCGGGTGCGCACGATTCGCACCGGCCTCGCGGACGTCGATCCTGTCCTGGCCGCGAGCGACGGGGATGGCCCCGGCGCACGCGTCCTGCGCTGGCCGGAGTCGATCGAGCTCAGCCATCCGCCGTCCAGCGTCTGGGCACTGATCGAGCCGCCCGAGCACGCTCATCTCCTCGCCGAGGGCATCCTGAGCGGAGCGCGCCGGCAGCCGGAGGCCGGGCGGGAGATCCACGAGCTCGTCGTGCGTCCTGGCGGCCCCGGTGACCGGGTGCTTCTCGCGGTGGAGCGCGCGCCGTCCGGGCTGGGCGCCCGGGTTCGGCAGATCGAACCAGTACCCGCCGTCCCGTTCGAGAACGTGCACGAGGTCACGCCAACGATCGCTGGATCTCTCCTGCGTCTGACCTGCGTGGTCGACGTCGACGACCTGCGGCCCCAGGCGAGGTACCTAGGACGACGCGTGCTCGGACGCATCGAGGCAGGGACCCGGACAGGGAGTCGCGACTTCCTGGACCGGGTGGCCGCGTGCCTCGACGGGGGGTGGGCACCCCAGGTCTCCGGGGTCGGCGATGCGTCCCAGTGATCTGACGCCGGAGTACTTCCTCGTCTGTTCCCTCCTGATCTCGACGAGCATCGGTGTCATGCTCGTGCGGCCGCGACCCCTGGGGCTGCGCGGTGAACGCATGCCACGACTGATCGGCTCGTATCTGCTGCGCATCGCGGTGCTGGTTGCTCTCGCTCTTCTCGCGCGCGACCTTGGAGGCGCCCCGGTGGCGCAGTTCCTGGACGCGGCCGGCGCCCTCGGTGCCGTCAGCTGGGTGCGCACGCGGCTCGACCCCGGGTCCGGATCCGCCGCGCCGGTCCTCGTCGGCCTCGTCGCCGTCTCACTGCTGTCCGTCTCCTGGCAGTACCTCGTTCTGCGGCCCTTCTCGGACCGGCAGATCGGACGCCGGCTCGACCAGGTCTTCGCGACGACGGGCAGGGCCGAGCACACCGTGATGACCATCGGATCAGCGGTCCTGGGGTGTCTCGAGGAGGTCGTGTTCCGCGCCCTTCTGCCGACGCTCTTGTACACCCGAGGGGCCGGCGTCGCTCTGGCGGTGGTCGCGCCTACCGTTGTCTTCGTCGCGCTGCATGTGGAGCAGAAGGCGGTGGGACTGGTCAACGCCACTGTCGTTGGCGTCGTCCTCATGGCGGTCTACCTGGTCACCGGGCAGCTGCTCTGGGTGATCGCTCTCCATGCCACTGCCAACGTGCTCGCGCTGGGCGTCGAACCCGAGATCCGCAGGATGAGGGAGCGGCGGATCGTTCGGCGCGCGATCGAAGCCCGCGGGTCGGCGGCCGTGTGAGCGGTTGCCGAGCGGTCGTCGATCGGCGACCGCTCGGCGGTCAGATGATGCTCGAGGTCCCGGTGCAGAGCACCCCGGTCCCGCTCGACGTGCATCGCTTCGCTGCCGAGAAGGACGTCATGATCGTGGATCCTGCCGGGACGATCTACCGACTGCCGAAGGGGGCGCCGTGACCGGCCCGGTGCGGTACACCGAGCACTGGAGCTCGCAGACTGGGCGCCCGTTCCCTGAGTGTCATTGGATGACCCTCGACGAGGCGCGCGCGCGGTACGCGACGCTGGACCGCTCGTTCGTCGTGGTGGACGCGTCGCAGGTGATCGACGAGCAGACCGTCCAGGCTCGGTGGACGGTCGGTTTCGCACCGAACGGCTGGGTGAGGGCACGGTTCTTCTCCCCGGTCGGGTCGGTCACTCACCTCACCGACTACGCCCCGATCGACGGTCGGTTGTGGCGGTCGCGAACGATCGACTACACCTACCCCGACGACGAGCACGAGTACGTCGAGTTCCAGGCCCTGCGGCACGTCACCTGCGCGTTCGAGCCGGACGGGTCGGCCACCGTCATCATCGTGGACAAGGAGCACTCGACGAAGGACGTGGGCACCAGTGAGCACGTCCACAGCGAGGGGTTCTGGATGGACCGACCCGCGTTCGGCGACTGGGACGACCTGACCGACAAGAGCTACGGCATCCCCCCGACTGAGCCCGGGTGGCAGTCAAGGCCCCCCTCACCGGTGAGCTCGATCTGAGGTCGCCCGGCGGCCAGTCGCTCTGCCGACCGCCATCTGGCCGGTGTTCTCGCAGGTCACCCGGCATGGCGAAGGGCGCGACCCCAGTGGAGGTCGCGCCCTTCGACGAACGTGCGCCTGACAGGATTCGAACCTGCGACCTTCTGCTCCGGAGGCAGACGCTCTATCCACTGAGCTACAGGCGCGGGACGCCCTCGCGGGCGTTCGGGGGACGACCCTATCAGCCCTCGGGCTCGTCGAGCAGCGCCGAGAGGTAGTCGGCGGTCTCGCGGCCGGCGCCACCGGCGTCCTGCTCGATGATCGTGCGCACCAGACCGTCGTGCGCCGCGGCCCCGTGGGTGTCGCCGTCGGTGACGAAGTTGAACCGGATGTTCTCGCCGATGGCGTCGATGAGGTTGTCGTACAGGTCGATGAGCACCGGGTTGCCGGAGGCCCGCACGATCGCGCGGTGCAGCGACAGGTCGGTCTCGACCATCGCGTCGAGGTCACCGGCCAGGTAGGCGTCGCGCCGCTGGGTGCGGGCCGTCTCGATCGCGGCGGCCTCGGCCGGGGTGCGGCGGCGGGCGGCCAGCCGGGCGGCCTCGACCTCGAGCGCGCGGCGCACCTCCACCACGTCGGACTGGCGGGCGTCGGCGATCTGGCGGCCCATGGTGACGGCCAGCTCGGAGACGCCGAGCACGTAGGTGCCCGACCCCTGCCGCCGCTCCACGAGCCCGGAGTGCACGAGTGCCTGGACGGCCTCGCGCACGGTGTTGCGGCCCACGCCGAGCAGCTCGACGAGTGCCGGCTCGGTCGGGATGCGGGTGCCCACCGGCCACTGCCCCGACACGATCCGGGACCGCAGCTCCTCGACGGTCGCGTCGATCAGTCCTGGTCTGCGCGCCATCGCGTCAACGTCCTCGTCCCGGCATGGGTCTCAGTGTTCCACGCCGGGAGGTCCGCCGGGGCCGATCGTCCTATGTGCGGCACGGTGGTGGTCGGCTCCTCGGTACGCTGACCGAATGACCCCCGCACAGCTCGCCGCGGCCCTGCGGGCCGCACTGCTGAACGCCGTCGAGGACGGCACCCTCGCACTCGACCCCGCGCAGGTCCCTGCGCAGGTGCACCTGGAGCGACCGCGGCAGCGCGAGCACGGCGACTGGGCGACCAACGTGGCCCTGCAGCTGGCCAAGCCGGCCGGCACCAACCCGCGTGCCCTGGCCACCGACCTGGCCGCACGCCTGTCGAGCACCCCGGGGGTCGCAGCCGTCGAGATCGCCGGCCCGGGCTTCCTCAACATCCGGCTCGACACCGCTGCCGCCGGTGAGCTGGCGCGCACCATCGTCGAGCAGGGCCCCGCCTACGGGCGCGGGGACAGCCTCGCCGGGCAGAGCGTCAACCTGGAGTTCGTCTCGGCCAACCCGACCGGTCCGCTGCACATCGGCGGGGTGCGCTGGGCCGCGGTGGGGGACTCCCTCGCCCGCGTCCTGACGGCTGCCGGTGCCCGCGTCGAGCGCGAGTACTACTTCAACGACCACGGTGCGCAGATCGACCGGTTCGCCCGCTCGCTGCTGGCCCGCGCCCGCGGCCTGGAGGCCCCGGAGGACGGCTACGGCGGCCAGTACATCTCCGACATCGCCGACCGGGTGATCGCCGACGCGGCGGCCGCCGGTGAGCCCGACCCGCGCACGCTCGACGACGCCGAGGCCACCGAGGCGTTCCGCCGCCGCGGGGTCGACCTCATGTTCGACGAGATCAAGGCCTCGCTGGCCGACTTCGGCGTGCACTTCGACGTCTACTTCCACGAGGACGCGCTGCACTCCTCGGGCGCCGTCGACCGGGCGGTGGCGCGGCTGCGCGCGGCCGGGCACATCTACGAGCAGGACGGCGCGACGTGGCTGCGCACCACGGACTTCGGCGACGACAAGGACCGCGTCGTCATCAAGTCCGACGGCGAGGCCGCCTACATCGCCGGGGACATCGCCTACTACCTCGACAAGCGCGAGCGCGGTTTCGACCGGGTCGTCATCATGCTGGGCGCCGACCACCACGGGTACATCGGCCGGATGATGGCCGTGTGCGCGGCGTTCGGTGACACCCCGCGGGTCAACCTCGAGATCCTCATCGGCCAGCTGGTCAACCTGGTCAAGGACGGCGAACCGGTGCGGATGAGCAAGCGCGCCGGCACCGTCGTGACGATCGACGACCTGGTGGACGCGGTCGGCGTCGACGCGGCGCGGTACTCGCTCGTGCGCTCGTCCTACGACACCTCGATCGACCTGGACCTCGACCTGCTGGCCAAGGCCACCAACGAGAACCCGGTGTTCTACGTGCAGTACGCCCACGCCCGCACGGTCAACGTCGCGCGCAACGCGGCCGCGGCCGGGGTGCGCCGGGCCGACGGGTTCGACGCGAGCCTGCTCGACCACGAGTCGGAGGCCGTGCTGCTGGGCCAGCTCGCCGAGCTGCCGCGCGTGGTGGAGCAGGCCGCGACCGTGCGCGAGCCGCACCGCGTCGCGCGCTACCTGGAGGAGCTCGCCGGGGCGTACCACAAGTGGTACGACCAGCGCCGCGTCACCCCGTTCGGGGACGAGGAGGTGTCCGACGTGCACCGCACCCGGCTCTGGCTCAACGATGCGACGACCCAGGTGCTCGCCACCGGGCTGGGGCTGCTCGGGGTCAGTGCCCCGGAGCGGATGTGAACGAGCCGGCGGACGCCCGCGGCCCGTTGGGATCGCCCTGGTCGGCCTCGGTCGAGCGGGGCGAGGACGGTGCGCTGCGTGTCGGCGGCCTCGACGTGCGGGCGCTCGCCGACGAGCACGGCACCCCGGCCTACGTGCTCGACGAGCTCGACCTGCGGGCCCGGGCGCGGGTGCTGCGCCTGGTGTTCCAGGCCGCGTTCGCCGAGATCGGCACCGGTGTCGACGTGTACTACGCCGGCAAGGCGTTCCTGTCGGTGGCCGTCGCGCGCTGGGTCGCCGACGAGGGCCTCCTGGTGGACACCTCGACGGGTGGTGAGCTCGGCGTCGCGCTGTTCGCGGGTGTCCCGGGGGAGCGCATCGGGCTGCACGGCAACAACAAGTCGGACGGCGAGATCGCCCGGGCGCTCGACGCCCGGGTCGGACGCATCGTGCTCGACTCGCTCGACGAGGTGGACCGCGTCGCGGATGCGGTGGCCCGCCGCGCGACCGGCCCGGCCCGCGTCATGGTCCGGCTCACCACGGGCGTGCACGCCGGCGGCCACGAGTACATCGCGACCAGCCACGAGGACCAGAAGTTCGGGCTGTCGATCGCCCCGGCGCCCGACGGCGGCGACAGCCCGGCGATGACGGCGCTGCTCGCGGTGCTGGCCCGTCCCGAGCTGGAGCTCATCGGGCTGCACGCGCACATCGGCTCGCAGGTGCTCGACCCGGCGGGGTTCGCCGCGGTGACCGCCAAGGTGCTCGCGGTGCGCGCCGAGCTGGCCGCCCGCACGGGCGTCCTCGTCCCGGAGGTGGACCTCGGCGGCGGGTTCGGCATCGCCTACCTGCCGCAGGACGTCGCGCTGGCCCCCGAGCGCATCGCCAAGGAGCTGGCCAGCGCCGCGGCCGAGGCTGCCGCCGGGCTGGGCACCCCGCTGCCGCGCTTCTCGATCGAGCCCGGCCGGGCCGTCGTCGGGCCGGCGGGTCTCACGCTCTACCGGGTGGGCACCGTCAAGCCGGTGCAGCTCTCGGACGGGACCGTGCGCACCTACGTGTCGGTGGACGGCGGGATGAGCGACAACATCCGCCCGGCGCTGTACGGCGCCGCCTACCACGCCGTGCTCGCCGACCGGGTCGGCTCACCGGACCTGGTCCAGGCCCGGGTCGTCGGCAAGCACTGCGAGTCCGGCGACATCGTCGTGCACGACTGCCTGCTGCCGGCCGATGTGCGCCGCGGTGACCTGCTCGCGGTGGCGGCGACCGGTGCCTACGGGCGGTCGATGGCCTCCAACTACAACCTCGTGCCGCGCCCGCCGGTGGTGGCGGTGGCCGACGGGGTGTCCCGGGTGCTCATCCGCCGGGAGACCGAGAAGGACCTGCTCGCGCTCGACCAGGGCTGAGGGGCGGACAGGCTCACCGCCCCCCGTCGGCTTCGCCCTATCCTGGGCCCCGTTCCCGAGGAGAGGTCAGGTCGGTGCCGGACGCGTTGAAGGTGGCTGTGCTCGGCTGCGGTGTGGTCGGCACCCAGGTGGTCCGGCTCCTCACCGAGCAGGCCGACGACCTGACCGCCCGCACCGGGGCGCGGCTCGAGCTCGTCGGGGTCGCGGTGCGCTCGCTGGACGCCGAGCGCGACCCGGTGGTCGACCGCGCGCTGCTCACCACCGACGCCGCCGAGCTGGTGACGCGCGCCGACCTCGTCGTCGAGCTCATGGGTGGGGTCGAGCCGGCGCGCACGCTGCTGCTGTCCGCGATCGAGCACGGCGCCAGCGTCGTCACCGCCAACAAGGCGCTGCTCGCGGCCGACGGACCCACGTTGTACGCCGCGGCCGACGCGGCCGGGGTCGACCTGTACTTCGAGGCCGCGGTCGCCGGTGCGGTCCCGGTGGTGCGCGCGGTGCGCGAGTCGCTGGCCGGGGACACCGTGCGCCGCGTGCTCGGCATCGTCAACGGCACCACGAACTTCGTGCTCGACACGATGGCCTCCGACGACCTCGACCTCGAGCGGGCCGTCAAGGACGCCCAGCGCCTGGGCTACGCCGAGGCCGACCCGACCGCCGACGTCGAGGGCTTCGACGCCGCCGCCAAGGCCGCGATCCTCGCCTCGCTGGCGTTCCACACCCGCGTCTCGCTCGACGACGTCGCCCGTGAGGGCATCACGGGCCTCACCGACGAGGACGTCGCCTGGGCCGCGCGTACCGGGCACGTGCTCAAGCTGCTCGCGGTGGCCGAACGGCTCGACGGCGGCATCAGCGTGCGGGTGCACCCCGCGCTCGTCCCGCTCGAGCACCCGCTGGCCGGTGTGCGCGGGGCGTTCAACGCCGTCTTCGTCGAGGCCGAGGCCGCCGGTCAGCTCATGTTCTACGGCCCGGGTGCGGGCGGGGTGCCGACGGCGTCGGCCGTGCTCGGCGACCTCGTCTCGGTCGCCCGGCACCGGGTGGTCGGCGGGCGCGGCCCGGCCGAGTCGTTCTACGCCGAGCTGCCGGTGCTGCCCGCGCACGCCGCGGTCTCCCGGTTCCAGGTGCGGCTCGACGTGGCCGACCGGCCCGGCGTGCTCGCCCAGGTCGCCGCGGCGCTGGCCAACCTCGGGGTGTCCATCGAAGCCGTCCGCCAGACGCCCACCGGCACCGGCCCCGCCCACCTGGTGATCTCCACCCACGCGGCCACCGAGGCTGCGCGGGCGGCGACGGTCGAGGCCCTGGCGGCGCTGCCCGTCGTCGACCGTGTCGTGTCCGTCCTGCGAGTCGAGGGAGCCTGATGGCCCACCAGTGGCGCGGCGTCATCGCCGAGTACGCCGACCGTCTGCCCGCGCACGTCCAGACCCACCCGGTGACGCTGCTCGAGGGCGGCACCCCGCTGGTGCCGGCGCCCGCGCTGTCTGCGGCCACCGGCGCCGACGTCTGGGTGAAGGTCGAGGGCACCAACCCCACCGGCTCCTTCAAGGACCGCGGCATGACGACGGCCATGTCGGCCGCGGCGCACCACGGCGCCAAGGCCGTCGTGTGCGCCTCGACCGGCAACACATCGGCCTCCGCTGCCGCCTACGCGACGCGCGCGGGCATGGTCTGCGCAGTGCTCGTGCCGGACGGCAAGATCGCCATGGGCAAGCTCTCCCAGGCCGTCGCGCACGGTGCCCGGCTGCTGCAGGTCGACGGCAACTTCGACGACTGCCTGCTCGCGGCCCGCAAGCTGGCCGAGGCGTACCCGGTCGAGCTGGTCAACTCCGTCAACCCCGACCGCATCGAGGGGCAGAAGACCGCCGCCTTCGAGATCGTGGACACCCTGGGTGACGCCCCGGACATCCACGTCCTGCCGGTCGGCAACGCGGGCAACATCACGGCCTACTGGAAGGGCTACCGCGAGTATGCGGGGCTGGACGGCGGTGCGGCGCACGGCGCCGTGTCCACCAAGACCCCCGCCATGTGGGGGTTCCAGGCCGCGGGTGCCGCACCGATCGTGCTCGGCCACCCGGTGACCGAGCCGGAGACCATCGCGACCGCCATCCGGATCGGCAACCCCGCCTCGTGGGCCCAGGCCGTCGCGGCCCGGGACACCTCGGGCGGGCTCATCGAGTCGGTCACCGACGCCCAGATCCTGGCGGCGCACAAGGTGCTGTCCGCGCAGGTCGGGGTCTTCGTCGAACCCGCCTCGGCGGCCGGGGTCGCCGGGCTGCTCGCCCTGGCGCAGGCCGGTCGGGTGCCGGCCGGGGCGCGTGTCGTCGTCACGGTCACCGGGCACGGGCTCAAGGACCCGCAGTGGGCGTTGCGCGGGCCGGACGGGGAGTCCGTGGAGCCGCAGCGTGTGACGGCGGACGTGATGTCCATCGCCGCCGCGCTCGGGCTGGACTGAGCCGTGCGGCTGGCCGCCGACCGGGTGCGCGTGCGGGTGCCCGCGACCAGCGCGAACCTGGGCCCCGGCTACGACGCGATGGGGCTGGCCCTCGGGCTGTACGACGAGGTGGAGGTGACCACCACCGCGAGCTCGCAGATCGTCGTCGAGGTGGCCGGTGAGTGCGCCGGGCAGCTGCCCGCCGGGGCCCGGCACCTGGTGGCGGCCACCATCCTCGACACGATGGACGAGGTCGGGGTCTCCCGCACCGGTCTGCACCTGCGCTGCACCAACGTCATCCCGCACGGCCGCGGGCTGGGCTCGTCGGCTGGGGCCGTCGTGGCGGGCATCCTGGCCGTCCGGGGCCTGATCTCCGAACCGGACGCGCTGGACGACGACCGGGTGCTCGAGCTGGCCACCCGGCGCGAGGGGCACCCGGACAACGCGGCCCCGGCGATCCTCGGCGGGCTCACGCTGGCCTGGCTGCCCGGACCACGGGCGGTGCCGCTCACGCTGCACGACGCGATCCGCCCGGTGGTCGCGGTGCCGCCCACCCGGCTGGCCACCGTGACCGCGCGCAAGGTGCTGCCCGAGAAGGTGCCGCACGTCGACGCGGCGTTCCAGCTGTCCCGTGCGGCGCTCCTGGTCGAGGCCCTGGGGCGTCGTCCCGAGCTGCTGTTCGAGGCGACCGAGGACCGGCTGCACCAGGAGCAGCGCCGGTCGGTGATGCCGGACTCGTTGGCCCTGGTCGATGCGCTGCGCCGACGGGGTGTGCCCGCTGTCGTCTCCGGCGCCGGGCCGACGGTGCTCGCGCTCGGCGTCGACGGGCAGGTCGACGCCCAGGCCGCGATGGCCGAGGTGTTCGGCGGGGTGCTGGGCGGCTGGCAGATCCTGGTGCCGCCGGTGGACCGCACCGGCGGGACCGTCGAGCGGTTCTAGACCCGGCGGCGGCCGGGTCGGCGCCAGGCGCGCCGCCGGACGGTCCGGCTCAGGCCGGCAGCAGCAGGGCGGCGCGTGACCCACCCCAGCCCCACAGCACCTCGACCGTGGCGTCCGGCAGCGGCAGCCCGGTCGCGTCGAGCCACGTCTCACCGAGGTCGACGTCGGTCCACGGGTCGTCGACCAGCACCCCGTGCTCGTCGCTGCGCGACCACAGGCCGTGCGCGGTGATCCAGTGCGGGCACGGCTCCAGGTGCATCGGGTGCTGGTCGATGAGCAGCAGCGCGAGCCCACCGGCGCGCAGGTGCGCGTGCAGCTGTGCCACCGTCGGCTGCTCCAGCCGCACCGGCAGCCCGGCCGCGAGCGCGCGGTCGTGGAAGTCGCCGAGCACGAACCGCTGCATGTCCTGGGTCTGCGCGCTCGAGGTGGTGTCGACGAGGGTCGGGTCGGCCGAGCTCGTCCACACCGTCGGGGCGGCACCCCGCGCGGCGAGCCCGAGCGCCAGCCCGAACGGGTCGCAGCCGGGCATGTAGGTGGCCTCGCGCCACAACGCGAGCTCGGCGCGTCGGTCGGGTGCCCCGGCCAGCCCGGCACCGGCCAGCGCCATCGAACCCGCGACCGGACCGCACGTGTAGTCGGTGGTCTGGCGCATGTAGGGCACCGGCCGGTCGACCTCGACGTCGGCCAGCACGAGCCGCAGCCCCTGGGCCAGCGTGTCCGGGTCGTGCGGCAGCGGCGCACCCGAGGCGGGTGCGGCCACGGGGGACAGGCCCGCGGCCAGCCCGGCAGCCTGCAGCGCCTCGTCGCCCGGCGGCACCGTGACGGTGAGGGTCGCCCAGCCGTCCCGCCGGGCCACCTCGACGGCCGCGTCGACCACCGCCGTCGCCACCTGCACGGACCCGGGCTCGGACGTCCAGGTGGCCGCCAGCCGCAGCCCCCGGGTGCGCGGGCGCGCGGTGAGCAGCCCGGCCCCGACGAGCCGGTCGTCGGCCCGCACCAGCACGAGGCTGCGGACCTGCCAGGAGGTGGGCTCGGACCAGGCCGCCAGCGGTCCGGCCAGCGCCTCGGCGGGTGCCCCGGCCGCGGCCAACCGGTCGGCCACCTGGGTGTCGCGCGCCGCGGCGACGAGCCCGTCGTACCCGCCCGTGGTGCCTTCGGGCAGGGCCGCCAGCACGGGGAGCGGGTCGACGGTGACGGTGAGGGTGCTCATCACTGCTCCTGGGTGGCGCGGCCGGGCACCGAGGCCATGAGCGCGCGCGTGTAGTCGTGGGCCGGACGGGACAGCACCTGGTCGGTGGGACCGTCCTCGACGACCCGTCCGCGCAGCATGACGTAGACGTGGTCGGCCATCTGGCGCACCACGGCCATGTCGTGCGAGATGAAGACGAGCGAGAGCCCGAGCCGGGCCCGCAGCTCGTGCAGCAGGTTGAGCACCTGGGCCTGCACCGAGACGTCGAGTGCCGAGACGGACTCGTCGCAGACCAGGAGCGACGGGCCGGGGGCCAGGGCGCGGGCGATGGCCACCCGCTGCCGCTCGCCGCCGGACAGGGCGTGCGGGCGCCGTCGGGCGTAGGTGGCGGGCAGCCCGACGAGGTCGAGCAGCTCGGGCACGTCGGTGCGCGGCCGGCCGCCCACCGCCAGCGCCTCGGCCAACGTTGCACCGATGGACAGGGCCGGGTCGAGCGCCGAGTACGGGTCCTGGAACACGATCTGCACGAGCCGGTGCGCGGGCCGCCCGGCGGGGTCACCGGTGGGCGTGAGCGGTCCGAGGAACCGGATCTGCCCGCCGTCGGCTCGTTCCAGCCCGACGAGGCAGCGCGCCAGCGTCGTCTTGCCGGAGCCTGACTCACCGACCACGCCGACGCACTCACCCGCGCCGACCAGGAGGTTCACGTCGTCCAGCGCCCGGGTGGTCGCGCCGGCGTAGGTCTTGGACAGCCCGGTGATCTGCACGACCGGCGCCGCCCGGTCGGTGCCCAGCACCGGCGGGGCGAGCTCGGGTGCGGTCGGGGCGGCCGCCAGCTCCTGCGCGGCGAACAGGCACGCCGAGCCCCGTCCGGCACCCAGGTCGACCAGCGCCGGTTCGCCCTCGCGGCACACGTCCTGCACCTTCGGGCAGCGGTCGGCGAACACGCAGCGTCCGGCCACCTGGGCCGGCCGCGGCACGTTGCCCTCGATCACCGCGAGCGCGGCCACCTTGTGCTCGAGCGGCGGGTTCGCCTCGTGCAGGGCCTTGGTGTACGGGTGCGCCGGCCGGGACATGACGTCACGCGCCGGCCCGGTCTCCAGCACCCGGCCGGCGTAGAGCACGACGAGGTCGTCGGCGCGCTCGCGGGCCAGCTCCAGGTCGTGCGTGATGAGCACGACGGCCATCCCGCGGCTGGTGCGCAGCTCGCCGATGAGGTCGAGGATGGCCCGCTGCGTCGTGACGTCGAGCGCGGTCGTGGGCTCGTCGGCCAGCAGCACCTGCGGACCGGCGGCCAGTGCGGCCGCGATCGCGACCCGCTGGCGCATCCCGCCGGACAGCTCGAACGGGTAGCGGCGGGCCACGTCCGGGTCCAGCCCGACCTCGGCGAGCGCCGCCGCGACCGCGCCGCGCCGCTGCGCCCGGTCGGGTGTGCCCGGCAGCGCCGCAGCCACCTGGGGACCACAGCGGTGCACGGGGGACAGGGACGTGAAGGGGTCCTGCAGCAGCAGTGCGATCTGCCGACCGCGTACCGGCGCCCAGGTTCGCTCACCGCCCGCCAGGTCGAGCGGGGCGCCGGCGAGCTCCACCTGCCCGGTGGCGTGCACCCCGCGCGGCAGCAGCCCGGAGAGCGCCTTGGCGACCATCGACTTGCCGGAACCGGACTCGCCGACGACGGCCAGCGTCGTCCCGGCGTGCAGGTCGAGGTCGACCCCGGTGACGATCGGCCCGGCGCCGGAACGCACCTGCAGGTCACGGGCGGACAGCACGGTGCTCATGCGCTCACCGCCTCGCCGACGCCGAACCGGTCGGCCAACCAGTCGCCGACCACGTTGGCCGCCACGGCCGCGACGATGATCATGACGCCCGGCACCACGGAGGCCGCCGGGTTGGAGAACAGCAGGTCGCGCCCGTCGGACAGCTGTCGCCCCCAGTCGGCCGCACCCGGCGCCACACCCACTCCCAGGTAGGACAGCGAGGACATCGCGACGAGGGCGAACGCCACGTCGAGGAAGACGTTGGTGAGGGCGATGGGGGCGATGTTCGGCAGCACGTGACGCACGAGCACCTTCGGCGTGGACAGCCCGAGCACACGGGTCGCCTCGAGGTAGGGCCGGTGCCTGGTGGCCAGCACGGCCGAGCGGATCATCCGGGTGTCCGACGGCGAGAACAGCACGACGAGCACCGCGACCGACACCCAGTAGCCGCCGCCGATGACCCCGGCGACGACGATCGCGAGCAGGATCGGCGGCAGTGCGAGCACGAGGTCGCACCAGCGTCCGACGAGGGAGTCGAGCAGCCCG
The DNA here is from genome assembly GCF_009829685.1 of Cellulomonas citrea. Lineage (GTDB taxonomy): Bacteria > Actinomycetota > Actinomycetes > Actinomycetales > Cellulomonadaceae > Cellulomonas > Cellulomonas citrea. The sequence continues at coordinate 28,524 of NZ_VWSD01000018.1, forward strand.
CCGCGGTAGCCGGCGGGGGCGCCGAGCAGCAGCCCCAGGCTCATCGAGCCCAACGCGATGACGAGGGGCCCGACGAGGGCGGACCTCGTCCCGGCGATGGTGAGCGCGAGAACGTCGCGGCCGAGCGCATCGGTGCCGAGCGGGTGCCCGGGGCTGCCAGCCGGGACGGTGCCCAGCAGCACGTCCTGGGCCAGCGCGTGCGGGGCGAGCCAGGGCCCGGCGAGCACCATGACGGCGAGCACGGCGATGACCACCCACGCGGCCTGCACGGCACCGGGCAGCGACCGCAGCCGACGCACGACGCGCGGCCGGGCCAGCGGGACGGCGACGGCGCTCACGTGAGCCCCGCCCGCCGCACGCGCGGGTCGACCGCGAGCGTGAGCAGGTCCACCGCGAGCGCGGCCAGGGAGATGACGACGGCGACGACGAGCGTGACGGCCTGCACCACCGGGATGTCCTTGAAGGTGATCGACTCGGCGAGCAACGAGCCGAGCCCGGGCAGCGAGAACGTGGTCTCCACCAGGATGGTGCCTCCGAACAGGAACGCGAGCAGCAGCCCGGCGCTGGTGAGCACCGGGATGGCGGCGTTCGTGAGGTAGAGCCGGGCGACGGCCCGGGGGGTGAGCCCGCGGGCCCGGGCGAAGGTGACGTAGTCGGACTCGAGCTCGCGCAGCACGGCCGTGCGGGTCACCTTGACCACGAGGGCGGCGAGCCCGGCGGCGAGCGCGACGGCGGGCAGCGCCAGGTGCCAGAGCCGGTCGAGCGGGGTGTCCCCGGTGCCGTACACCGGGAACCAGCCGAGCATCACGGCGAACACGTAGAGCAGCACGAGGCCGACGGCGAACCCCGGGGCGGCGACCCCGACGACGGCGAGCGAGACGATCGTCTTGTCCTGCACCGACCCGTGCCGACGGGCGGCGCGGATCCCGGCCGGGGCGCCGACACCCAGCGCGATGACGAAGGCCAGGACGGTGAGCTGCAGCGTCAGCCCGACCCGCTGGCCGAGCACGTCGGTGACCTGCGACCCGGACCGCACCGACTCGCCGAGATCGCCCGTGAGCGCCCCGGAGAGCCAGTGCCAGTACTGGGTGAGGAAGGGCTGGTCGAGCCCGAACTTCTCACGTATCGCCGCGAGCGACTCGGGGGAGGCCGGACGGGCGCCCAGCAGGTTGCGGGCGACGTCCCCCGGGGCCAGGTAGAGCAGCGAGAAGACGAGGAACGACAGCGCGAGCAGCAGCGTGGCCGTGGCGACGAGCCGTCGGCCGATGCTGGCTGCGAGCCTCATGCCGCGGCGTACAGGCGCGAGCCCCAGGGGCCGACGAAGAAGAACGACCCGTAGTCGGTGAGCCCGAGGGACTTGTCGACCGCGGTCGAGCTCACGCCCCACCACAACGGCACCTGGGCCACCTTCTGCGCGGCCGCGGCGTTGGCGGCGATGATGGCCGCGACCCGGGTCGCCGGGTCGGTCTCGGCGTTCGCGGCAGTGAGCTTGGCGGCCACGGTGTCGTCGGTGAACTTGCCCGGGTTGCCCTCGCCGAGCAGGTAGCCGACGAGCTCGCCGGGGTCGCCCGTGGTCGGGAAGTACCACATGTACGACAGCCCGTGCACCCCGTCGCCGATCGAGGCGAGCCACTGCTCGAGCGGCTGCTCGACCACGTTGACCGTGATGCCGATCTTCGCCAGGTCGGCGGCGATCACCTGGGCGGCCCGTCCCAGCTGGGGGCCGGAGTTGGGGTACGTCCACTCGACCGTGAACCCGCCGGGCACCGAGGACTTGGCGAGCTCGGCCTTGGCGGCGTCGAGGTCGAAGTCGTACTGCGGGATGGTGCCCAGGAGCGTGCGGGCGTCGCTCTCCGGGACCGCGGTGGCGAGCACGGCGGGCGCCGGCAGCCCGAGGGCCACCTCGCCGTTGCCGGCGAGCACGCCGTCGACGATGTCCTTGCGGTTGCAGGCCAGCGCGATCGCGGTGCGCACGTGCTGGTCGTCGAACGGGGCGACCGTGACGTCGAACAGGATGCCGGCCCAGGAGCGGTCCGACGCGGTCTCGATCCGGGTGCCGGCAACCGACTTCCACTGGTCGAGCTGACCGATCGGCACGCTGAACGCCAGGTCGACGTCGCCGGACCGGCGTGCCAGCAGGCGGGCGTTCTCGTCGGAGATGAACTCGAAGCGCACCTTCTTGACCTTGGGCACCCCGCCCCACCAGGTGTCGACGCGCTCGAACTCGGCGTACGAGTCGGGCTGGAAGGCGGTCGCCTTGTAGGGGCCGGAGCCGAGGATGAGCGACTGCGCGGTGCCGAGGGTGCCGACCTTCTCGAAGAACGCCTTCGACGTGACGAACAGCGCACCGGCGGCGGTCGGGTTCCACTCGAAGGCCACGTTGGGCGCGGACAGCGCGATCGTGATCTCGTCGGCGCCGGTCTGGGTCACCGCGTCCACACCGGCCCAGGCCCAGCTGGTGCCGGGGCTGGCCTTGGGGTCGCGCGCCTTCTCGATGGAGTACAGGACGTCGTCGACGGTCACGGGTGTGCCGTCGGCGAACTTCGCGTCGGTGCGCAGCGTGAAGACGTAGGTCGAGGCGTCGACGCGCTTCCACTCCTTGGCCAGCGCGGGGGTGAGCGTGCCGTCCGGCTCGACCTGGAGCAGACCTTCCTGGGCGATCGCGGCGACGTAGTAGTTGAAGATGCCGGCCTCGGTGTTGACGTCGAGGGAGGACAGCGACCCGGGCAGCGCGATGGTGACCAGGTCGATCTCGGCACCGGTGTCGGCGCCGACACCGGCGGAGCCCGACGCGGTCGGGGAGGAGGACGACGGCGCGCAGGCCGCGAGCGCCCCCATGGTCGCGCCGCCGACGAGCAGGCCCTTGAGCAGGCTGCGGCGGGACAGCTGTCCCAGGTCGGGGACGATCAGCAGGTGCGACGGCGGGGTGCTCATCGGAGTCCTCCAGGTGGGTGCGGGTGCCCCATCCTGGCGGATCGCCATGTCGACGGGGTTCGCGAACGGTATCCGGGGCGTTTCGTGTCCCGGCAGTGCCATCTCGCCCTTCAGACACCGGTGTCGCCACGCAATCCGTCGTGACGGCGCGGCAGCAGCGGCAGCCGTGACCAGTGCGCCGGGCGGTCGGCAGTCGGGACGGTGCCGCCCGGTGGCCGCGTCCGCACCCCGGCCGGTCGTCAGGGTGAGATCCGGAGCACAGTGATCCTGACAGTTCGGGCGCGATGCTACGATCGCCGTGCTCCCCGAACCTCCTGCCTCACGGCGACGGCATGTCCTGCCAGGACGACCCGCACGCTCGTGACGCGCAGGGGATGTCCGGGTCCGCTGACGGACCGGGGAAGCACCCCAGCCATGCGCGTGCCGCCGTCGCACGCGACACGTGGCTGTTCGAGACCCGTGCCGGCACATGCCGAGCGGGACGGTCGCTGCTGGTCGGCGGCCCGAACGAGGGAAAGGGTCCTTCGTGACAGACATCATCGACACCGCCGCGACCACGTCCGGCGGTTCCGCCCCGGCGCCTGCGCTCTCCGCGCTGCGCCTGCCCGAGCTGCAGGCGATGGCCGCCACGCTCGGGGTCAAGGGCACCTCCAAGATGCGCAAGGGCGATCTGCTCGCCGCCATCAGCGGCGCCGGGCAGCCGGCTGCGCAGCGGGCCGAGCGCACCGGCGCACCGGAGCCCGCCGCCGACCGGGCGCCGGCGCCCGAGCGCACCCGTGAGACGGCCCCCGAGCCCGCGCGCACCGCTGACGCCGAGGCCGCCCCGCAGCGCGCCCAGCGCCCGGCCCGGGCCGCGCGCAACGGCGAGACCGCCGGTCGCTCCGGCGAGCACGACGCAGCCGGCGACGGCCACGCCGAGCCCGCCGGTGAGCG
>NZ_VWSD01000190.1 GCF_009829685.1 Cellulomonas citrea
CCGTGCCGCTGCGCGAACCCGTCGGCCCGGCCGCTCCCGGAGTGCACCTGCACGTCACGCACCCCGCGCTCGCGCAGCGCCGCCAGGCTCGCCCCGGCGTAGGCGCCGGTGCCCACGAGCAGCGCGCGCGCTCCCGCCCAGCTGCGGGGGGTGGCGGGTGGCGCCAGACCCGCCCCGGCCAGGTCGAGCGCGACCGCGACGAGCGAGCGCCCGGCCGCACCCACCCCGGTGCCGGCCTCGACCTCGCGCGAGACCCGGCAGGCGTTCTGGAAGGCGGCCTCGAGCAGCGGGGTGGTGAGCCGGTCGGTGCGCGCCTGGGTGAGCGCGGTCCGCACCTGGCCGACGATCTCGCGCTCACCGACCACCATCGACTCCAGTCCCGCCGCCACCGCGAACAGGTGCTCGACGGCGGGCAGGTCGGTCCACAGGCGCAGCCCGGCGACGGCCTCCTCGCCCGCACGGTCGGCGAGCGAGCGCAGCCCCGCCTCGTGCGCGAGCTGCGGCGTCGGGGCGTCCAGGTACAGCTCGACCCGGTTGCAGGTCGCCAGTGTGACGACCCCGAGGGCGGCGCCGGTGGCCACGAGCTCGGCTGCCAGACCCGTCACCCGTGACGAGAGCAGCTCGAGGGTCCCCAGGTCGAGGTCGTGGTGGTCGGCGGACAGTGCGAGCAGGACCACGGGAGGAAGTGAAGCATGCGCGGGCCGTCCTGACGCAATCTTTGCGACCATTCTTGCTGCCTATTGATCTGTTCTGACACAGTGTCCAGAAAATCGCCCTCCGACCCCGGACCTGCTGCCTGCGGCGGAGCGTTCGCGCCGGTCGCGGACGTGTCGGGCACCACCGCTCGCTGTGACACTGATCTGACGTCGCGTCGGAACAATCTCTGAGAATTCTGTTCTACGGTGCGCCGCCCGCGCCGGTTCTCCCATGAATTGCGCGGTCTTCGACAGACGTCGTCCGGCGCGCCACAATGCCCCGGTGACCGTTGCCGACGCACCCCGCCCGTCCGACCCCACCACGAGCCCGACGACGAGCGAGGCCGCCTTCGCCCGCGCGCTGGCGATCATCCCCGGCGGGGTGGACTCCCCTGTGCGGGCCTTCGGGTCGGTCGGCGGCACCCCGCGGTTCCTCGCCTCGGCGGCCGGCCCCCGGGTGCGCGACGTGGACGGTCGCGAGTACGTCGACCTCGTCGGCTCCTGGGGCCCGGCGCTGCTCGGCCACGCCCACCCGGCGATCGTCGAGGCGGCCCGTGAGGCGGTCGGCCGCGGACTCTCGTTCGGCGCACCCACCGTCGGCGAGGCCGAGCTCGCCGAACACATCGCCGCGCGCGTCCCCCCGGCGGTCAAGGTCCGCCTGGTCTCCACCGGCACCGAGGCGACGATGACGGCGCTGCGGCTGGCCCGCGGCGCCACCGGCCGTGACCTCGTCGTGAAGTTCGCCGGGTGCTACCACGGGCACGTCGACGCGCTGCTCGCCGCCGCCGGGTCCGGCGTGGCCACGCTCGCGCTGCCCGGGTCGGCCGGGGTGTCCAGCGCCGTGGCCGGGGAGACGCTCGTGCTGCCCTACAACGACGAGGACGCCGTGCGCACCGCGTTCGCCGCGCACGGGCACCGCATCGCCGCCGTCATCACCGAGGCCGCGGCGGCCAACATGGGCGTCGTCGCCCCGCGCCCCGGGTTCAACGCGGCGCTGCGCGCGATCACCGCCGAGCACGGCGCCCTGCTCATCCAGGACGAGGTGCTCACCGGGTTCCGCGTCTCGGCCGCCGGCTGGTGGGGGCTGGAGGGTGCGCACGAGGGCTGGGCCCCCGACCTGCTCACCTTCGGCAAGGTCATCGGCGGCGGGCTGCCGGTCGCCGCCGTCGCGGGGCGCGCCGACCTCATGGACCTGCTGGCGCCGCTCGGTCCCGTCTACCAGGCGGGCACGCTGTCCGGGAACCCGGTCGCCACCGCCGCGGGCCTGGCCCAGCTGCGGCTGGCCGACGCCGCCGCCTACGCCCGCGTCGACGCGGCCTCCGCCCAGGTCCAGCAGCTGGTCACCGAGGCGCTGGCCGCGGCCGGGGTGGCGCACCACGTGCAGCGCGCCGGCAACCTGTTCTCGATCGCGTTCGGCACCGACCGCCCGGTGCACGACTACGCCGGTATGCAGGCCACCGAGCACTGGCGCTACGGCCCGTTCTTCCACGCCCTGCTCGCTGCCGGGGTCTACCCGCCGCCCTCGGCGTTCGAGGCCTGGTTCCTGTCCGCCGCGCACGACGACGCCGCGCTGTCCGTCATCGCCGACGCCCTGCCCGCGGCGTCCGCCGCAGCGGCGAGCGCGGTCCGTCCGGTCTGAGGCGCCGCACCAGGAGCCGGGGCCAGAAGGCGTACCACCAGGTTCCCTCGACGAGCTCGACCGGCACCTGGTTCGCCCAGAGCGCCTCGACGGCCTCGTCGAGCCCGTCCGCCGCGACCGGGGCAAACCACACTCCAGCCCCGTCGTCCCGGACCAGCAGCACGGACCGCGGCCCCACAAGGGCGCGGGACATCTGCGACCACCGGGCCGTCCATGCTGGTCCCGTGCGCGGAAGCGGCCTCGGGTGACAACGGGCCCGGGCGAGGAGCCCGGCGACCACCGCCATCGCGCGCGGCTCGATCCGTACCTCGAGGCCGTCTGGTCGCACGTGCAGCTCGGCCCAGGGGAACGTCACCCGCACCTGGCCGCGGGAGTCCTGGAAGAAGGACGCGGCACCCGTCGTCATGCGACGCACGTCGCGCCACCACTCCGGCGTGCCGTCGCTTGCATCGAGGACGCTGCCGGACCGCTCGTCGCCCTGTCCACCATCAGACGTCGAAGCCCTTGCCGACCCACCGTGGCCTGGTCGAGCGACGTGCGGCGGCGAGCAGGTCGTCGTCGAACGGTGGGCGGCCACGAGCGATGATCCTGATCTGATCGATGGGCGCCTCGAGCAACGCGCTCGCATTCTCGACCTCGCGAACCTGCTCGAGGACAAGCGTGTCCATCCGCATCCTGCTCGGCCACTCCTCCGGCAGGACGAGCGACCTGACGGTGGCGAACTCGACACTCCTGAGGTCCCTCATCTGACCGAGAGAGCGGGCGTCCAGACGCGGCGAGCCGTGGATCTGCAGCTCTTGAAGGCCACGGAGCTGCGGGACGTCCGGGATGGCCTGGACCTTCCGCGCCTGGGTCAGGGACAGTCGCGTGAGATGCCAGGGCGTCCCTTCGACCCACGAGAAATCACCTCCCTCCAGATGGAGACCCTCGATTCCCGGGTGCAGCCTCAACGACCGCCACTCGGGGAAGCGGTAGCCGGCGAAGGCGCGGAGCCCGCTCGTCGGCGGCACGTCGGGCGCACGCTCCGGCTGCGGCCAGAAGTCCAGCTCCCGCAGGGCGCTGGACTCCTCGATGAACTCGACGCCGCGCCAGGTGACATCGGTGACGATGACGGTGGCGAACGATCGGCACAGCCCTTCGACGAGCGCGCGACCGGATGCCGACTCCGGCTGACGGAACACATTGAGAAGCTCGCAGGACCGGATCAACGCGCCCGGTGCCGCCGGCGGTTCGCCGTCCACCACGAGCATCGGCCCGAAGGTCGATTCGTTGATCTGCCACACCGGCCTCGCGCCCCCGCCCCTGTCGCGGCAGCACAGTCGGCACGGGGATCGGGCCGGGCGGGCGGTCGCGGCGGCCAGCCTGGCACAAGGGGCCGCTGACGAGAACCGCACCCGTCGCCCCCGAACGGGTGACACCGCTGGACCGCAACCCTGGTGACGGGGCACGCTGCGTCTGCCCGATTCGTCCGAGTCGTCCTCGGATGCCGGGTCCGGCACCGTGAAGGACCTCGATGACCCTCCTGCAGAAGGCCGTGTCGCCGCGGCTGTCCCGGGCGTACCTCGAGGAGGGGTACGACAGGGTGGGCGGCCACGTGGTGCGGGTCGCCGACGTGCGGTTCGCGCGGGGGCTCGACGACCTGGCCGCGGTGCACGGGCTGCACGCCCCCGGCTCGGGCTGGACCAAGGACGCCCCGTGGGTGGACCTGCTGCGGTTCTCGACGACCTGGGCGATGCGCTACCTCGGCGAACCGGGCTACGTGGTGCCGCTGTGGTGGCTGGTGCACACCCGGGTGCCGCCGGGCACGCAGCTGGTGCGCCGCCACGCCGACGGAGCACTCGAGCTGCTGGCCCGGTACGGCCACGTGGGCACTGGCTGGACCCCGGCGGACCGGACCCGCTGCGCGCCGACGATGCCGCCGCTGTCGGCCTGCGTCGGGCCGGTGGTGCGCTGGCGCGGGGCCCATCTGGAGGCCGATCTGCTGGGCGACGACGTCGTGCTGGCCACCAGCACCGCGCCGGCCCCGTCGGCCGGGTTCACCCCTGGTGCACCGGGCCGGTGGTTCCGGCAGGTGGAGCGCCGCGAGGTGGACGACGTGCTGGTGCTCGATGTCACCGCCTCCTGGCGCGGGATGCACCGGAACCGCTCCAGCTGCCGGCGCAGGTCCGCGGCCATCGTCGCGAGGCTGGTCGCCGCCGACGAGGTCTCCTCGACCGTCGAGGACGTCGCCGACGCGGCGGCTGCCACGCCGTCGATGGTGCG
>NZ_VWSD01000191.1 GCF_009829685.1 Cellulomonas citrea
TACCCGCCGCCCGCCGGTGCGTACCCGCCCCCGGCCGCCTCCTACCCGCCGCCCGCCGGCGGCTACGGGCAGCCCGCCGCGGCGCAGAGCGCCGACATCGGTCAGGCGTTCAGCTACGGCTGGGCCAAGCTGTGGCAGAACGCGGGGCCGTTCATCCTCGCCAGCGTGATCTACGTCATCGGCCTGAGCATCATCGGGGTGCTCTTCTACTTCGCGCTGTTCGCCGGCGCGATGGCCACGACCCAGCTCAACTCCGACGGGACCTACAGCTCGTCGAACGTCGGGTTCTCCGCAGTCGGCAGCCTGTCGACCGGTGTCTTCGTCCTCATCATGGTGCTGCTCAGCTACCTGATCCAGGCGGGGTTCATCCGCGGGGCGCTCAACGTCACCTACGGCCGACCGGTGGTGCTCGGTGACTTCTTCAAGTTCACCGACTTCGGCCGGATCGTCGTCGCGGCCCTGCTCACCGGCGTGATCGTCGGGATCGGCTCCGCGCTGTGCTACCTGCCGGGCATCGTCGCGGCGTTCTTCCTGCAGTTCACGCTGTTCTTCGTCATCGACAAGGGCCTGGGCGCGGTCGACGCGCTCAAGGCCAGCTTCGAGCTCGCGAAGAACAACGTCGGCCCCGCGGTGCTGCTGCTGCTCGTGGTCTACGTGATCCAGTTCGTCGGCTCGCTGCTGTGCGGCATCGGCTACATCGTGTCGCTGCCGCTCGGCTTCCTGGTGTCGGCCTACATGTACCGCAAGCTGCTCAACGAGCCCGTCGCGCCCTGACCTGGTTCGCCCCGGCGCCCCTCGCACCCGTGCGGTGCGGGGGGCGCCGTCGTGCTGGGGCGAGCAGGGGAGAAGAGCGGCGGTCGACGCTGACCGTCAGGCGGTGACGAAGTCGATGAGCTCCTCGACCCGGCCCAGCAGCGCCGGCTCCAGGTCGGCATAGCTGCGCACCGACCCCAGGATGCGCTGCCACGCCCGGGCGACGTCCTGCGGCCCGTCGGCCGGCCAGCCGATCTCGCGCAGCACCCCGACCTTCCACTCGGTCCCGCGCTCGATCGTCGGCCAGGCGGCCAGCCCGACACGCTGCGGGCGGACGGCTGCCCACACGTCGACCCAGGGGTGGCCCAGCACGAGCACGGTGCCGGGCGGCGCCGCGCGGACCGCCTCGGCGGCGATCCGGCTCTCCTTGGTCCCCGCGACCAGGTGGTCGACCAGCACCCCGAGCTTGCGGCCGGGCCCGGGCGCGAACGCCCGCACCGCCGCGGGCAGGTTGTCGGCGCCGTCCAGCGGCTCGACCACGACGCCCTCGATCCGCAGGTCGTCACCCCACACCCGTTCGACCAGCTCGGCGTCGTGGCGGCCCTCGACCCAGATCCGGGAGGCCCGGGCGACGCGGGCCTTGGCACCGGCGACCGCTCGTGAGCCCGACGCGGTCCGGCCGGGTGCGGCGGGGGCGGCCGCCCGCACCGGGGGGACCAGCACGACGGGCTGGCCGTCCACCCAGAACCCGGCGCCGAGCTCGAACGTGCGGGTGCGGCCCCGACGGTCCTCGAGCACCACGACGTGCTGTCCACCGGACTTCTCGACCCGCACCACGGCACCCACCCAGCCGGTCGTCACGTCCTCGACGACCAGGCCCCGTTCGGCCGGGACCGGTGTCGCGGTGCGGGCGGGACGGTGGTGGCTGGTGCGGCTGCCCGGCGCCAGCACGTCCGGGCCGTAGCGATCGGTGCTCACCGGCGCACTCTAGGTCGCGGCCCGGCGTGGCCCACGGCGGGCGCGCCGGGCTCGACGATGGTCCGCCACCCCGGCGTAGGATTGGCACTCGGAAGGTGTGAGTGCTACCGCTCGCGACGGTCACGTCCGGGGCGGCGCACCACGGACGTGACCGGGCGACGAGAGGTGGACGGCGGTGGCAGTGGGCGACGACCGACGGCTGGACGTGCTGCGCGCCATCGTCGAGGACTACGTGGCCACCCGTGAACCCGTCGGGTCGCGGGCGCTGTCCGAGCGGCACCGGCTCGGGGTGTCCCCGGCCACCATCCGCAACGACATGGCCGCCCTGGAGGACGCCGGGCTCATCGTCCAGCCGCACACCTCCGCCGGCCGGGTGCCCACCGACAAGGGGTACCGCACCTTCGTCGACCAGCTCGCCCAGGTGCGCGCCCTGTCGGCGGCCGAGCGGCGGGCCATCGGCACGCTGCTCGAGGACGCCGTCGACCTGGACGACGTCGTGGACCGTGCGGTCCGGCTGCTCGCCCAGCTCACCCACCAGGTGGCGGTCGTGCAGTACCCGTCACTGCGCCGGTCGGCGCTGCGGCACGTCGAGCTGGTCCCGGTCGGCGCGCGTCACCTGCTCGTCGTCATCATCACCGCGACCGGGCGGGTCGAGCAGCGCACCCTCGAGCTCGCGCAGGACGTGGACGAGGACGCCGTCGCGCGGCTGAGGCTGCACCTCAACGCCGTGGCCGTCGGGCTGCGGCTGTCCGACCTCGACGGGGTCCGCGACTCGCTGGCGTGCCAGCTCGGCGAGGCCGAGCGGCTGCTGGTCGAACCTGTGGTCACCGTGCTCGCCGAGACGTTGGCCCAGGAGAGCGAGGAACGGCTCGTCGTGGCCGGCACCGCCAGCCTGGCCCGCACGGCGCCGGCGGACTTCGCCCGCAGCATCGGCCCGGTGCTCGAGGCGCTCGAGGAGCAGGTCGTGCTGCTCAAGCTGCTCAGCGAGATGGCCGAGGACGGGTCGGCGGTCGCGGTGCGGATCGGCCGGGAGAACCGGCACGAGGGCCTGGTCGAGACGTCCGTCGTGTCCACCGGCTACGGTGACGGACACGCCGTCGCCCGGATCGGATCGGTCGGCCCGTTGCGCCAGGACTACCCGGGGACCATCGCCGCCGTCCGCGCCGTCGCCCGGTACCTCACCCGGATCCTCGCAGGCTGAGCACCCGGCCCACCACCGGCCCCGTGACCGGGGCCCTGCGAACCAGGCCCCGCGACTAGGCAAGGAGCACCCCCACCTGTGAGCGACTACTACGGCGTCCTCGGCGTCCCGCGGGACGCAACTCCCGAGCAGATCAAGAAGGCGTACCGCAAGCTCGCCCGGGAGCTGCACCCCGACGTCGCCGGCGACGACCCGAGCGCCGGGGAGCGGTTCAAGGACGTGAGCCGCGCCTACGACGTGCTCGGCAACGCCGAGAAGCGCCGGATGTACGACCTTGGCGGCGACCCGTCCACCCCCGGTGGCGCGGCCGGCGGGAGCTTCGGTTTCCAGGACATCTTCGAGACGTTCTTCGGTGCGGCGACCGGCGGCCAGCGCGGGCCGGTGCCCCGGGCGCGCCGCGGCCAGGACGCGCTCGTGCGGCTCGACCTCGACCTCGTCGAGACCACCTTCGGGGTGCACCGCGAGGTGCCGGTGGACACCGCCGTGGTCTGCCCGACCTGCCAGGGCAGCTGCTGCCGGCCGGGCACCAGCCCGCGTACGTGTGAGGTCTGCGGCGGTCGCGGTCAGGTGCAGCGGGTGGCGCGCTCGTTCCTCGGCCAGGTGATGACGAACCAGCCCTGCCCGGCCTGTCACGGCTTCGGCACCGTCATCCCCGAGCCGTGCACCGAGTGCTCCGGCGAGGGGCGCGTGCGCGCGCGTCGGACGCTGCAGGTGGACGTGCCCGCCGGGGTGGACACCGGTACCCGCATCAAGCTCACCGGCCAGGGCGAGGTCGGTCCGGCCGGCGGTCCGGCCGGTGACGTGTACCTCGAGGTGCGCGAGCGCCGGCACGAGACGTTCACCCGGGACGGAGACGACCTGCACGCCACGCTGCCGGTCCCGATGACCGCGGCTGCGCTCGGCACCGTCCTCACCCTCGACACCCTCGACGGGCCGCAGGAGGTCGACCTGCGCCCCGGCACCCAGCCGGCCCAGGTGATCACTCTGCGCGGCCTGGGGGTCGGGCACCTGCACGGCGCGGGCCGTGGTGACCTGCACGTGCACGTCGACGTCCAGGTGCCGCTTCCGGCCGACGACCAGCAGGTCGAGCTGCTGCGCCAGCTGGCCGCCCTGCGCGGCGAGGAGCGGCCGGAGGCACGGCTCGCCGCAGCCGGCACCGGTGTGTTCGCCAAGCTCCGCGACAAGCTCGCCGGACGGTGAGCGCGCCGGTCTTCCTCGTCGAGCCCGGCGAGCTGGCCGACGTGCCGGTCGGCGGCACGTTCCGGCTGCAGGGCGCCGAGGCGCGGCACGCGGGGGTCGTGCAGCGGCGCGGGCCCGGTGAGCGGATCGACCTGTGCGACGGCTGCGGGACGCGTGCGCTCGGGAAGGTCGTGACGGCCGGGTCCGACGGCGTCGTCGTCGAGGTGCTCGACCTGGTCGCCGAGCCCGCGCCGCGCCCCACGCTGGTGCTCGTCCAGGCCCTCGCCAAGGGGGACCGGGACGAACGCGCCATCGAGGCGGCGACCGAGGTCGGGGTCGACGCCGTGCTGCCGTGGCAGGCCCGGCGCTCGGTCGTGGTCTGGCGTGGCGAGCGGGCCGCCAAGTCCCGTGCGCTGTGGCTGGGCACCGTGCGCGCGGCGGCCAAGCAGTCC
>NZ_VWSD01000192.1 GCF_009829685.1 Cellulomonas citrea
CGCCGCGCGCTCGACCCCGTCGGCGCCTTCGCCCCGGGCACCGTCCCCACGCGCAGCGAGCTGGGCCGGTTCGGCGGCCGGCTGCCGGACGCCCCGTGGTTCTGGGTCGGGGCGAACGCCCTGTTCGGCCCGGTCCTGGGCGTGACCGCGATGGTGTGGGCACTGCAGAGCCTGCAGCCCGGGGTGGTGCAGGCCGTGGCGGCGACGGCGCCGCTGGTCTCCATCCCGGTGGCACGCTGGCTGGAGGGGTACCGCCCGCCGCGGGCCTACTACCTGGGTGCGGTCGTGGCGGTCGTCGGCCTCGTGCTCCTGGCGCTCGCCCAGGGCTGAGCCGCCGGCCCGTCACGCACCGGGGTGGAGAGGATCTTCGCCCCGCGCACCCGGCAGGCCCAGGGTGGACGATGGGACGACCAGACAGACGAGGAGGTCCCCATGGGATCGCGTCACGAGCACCACGGCACGCAGCACCACGAGCACCCGCACCCCGAGAACCACGAGCACCCGCGTCGCTGCCGGTGCCACCGGGTGGGCGATGCGCTCCGGCTGGTGGCGATCGGGCTCACCGTGGCCGCCGTCGTCAAGGAGCTGCGCACCCCCGCGGACGAGCGCACCTGGAACGGGTCCGTCGCCGGGTTCGTGCCCTACGACTTCCGTCTGCCGACGTGCGAGCGGATCCGCGACCGGGTGTGGAACCCGCAGGGTGACCTCGTGGGCCCGCACGTGTTCGGGGTCGGCTGGACGCTCAACGTGGGCAAGGCGGTCGAGCTGGTCAAGGGCGCCGGCGCGCACTGACACCGCACCCGCCGGCGCTCAGTCGGCTGCGGCGTGCTCCTGCAACCAGCCGACGAACCGCTGCGTGAGCCGCCAGTCACGACGCACCACGTCGACCACCTCATCGGTCGCGAGCCACGGTCCGGGTTCGAGCGCGTGCAGCACCGCCAGCCGGCGCCTGCGCAGCAGCGCGATCTGCGGGTGCTCGCGCGACCAGCCGCGCGGTGCCGTGGCCACCGGGTCACCGGGGTCGAGCTCCAGCCCGGTCCGGGCGAGCTCGGCGAGCAGCGCCTGCAGGTCGGCTGCGACCGCGGGGTCGTCCACGGCGGTCCGGAAGGCCGCGAGCTGCGCCGCGCCCGGCGTCCACCACCCACCGCCCAGGGCCAACCCGTCCGCGGACAGCTGCAGGTAGAGCGATCCCCCACCCGGCTGCCCGTCGCCGTGCCCGGCGACGAACGCCGCCTGCTCCTTGTACGGGCGCTTGTCGGCGCTGAACCGCACGTCGCGGTTCGGCCGGAAGACGTGCACCGGGCCGAACTCGTCGACCAGCTCGTCGGCCAGCGCCGCGAGCGGGTCCGCGACCGAGGTCCGGTACCGCTCACGCTGCGACGTCCACCAGGGGCGGTCGTTGTGCGCCCCCAGCTCGACGAAGAACTCGACCGCGTCGGGGCCGAACCCGTGGAAGGCCATGGCGGGAGTGTGCCGCACCGCGGTCGCCCTGGCGACGGGTCGGTTCAGCGGTGGGTGACGACCGCCGTACCGACCGGTGCCCAGGTGTAGATCCACTGCGCCACCGGCACCGGCAGGTTGATGCACCCGTGCGAGCCCGCGTACCCGAACGACGAGCGCCACGGGGCGCCGTGCAGGGCGTAGCCGGAGTAGAAGTAGGAGATCCAGGGCACGTTCGGCGTCTCGTAGCGGGTGCCGTCGGCGTTGTCACCGCGCATCGTCTGGGTGCGCACCTTGGTGTAGATGTGGAACGTGCCGATGACGGTGGGCGTCGCCCTCGCACCGTTCACCATGGCGATCGGGCCGCGCACGACGGTCGAGCCCTCGTACGCCGTCATGGTGTGCGCGGTGAGGTTGACGTCGATCCACTTCTCGCCGTCGGCCGCCGCATAGACCAGGTCGCCCGGGCTCACCTGCTGCTCGACCCAGCTCGCGGCCACCGTGTCGTAGGTAAAGGTGCCGGCGTAGTCGGTACCGGACCGCAGCGCCGCGACCAGCGCGGCGGTGACCGCGTCGACGTTCGTGGCCGTGCGCCCGTCGGCGGGTCGCTGCTTGACGGACATGACGGAGCCCTCGGCGTCGACCACCCGGACGCCGTCGGTGACGGTGACGTTCGTGGCGGCGGCGGCCTGCTCCACCCAGGCGCTCACCTTCGCGGCGTCGACGGTCGCCGAGCCCGACGTGCCGGCACCGGTGGTCACCGCGACCCAGGCGGCCTTGTCCGCGGCGGTCGCCGCGTGGGTGTCCGTGCCGTCCGAGACCGACACGGAGTGCGCGACGATCGCGTTCGCGGCGTCGGCCACCTGCTGCGCCTGGGCGGCGGTCACCGCCGGGGTCGCATCGACCATGGTGAGCGTGACATCCGTGGACCGCAACGACCGCACAGCACCGTCGAGCGCGGCCGCGTAGTCGGTCGGGTCGACCGTCCGGCCCGCGACGGGCGGCGTCACGACGTACGACGCCCCGTCGCCGGCCAGCACGACCGCGGCGTCGGTGCCGCCCTTGCCCGAACCGGCGACCAGGGCGGCGATCACCTCGTCGGAGGTCGTCCGGTCCGGCCGGGCCACCGGCACCACCTCGTGCCGGGACACCAGGGCGACCATCCTGGAGCCCCAGGAGGCGTTGGGCGCGAACACCGCGTCGACGGTCGCGGCCACGTCCACCGGGGACCCGAGCGTGACGAGGGACCCGGTCCGGGTCGCCGACCCGGCGTGCAGCGTCACCTGGACGGTCTGCACCCGCTCCCGCAGCCCGGCCTCGACCTGCGCACGCGTCTGCCCGACGACGGACTGACCGGCCACGGTCGTCCACGGCAGCGCGTGGTCGGCGAAGTGCACGCCGTAGGCGACCCCCGCTGCCAGCACCGGGACCCCGACCGCGAGCGCGATCAGCCCTGCCTTGCCCTTGCCCATCGACCCCCGCCTCCCCGCGCACCTGGGCGAGATGGTCCCACATCGACACCGGCACCCCGCGCACGACGAGCTCGCCACACCCGATGCGCTGGTCGATGCCACACTGGGCCATCCCGGTCGGGCGCCACCCCACCGGGACCCCGTCGGTCGGCTCGCCCGGCGGGCCGGTGGTGGGAGGCGTGGTCCATGAGCAGTCGTTCCGGACGGTCCCGGTCGGCGACGGACCTGGCAACGCTGGCCAGGCGGGTCGTCGCGTTCGGGATCGTGTTCGGTGCGCCGGTGATCGCGAGCACCTGGGTGCGCGAGCAGGCGCACGACCCCTGGGTGCGCTGGGTCTACCCGCCGCTGGGCATCGTGCTGCTCACCTTCGCCTGGGTGCTGACCCGCCGGCCGCAGTGGTCGCAGCAGGCCGCGCTCACGATCCTCGTCCTGCTCGAGGTGGGCTGGATCGCGGTCACCCTCGGACGGGTCGCCGAGAAGCAGGACGCCGAGAGCGCCTGGACCTCCCTCATGCCGACCCCGCTGCTGGCGGTCGTGGTGTGCCTCATGGTCGGGTTCCTGTTCCAGCACGCCCGCACCGCCCTCGTGCACGGCGGGGTGTATGCGGTCGTGTTCACGGTGGTGCTCGCGACCTCGCTGTCCGGGCTGCCGGGCGGTGCGGACTACGTGCGTCAGTCGGTGCGGTACGGGGTCTACCTGGGGGTGTTCCTCGTGCTGCTGCTCGTGCTGTCCCGGGCGAAGGAGCACGTGAGCACCGCGATGGCGGACGCCGCGCGGGCCGATGCGACGGCCTCCCTGCTGCGCGACATGGCCTACCTGGACGAGCTCACCGGCATCGCCAACCGCCGGCGGCTGCTCGAGGAGCTCGGGCACCAGGCGGGTCTGGTCGGACCTGCCCACCCGGTGAGCGTCGTGTACTTCGACCTCGACCACTTCAAGCAGGTGAACGACAGCTACGGCCACGAGCTCGGCGACCAGGTGCTGCGCGTGGTGGCCGACGTGACCGCCCGGCAGGTGCGTCCCGGTGACGTGCTGGCGCGGCTCGGCGGCGAGGAGTTCGCGATCGTGCTGCCCGCGACCGCGCGCGACGACGCGGTGGAGCTCGCCGAGCGCCTGCGCCGTTCCGTCCCCCTCGAGGTCTCCGCCCGGGTGGGGCACCACGTGACGGCGAGCTTCGGGGTCACCGAGCTCAACCCCGAGGAACCGGCGGCCTCGGTGCTGCGTCGCGTCGACGAGCTCATGTACCGCGCCAAGGCCGACGGCCGCGACCGGGTGCAGTGGATGGCCTGAGGCCCCGGGCGACGGTGCGCCGCGTGCGACCATCGAGACCATGACGACCGGGCTGCAGGTGACGGCGTCGCTGGTGATCCCGCGCGCCGAGCTGGGCGTGCGGTTCTCGCGGTCGTCCGGCCCGGGCGGGCAGGGCGTCAACACGACGGACTCGCGCGTCGAGCTGGTCTGGGACGTGGCACGGTCCACGGTGCTCACCCCGGTGCAGCGCGACCGCCTGGTGGACCGGCTCGGGCCCCGGCTGGTGGACGGCACCCTCACGGTGACCGCCTCGGAGCACCGCGAGCAGCTGCGCAACCGGGCCGCCGCCGAGCAGCGCCTGGCCGCACTGGTGGCCGACGGGATCA
>NZ_VWSD01000193.1 GCF_009829685.1 Cellulomonas citrea
GGCCGGGGGCCGCAGGCCGTCCGGGCCGAGCCGCGGGTCGGCGTCCTCGGGGCCGAAGGGGCCGTCGGGACCGAACGGTCCGCGCGGTCCGAACGGTCCGTCGGGCCCGAACACGTCCTGCGGCCCGACAGCGTCGAATGGGCCCTCGGGGCCGAACCGGCCGCGCGGTCCGCCGGGCCCGAAGCCCCGGTGCCAGCCGCGCGGGCCGCCGCGCGGGTCACCGTCCTGCTCGCGCAGGGAGGTGATGACGAGGGCCAGCAGCGTGCCGAGCTGCTCGCGCTGCTCGGGGTCGAGCACGGCGAACGGGTCGTCGTCCTCCTGGGCGCGTCCGCGCACGTCGCTGGCGGCCTGCCGGCCCGCGTCGGTGAGTCGGACGGTCGTCGACCGGCGGTCGGCGGGGTCGGGGGTGCGTTCGACGAGCCCGGCGCGCTCGAGCTTGGTGAGCAGCTCGCCGAGGGACTGCGAGCGCACACCGAGCAGGTAGGCGAGCTCCTTCTGGCCGAGCGGTTCGCGCAGCGCCAGCAGGGCCAGCACGCGCCCCTGGCCGCGGTGCGCGCCGGGGCGGCGGTGGCGTTCGCGTCGGGCGAGCAGCGCGTGCAGCCGGAACACGGCGGCGGGCAGGTCCTCGGGGTCGGCGTCGGCGTCGGGTGCGGTGTCGACGGGTGGCGTGGGGTCCGGGTGGTCGGGGGAGCCGTCGAACGGCTCGTCGTGGGGGGTGGTCATGGGTCCTCCTGGAAGCGTATGTGCGAAGGTACCTTCGCAGAACCAGATTGACAGGTACCTTCGCATTCGTCAACCCTGCGGTGTCGGCCGCCCGGGTAGATGTCCCACCGGGGCCCGGACCTGGTGAAGTACGGTGTCGAACGTGCCGACGAGTCCCTTGCACCTGCGCTACCTCGACGAAGAGCTGGACGAGCAGGGGGTGCCGGTCAGCTACCGCGTGCACTGCCCGCCCGAGTTCAACTTCGCCTACGACGTCGTCGACGAGCTCGCCGGCACCGACCCGGACCGCCCCGCGCTGCGCTGGTGCAACGACGAGGGCGAGCTGGCCCGGTACACGTTCGCCCAGGTCAAGGAGCGGTCGGACGCCGCCGCCGCATGGTTCACCGCGGCCGGGGTGCGCAAGGGGGACCGCGTGCTGCTCGTCCTCAAGCGCCACGTGCAGTTCTGGTGGGCGATCATCGCGCTGCACAAGATCGGGGCGGTCGCCGTCCCGGCCACCAACCAGCTCAAGGCCTACGACCTGGTCTTCCGGCTGCGCGAGGCACGGGTGACGGCGGCGGTCTGCACGCTCGAGGGCGAGCTGGCCGCCGAGCTCGACGAGGCCGAGGCCGAGCTCGGGGTGCACCTGGTCAAGGCCGGGGTGCGCGGCCGGCGCGAGGGCTGGGTGGACTTCGACGCGGCGCTCGACGCGGCCGGCCCGTTCGTGCGGCCCACCGGCGCCGACCTGCCGGTCGCGGCCGACCCGATGCTGCTCTACTTCACCTCCGGCACGACGGCGCAGCCCAAGATGGTGCTGCACGACTTCTCCTATCCCGTCGCGCACATTCCCACGGCCAAGTACTGGCACAAGGTCGACCCGGACGGGCTGCACCTCACCGTCTCGGAGACCGGCTGGGCCAAGTCGGTCTGGGGCAAGCTCTACGGCCAGTGGTTCATGGGCTGCTGCGTCGACGTCTACGACTTCGACCGGTTCGACCCGGTGCGGCTGCTGGAGCACCTGCAGGAGGCCCGGGTCACCACGTTCTGCGCCGCCCCCACGGTCTACCGGTTCCTCATCGCCGAGGACCTGTCCGCCTACGACCTGTCGGCCCTGCAGCACGCCACCATCGCGGGCGAGGCCATGAACCCCGTGGTCTACGAGCGGTTCAAGGAGGCCACCGGCCTGGAGATCAAGGAGGGCTACGGCCAGACCGAGATGACGCTCTCCGTCGTCACGAACTGGTGGCAGCCCACCCGTCCGGGGTCGATGGGCCAGCCGTCGCCCGCCTACGACGTCGTCCTGCTCACCGAGGACGGCCGCGAGGCCGGTGTCGACGAGGACGGTGAGATCTGCCTGCGGCTCGGCGACGGTGGCCGCCCCCTCGGGCTGTTCATGGGCTACGCCGACGACGAGGCGACCACGCGCTCGGTGTGGCACGACGGCTACTACCACTCGCACGACCTGGCCCGACGCGATGCCGACGGGTACTTCTGGTACGTCGGGCGCACCGACGACATGATCAAGACCTCCGGCTACCGGGTGGGTCCGTTCGAGGTGGAGAGCGTCGTGATGGCGCACCCGGCGGTCAAGGAGTGCGCGATCACCGGTGCCCCGCACCCCGTGCGCGGCATCGTCGTCAAGGCGACGATCGTGCTCGCCCCGGGCTACGAGGCCTCCGACGAGCTCGCCCGGGAGATCCAGGCCTTCGTCAAGCACCGGACCGCGCCGTACAAGTACCCGCGCGTGGTGGAGTTCGTCGAGGCGATGCCGGTGACGATCTCCGGCAAGATCCGCCGGGTGCAGATCCGCCAGGACTCCGAGGCCGCCGCGGGCTGAGCCGCGCCGGCCGGCGGCCTAGGCTGCCGGCATGCAGCAGGGTCCGGACCCCACGGTGCGCCGGCGCGCGGTGGTGCGCGGCACCGTGCAGGGGGTCGGGTTCCGGTGGTCGTGCCAGTGCGAGGCCGAGCGGCTCGGGGTCGCCGGCTGGGTGCGCAACCGGGACGACGGTGCGGTCGAGGTCGCCGTCGAAGGTCCGCCGGACCGGGTCGAGCAGATGCTCACCTGGCTGGCGCACGGTCCGCGGTTCGCCCGGGTGCTGTCGGTGCAGGTGCGCGAGGAGCCCGTCCGAGGTCAGACGGGGTTTTCGGTCGACGTCTGAGCGTCGGCAAGGTTTCCCGCGGACGTCGAATAGTTGTTACCTGGACCTCTTCTCAGCAGGGGCTGTGACCGCTACCTTCCCTGCATGCACATCGCGCAGCTCCTCATGGACGACACCGCAGCCTCGGCCGGCATCGGCATCGGTGGCCTCTTCCTGTACCTCGTCATCTACGTCGTCGCGGTCCTGCCGCTCTACGGCGTCTTCAGCAAGGCGGGCGAGCCCGGCTGGGCGGCGTTCGTGCCGATCTACAACATCATCGTCGAGCTGAAGATCATCGGTCGGCCGGCGTGGTGGGTCGTGCTGTTCTTCATCCCGGTCGTCAACATCGTCGTCGCGGTGCTCATCGCGATCGACCTGGCCAAGTCGTTCGGCAAGGGCACCGGCTTCGGCGTCGGCCTGTTCCTGCTCAACTGGATCTTCGCGCTCATCCTGTGGCTCGGCGACGCGCGCTACGTCGGCCCGGCCAACGCGGCGCCCCGCACCGCCTGATCCACCTCTTCCCCCTGCCGGACCTCGCGGCCCGGGCGGCACGGATCACCGTGCGGCCCGGGCCGCCATCACTTCCTCCAGACGTGCCGGGACCGCCTCGACCTCGGCCGGCACCTGGGCAGCCGCGAGCGCGGCACGCACCTGCTGCACCGGGACGTCGGCGACCCGCAGCCCCGTGCCCTCGAGCACGACGGGCAGCTGTGCGGCGGTGAGCGCCGCGAATGCCTCCTGCCAGACGGGTGTGCGCACCTGCACCGCCTGCAGGTCTCCGACCAGGTCGGCCTCGGAGCCTGCGGCCACCGCTCGGCCGGCCACCATGAGCACGAGCCGGTCGCACTGGCGGGCCTCCTGCAGGTAGTGCGTCGTCACGAGCACGCCTGCCCCGTTCTGCGCCTGCTCGCGGATCGTGTCCCACAGCCGCGCCCGGGCCAGCGGGTCGACCCCCGATGTCGGCTCGTCCAGCACGAGCAGCGCGGGTGCGTGCCCGAGCGCCGCGACGAACGCGAGCCGGCGCTGGTTGCCCAGCCCGATCGAGCCGACCGGCGTACGGGCCAACGGCGCCAGACCGTCCGGCAGGGTCGGCACCGGGGTGCCGTACGCGCCGGCGATGAACTCCAGGTTCTCGGCGACCGTGAGCGAGTCGTAGAGCCCGAGGTTCTGCGGCACGTAGCCGACCCGGCGCCGGCCCTCGCGCGAGGGCGGGGCGCCGCACAGCCGCACGGCACCGGCGCTGGGTGCCAGCAGCCCGAGCAGCAGGGTGAGCAGGGTCGTCTTGCCCGCCCCGTTGGCGCCGAGCAGGCCGACCACCTCACCGGGGCGCACCGCCAGGCTCACGTCGTCGACCGCGAGCAGGGCGCCGAACCGGCGGCTGGCGCCGAGAGCCTCGACCAGCGGGTCACTCATCACGGGCCTCCTGGTCCAAGGTCGCGGCGATGACAGCGTCCTCGAGGTCGGGGACCAGGACGCGGGCACCGGGCGGCGGGTCCTGCCCGGGCGGCAGCCACCCGTGCCGTTCGCGACCGCGGCGCCAGGTGTGCGCGGGGTCGAGGCCGTCCGCGGTCCCCAGCACCGTGCCGGGGGCGTGGCGCACCACGTCGGACGGCAGCCCGGACAGCAGCACGC
>NZ_VWSD01000194.1 GCF_009829685.1 Cellulomonas citrea
CGCGGTGCTGGGCGCCGCGATGCGACCGGGCGTCGAGCTGGTGCTCGACCTCGTCGGTCTCGACCGTCAGCTGGCGGGGGCCCGGCTGGTGGTCACCGGCGAGGGGTCGCTGGACGCCCAGACGTTGGCCGGCAAGGCGCCCTGGGGTGTGGCCCGGGCCGCCGCCGGGGTGCCGACGGTGGCCGTGTGCGGGCGCCGGCTGCTCGACCCGGACCAGGTCCGTGCGGCCGGTTTCGCGCAGGCGTACGCGCTCACCGACCTCGAGCCCGACCTCGACCGGTGCCGACGTGAGGCGGGTCCGCTGCTGCGCGCCCTGGCCGCGCGGGTCGGCGAGCGATGGCTCGTCGAGCCGACGCGCTGAGCCGACGAGGCTGCGACCGGAGGGTCAGGCGGGTGGGCTCAGAGCCGTTCGAGGCGCGGGCTGTCGAAGGCCACGCGGCGCAGCTGCCCGCCGAAGTCGACGATGACGGCGTGCGGGCCGTCGGCCTTCACGGCGCGTCCCAGACCCCAGCGGTCGTGCGAGACACGGTCACCCACCGCCACGGGTGGGTACTTGGCGGCCTGCTCGTCACGGGACTTGTTGAACGGGCTGGACGCCAGATGGCTCGGACGGGACGTGCGAGGGGTGGACACGCGGATTCTCCTCGATCAGACCCTGGACGGAAGGTCTGTCACCTCGAAGGGTACGCGGTCCCGCCCGGACCGGACCGCGGCGCCGGTGCCGGCACCGCGTCACGGGTCAGTGGGTGGACGGTGCGTCGTCCACCGGCGCGCGGTCACCGGCCGGCTCGAACCGGATCCGCGCGGCGGCCCGCGCGACCTCGTCGGCCCGCTCCTGCTCACGGACCTGCCGCACCCCGGCCTGGGCCGCGCGCAGCGCGCGCGCCGCGTCCAGCTCGGCGCCGAGCGAGCTGAGCATCTCGCCGAGCGCTGCCGCCAGGCCGTTCTCGAGGTCGTGCAGCGAGGTGTGCTCGACGAGCAGCCGCCGGTCCTCGACGACGAGCGCGAGCGCCGGGTCGACCCCGGTGCGCTCGACGAGCAGCCGCGCAGTGGCCGGGTCCTCGATGTGTGCGCGCTCGTCGTGGGTCACCTGGCGGGAGAACACCACCGGCACGGTGTACGAGGTCGGCTCCTGCGCCGTCCCCAGCTCCTGGGGCAGGCCGGAGGTCAGCACCGACAGCAGCCGCAGCGGGCCGGCGGCGTCGGTCGGGGCGGGCGCTGAGGTCGGGGTGGGCGCTGCGGTCGGGGTGGGCACAGCGGTCACGGAGGTCGTCAAGGAAGGTCATCGCCGATCTGGTCGAGGTGGACCCGGGCTCCTGAGTCAGGTCCGGGACGGTGTGGTGCCGGCGGCGCTCAGCCCTCGGCGAGGTGCGTCGGCCCGGGTCCCGGGTCGGCCGCGGCGTGCGCACGCCGGGTCGTGCCGCGGCGGTCGGCGCCGATGCGACGGCGCAGCTGACCGATGCGCAAGGTCCCCACCGTGAGCGCGACGACCGCCGAGGCGACCCCGGCGATGAGCAGCGTGAGGGCCAGCGGCGCGGTGCCCCGCAGCCCGAAGAAGGCGACCTCCACGGGGGTGGTGTTCTGCATCATGAACACGATGAGCAGCACGAGGACGGCCGTCCCGACCGAGATGGCCATCCAGGTCGCCGCCACCCGGGTGCGGTCCACGGGCGGCGCGGGCTGCGGCGGGTTCACCACGTCGACGGGCGGCTCCGGGACGAGCGGCACCGCCACGTCCCGCGAGTGGTCCGGTCGGACGGTTCGTGCAGGTCGTCGGACGGGCATGACGCCCTCTTCCTTGGTGCCGGGTGGTGGGCGGCGCGACCGGCGCGCCCTTCGTCCCGGGACTGCTCCCAGGGTACGCCGGGCCTCGGGCACCGGCCCGGGCGGCCCGTCCGACACCGTCACGGTGCGCTGGTCCCGGTACGCCCGTACCTGTCGTCGAGGCGGACGATGTCCTGGCGCCAGCCCGGGGCCGCCGAGGACACCTCGGCGAGCACCGCGTCGCCCACCGCGGTGAGCCGGTGCCGCACCCCCGGCGGCAGATGGACGGTGTCCCCCGCCCGCAGCGTGTCGACCTGCAGCTGCTGTTCCGCCGGACCGTGCTCGAGGAGCACCTGCCCGGAGAGCACGAGCATCGTCTCGTCCTTGTCCCGGTGGTACTGCAGGCTCAGCGACTGCCCGTCGGTCACCACGAGCAGCTTGCCGACGTAGCCGTGGGAGCCGTCGGCGAACATCGTCTCGTGCCCCCAGGGCTTGGGCTGGACCGTCCCCGTGGCGAGCTCGGCGCCCGCACCACCGGTTCCGACCGGCGCGGTCATCGCGGCACCATCGCCGCGAGCAGCCCGTCCAGGTCCACGAGGGCGATCCGGGTCCGGGAGTCGCTGCACCCGTAGGGCAGCACGAGGGTGCGACCGTGCAGCATCGCACCGCAGCTGTAGACGACGTTCGGCACGTAGCCCTCGCGCTCGTCGGGCGTCGGGGTGAGGAACGGCTGCTCGAGCGTGGCCACGACGGTCTGCGGGGCGTGCAGGTCGAGCAGCACGGCGCCGATGGCGTAGGTCCGCATCGGCCCCACCCCGTGGGTGAGCACGAGCCAGCCGGCCTCGGTCTCGACCGGCGGCCCGCAGTTGCCGAGCTGGACGATCTCCCAGGGCCGTTCGGGCACCTGCACGAGCACGGGGGCCTCCCAGTGCAGCAGGTCCGCGGACGTCGTGATCGCGTTGGACTCCCGGTCGGCACGCGAGAGCGCGACGTACCGACCGTCGATGCGCCGCGGGAACAGGGCCAACCCCTTGTTGCGGCTGCCCGGCCCGGTGATCGGCGTCGAGGAGAACGTGCGGAAGTCGTGGGTGCGCAGCAGCTGCTGGCCGATGTCCCGCCCGTCGTAGGCGGTGTAGGTGCCGAGGTACTCCGTCTGGCCGTCGTCCGCGACGGTGGCGACCATGCGCGCGTCCTCCACCCCCTTGCTCTCGTGCGGCGACCGGGGCAGCAGCACCCGTTCGGCCGGGGTGGAGTCGGCCGGGAACTGCACGACGTAGGTGCTCGCGGCGATCCGTTCCAGGTCGTCGACGGTGCGCGCCGCGAAGGCCCGGGTCAGCCCCTGGGCCGTGAGCCGGGCGATCGCGCCGGCGAGGTCACCGGGGCCGAACTCCGGGGCCAGGCGCGCCAGCACGAACTCGGCGTCGGCGCGGTCGTCACCCAGCTCGCGCAGCTGGTGCGCGAACGCGTCGTGCGAGTAGGTCGCGGCCTGCTCCTCGGGCAGCACGACGACGGTCGGCGGCGGGTCGAGCAGCACGTGGTCGTCGCGGTCCACGACACCGGTGCGCAGCTCGATGCAGGACACGTGCCCCTCGCCGACCCCGCGCAACGTCATGAGGAACCGCACCGACCCGGCCGGCAGCCCGGTCTGGTCGGGGTGGGCCACCATCGAGGGGTTGAACAGCCCCGCACCCTCGACCGCGACCTCCTGGGTGAAGTAGGCACCGATGAGCCGGCGCCGGTCGACGGACAGCTGGCGGGACGCCTCGACGCGGTGGGCGATGAGCCGGAAGTGCGACTCCCACGTCGCCTCGAGCCGCCGGTGCCGGGTGCCGAACCGGGCGCCCAGCAGCGCGAGCTCGGCCGTCACCTGCTCGTCGCTGAGCGCGAGCACCCGGTTGAGCACGTTCGCGGACCGGGACCGGCCCGAGGCGGCCATCTCCTGGCCGGGCAGGAAGATCGCAGTCGTCACGCGGGCCCGGTCGGGGGTCAGCTCGTGCTCGGTGCGGGTGACCCAGGCCGGGTCGGTGCCGCTCACGCACGCACCGCCCGGTCCGCCACCAGGGCGAGCTCGCGGGTGGCGAGCCAGGCCAGCGTCGACTCGGCCCCCTGGTTCTGGTTGACCGAACCGTCCTCGAGCCCGTCGAACCCGCCGCCGGTGGCCTCGTCGGCCATCACGAGGCCGCGGTCGTTCTCACCGGTGAACCAGGCGGCGCACCGCTGCAGCAGCGCCGCCCAGCGCTCGTCACGCGTGGCGTCCAGGGCTGTGCGGGCGGCCTCCGCGAGCGCGGCCACCTCGATGGGCTGCTGGTCGAAGCCCGGACGCGGGTCGTGCGGTCCACGACCACCGGCCGGCACCGGTGACAGGTGACCGTCGACGGTCTGCTCGTCCTCCAACCAGCCGAGCAGCCGCAGCCCGTCGCGGCGCAGCGCCCCGTCACGCAGCGCGACGCCGACGGCGATCATGGCCTCGGGCAGCACGGCGTTGGCATAGCTGAGCCGGGCCTCGGGCCGGTCGACCGACCTGCGCGCCTGTCAGGAGCCGTGCGGTGTGGGCAGGAGGGTGTCGATCTGCTGGCGCATCCACCCGGTGTAGATCGCGCCGAGCGTGGGCCGGCCCGCGTGGGCGG
>NZ_VWSD01000195.1 GCF_009829685.1 Cellulomonas citrea
GCGCACGACGCCGGGGGCGGCGGCGCGGGCGGCGAGCGCGTCGGACGCGGCGAGCAGCGCCTCGTGGATCGCCTCGCGACCCTCGACCAGACCCTCGGCGAGCGTGACGACCTCGGCCACCTTCTCGTCGGCGAAGGCCAGCCAGGACGCGAGCGTGGTGTCCAGCGCCGGCTCGTCGGCCACGGTGTGCGGCACGTGGAACAGGCTGGTCGACGTGCCGACGGTGACCGCACCGGCGCCCAGCAGCTCGAGCCGCTCGAGGACAGCCAGCTTGGCGTCCAGGTCGGCGCGCCAGATGTTGTGACCGTCGATCACGCCCGCGACCAGGGTCTTGGTCTCCAGCCCGGGCACCGCGGCGGTGGGGGCCGAGCCGCGGACCAGGTCGATGCCGATCGCCTCGACGTCGGTCGCGGCCAGCGTCGCGAGCTGGTCGCCCAGGTCGGCGTAGGGCGCGGCGACCAGGATCGCCGGGCGGTCGGTGGCACCGGCCAGCGCCTGGTACGCGGCAGTGACGGCGGCGGCCGGGACGGCGAGCGTGTCGATCACCAGGGCCGGCTCGTCGAGCTGGACCCACGTGGCGCCCGCGGCGGCCAGGTCGGCGAGCACCGCCTGGTAGACCGGCAGCAGGTCGGCGAGGCGGTCCAGCGGCGAGAAGCCCTCGGGCGAGCCCTCGGTGGCCTTGGCGAGCGCCAGGTAGGTGACCGGGCCGACGAGCACCGGGCGGGTGAGCACGCCCTCGGCGAGTGCCTCGGCGAACTCGGTGACCGGGCGCCGCCCGGCGTAGGAGAACACCGTCTCCGGCCCGATCTCGGGGACCAGGTAGTGGTAGTTCGTGTCGAACCACTTGGTCATCTCGAGCGGGAGGTCGTCACCGCGACCGCGGGCCACCGTGGAGTACCCGGCCAGGTCGAGCGACCCGTCGGGGCCGACGAGGTCGGCGAACCGCGCCGGGACCGCCCCGACCAGGGCCGTCGTGTCGAGGACGTGGTCGTAGAAGGAGAAGGCGCTCGGGATGGCCGGGACGGACGTCGACAGCCCCAGCTCGGCGAGCCGGGTGCGGGTGCGGCGACGCAGCTCGGCGGCGACCTGCTCGACGCTCGCGGCGTCGGACTTGCCCGCCCAGAACGCCTCGAGCGCCTTCTTCAGCTCGCGGCGCGGTCCGATCCGCGGGTAGCCGAGGACGGAGGCGGCGGGGAACGAGGTGGTCATGCGAGGTCCTTCGGTTCGGTGCGCGGCGCGAACGCGCCGCCCAGGTGGGTCAGGTCCAGCAGATCGAGCGCGGCCCGGTGCTGGTTGAACGTGTAGATGTGGATGCCGGGGGCGCCGCCGTCGAGCACGGCGTTGACCAGGTCGGCCGTGGCCCGTACGCCGGCGCTGTGCCGGGTCGTGGCGTCCTCGTGCGCGGCCAGCCGGGCGAGCAGCTGTTCGGGCGGGGTGACGCCGGTGAGCCGCCCGACGCGGACCAGCCGGGCCGGGTCGGTCGCCGGCAGGATGCCCGGGATGATCGGGATGGTGACCCCGGCGGCCCGTGCCTCGCCGACGAGCGCCAGGTAGCTCGGGGCGTCCCAGAACACCTGGGTGATCGCGAAGTCGGCACCGGCCTGCTGCTTGGCGAGCAGCGCAGCCACATCGTTCGCGCGGGTGCCGCCGGTCGCGTGGTTGCCGCGCGGGAAGGCGGCGACGGCGACCGACAGCGGCTTGACCAGGCCACGCACCACCTGGGCCTGGCTGTGGGCGCAGCGGGCGGCCTCGACCTCGCGCAGCAGCGTGACGAGGTCGGCCGCGGTGTGCAGGCCGTCCGGGTGCGGCTGCCAGTCGGTCACCCCGGCCGGTGGGTCGCCGCGCAGCGCCAGGAACGAGCGCACGCCCTCGTCGAGGAACTCCTCGATGATCGCCACAGTCTCGGCGCGGGAGGCGTCGACGCAGGTCAGGTGCGCGATCGGGGTGAGCGCGGTGGTGTTCAGGATCTGCGCGACGAGCCTGCGCGTGGTCTGGCGGGTGCGGCCGGAGGCGCCGTAGGTGACCGAGACGAAGTCGGGCCGGGCGGCCTCGAGGGCGCGGATCGTGGCGACGAGACGGTCCGCGCCGGCCTCGTCCCGCGGCGGGAAGAGCTCGAAGCTCACCGTCGGCCGGTCGGCCGGTGCCGTCCGCCGGGGGGCGGGTGCCTCGTCGCGCGCGACTGTCGTGGTCATCTGCTCTCCATCGGTCCCGGCTGAAGCACCCACACCCCACAGGGGCGGGTTGCTGCGGCGTCGACGAGCCAGGTCTCTCGGCCGCTCTGGATGGTTCCGCCGATGGTAGCCGGTGGCCAGATGGTGGGCAAAGGTTGCCCGGCTGCTGAGAACCTCGGAGACCGAGGCACCGAGACGGGCAGCGGTGCGGTCGGCGAGGTGGCGATGGAGGTCGCGCCGGGGACCAGGTCCGGGGCGGGCCTCGACGGGCGCGGTGCCCGCCGGCCTCAGCAGCTGCGGCGCTGGAGCGGGTGGCTCGATCCGGGCAGCACGGCCGGGACCGGTCCGCCGTCGGCCGGGGCGGGGACCGCGGCGAGGCCGAGGCCGACGGCGCCCAGCACCTCGGGCTCGGGGCACTGGCAGTCGCTCAGCGCCTGTCGCGCCGCGTCGATGACCTGCGTGTCGGCGGCGCTCGGGGTGCGGTCCTCAGCCATGAGGCCACGGTAGGCACGGGCCGCAAGCGCGGACCCGGGTGCGTCGTGCGGATTCACCCGTCCGGACGCGTGACGCTCGCCACCCTCGGCCTTCCCGGACGGGGACGGCGGGCACAGGAGCGGACGGCCGGCACTGGTGCGGACGGCCTCGTCAGGTGCGGGCCAGCCAGCACCCGGCGACGTGGTCGTCCACGAGCCCGCAGGCCTGCATCGCGGCGTAGACCGTGGTCGGCCCGACGAACCTGAACCCGCGGCGCTTGAGGTCGCGGGACAGTGCGACCGACTCGGGTGTCGAGGCCGGCACGTCGGCCCAGGCCACCGGGGTGCTGCGGGCCGGCGGCGCGTACGACCAGAGGAGTGCGTCGAGGGTGTCCCCGGCCTCGTGCAGGGCGAGCAGCGCCTGGGCGTTCGCGATGGTCGCGAGGATCTTGGCCCGGTTGCGCACGATGCCCGGATCGCCCATGAGGCGTTCCACGTCGTGCTCGTCGTACCCGGCGACGACCGCGGGGTCGAACCCGGCGAACGCTGCGCGGAACGTCTCGCGTTTGCGCAGCACCGTGATCCAGGACAGGCCCGCCTGGAAGCCCTCGAGGGCGATCCGCTCGAAGAGCAGCTGCTCGCCGTGCACCGGCCGCCCCCACTCCTCGTCGTGGTAGCGGGCGTAGAGCGGGTCGTCACCGCCGAAGCACCGGGTGCGGGCGACGTCGGGCGACGGGGTCGAGGGCGCGGCGGGCTGCGAGGTCACGCGTCCATCCTTGCGCGGCCCACCCACACGCCCCGGCCGCACGTGCGGGCTGCCAGCGGCGGGACTCACCGGCGCGCGCCGCGACGTGCGGGCGCCGTCGCGGTACAACGGTGCGATGAGCAGACCCTCCGCGCCGCGTCGCCGCCCCGTCGGGATCATCGTCCTCGCCGTGGTGGTGGTCCTGCTGCTCGTCGTGGTGGCCGGGCTGCTCATCAACCGGGCCACCACCGGCACGTCGACCGGGAGCACGACGACGTCCGCACCCGCGACGACGTCGACCAGCGCCCGCCCGACGACCTCCGCCGGCTGCCCCGCGACCCCGGGGGTGACCACCCCCGCGGGGGCCGATGTGCGCGAGGTCGTCGACGTGGACGGCGACGGGCGGCCCGACAAGGCGTGGCTCACCGGTGGGGCGGACCGACGGTTCGGCATCACCACCGCCTCGGGCGCCACGTTCTCGGCCGCGATCGGTTCGGCGAGCCCGCTGCCGGCCGCTGCGGTGGTCGGTGTGGTTCAGGGCGACCAGCCGATCGCCCTCGTCGACCTGGGGCGCGAGGCGCTCCTCTACTCCCTGCACGGCTGTGCGGTGACCGCCCCGGCCAACGCCCAGGGCGCGCCGTACACCTTCGACCGCGGGTTCGGCGACGCGGGCACCGGCGTGGGCTGCAGCCAGGACGGTGCGGTGCTGCGGCTGGCCGGGCTCGACGCGGTCCAGGCGGCCGACAAGACCTACACCGTGACCCGCACCTGGGTGGACCTGTCGAAGGACGGGCGCAAGGCCACGAACGGTGCGAAGGCCACGGTCGCCACCGGTGCCGCGGGCACCGAGGCCGTCGTCACCACCGCGCAGGAGGTGACCATGAACATCTTCGCCGCGGCCGAGCACGTCCAGCCCTGATCGACGGCGAGCCGGGCGAGCATTGCTGGTGCCAGTGACATCGACCTGCTCGTGCAGGACAAGTCGGTGAGCACCGGTGCG
>NZ_VWSD01000196.1 GCF_009829685.1 Cellulomonas citrea
GACGCGCGCTCCGGGGGTGCGACGGGCGCGCCGGTGCGGGCGCGCTCATGCGGCGGCCTCGGTGAGGCGTCGCCACGCAGCGTCCGGGTCCTCCCCGGTGTGCACGACGACACCGCGCCAGCCGGCCAGCCGCAGCTGGTGCACTGTCGCCTGAGCAGCGGTGCTGGTGGGCCCGTCGGCGCGCACCATGACCCAGCAGGTGGCCCGGGTCGGGAGGGCGGCCAGCGCGGACCGCACCGACTCCGGGGCCGGCCCGAGGACGGCCACCACGACCTGTCCCGCAGCGCCGAGCTCATGGCTGGCGCTCAGCAGACGTTCTGCGGCCTGGGCCGGTGAGCGTGAGGCGCTCGCGTCCGCGGTCGGGTCGAGCAGGGCGGCGCGCGCCTGATCGCCCTGGCGGCGGTGCACGTAGCCCTCGACCGGACCGCCGGCGCCCAGCAGCCGGACGGGGTGCCCGGCCGTGAGCGCGGCGAGGGCGATCGAGGCCCCGACCGAGAGCGTCCACTCCAGCGCCGCGGCACCGTGCGGTCGCTCGACCAGGACGTCGACGGCCCGCATGTCCGTGTGCTCGTCCGCGCGGACCATCACCTGGCCCCGACGGGCGGTGCTCGCCCAGTGCACCCGGCGCAGGTCGTCGCCCTCGTGGTACTCGCGCAGGGCGGAGTCGTCCGGCGCCGGGCTGCGGACGCCGAGGGCGACCCGGGCGGGATCGCCGATCACCACGTCACCGGTCACGGTGAGCGGGTGCAGCGCGGGCCACACGAGCACGTCGGTGGGCTCACCGACCGGTCCGCGGTGCCGGGCCACGGCGAACGGGTCGGTGCGGGTCACCATGAGGGGGCCGAGGGGCCAGCGACCGCGTGCGGTGGGGTGCACCTGGTAGTCGAGCGTGAGCGCGCCGGGCGCCCGCCGCACCCGGGCACGCGGTGCACCAGCGCCCGACAGCTGGGGCGCCGCGCTCTCGGCGAGCTGGACACCGCGCAGCCCGCGGCCGGTGAGCAGGGTCTGCACCTGGGCGCTGCTGCCCGGGTGCAGACGCGTGGGCAGCACGCGTCGCGTGACCGTCCAGGCTCGCTGCCGACCGCGACGCGAGCGGGTGAGCACGGCTGTCGCACCCGCGGCGACCAGCGCCAACGCGACCAGCCCGATCCGCACCAGGTCGAGGGACCCCAGCCCGAGCCCGAGCTGGACCGCGACCGCGCCCGCCGCGACGAGGGCCCAGCCGCGACGTGTCAGTCGCATCAGCGGGTGCCCCACCGCGCCGTCGTGCTCGCGACGGGCACCGGGATGCGGGCGAGCAGGTCGCCGACGACCTGGTCGCCGTCTCGGCCGGCGAGCCTGGCGGCGGTGGACAGCAGGACCCGGTGGGCGAGCACCGGGACCGCGAGCGCCTGGACGTCGTCGGGCAGCACGTGGTCGCGCCCGTCCATCGCGGCGCGGGCGCGGGCGGCGCGCAGCAGCTGGATCGACGCCCGGGGCGAGGCGCCGAGCCGCAGTGCGACGTCGTCCCGGGTGGCCGCGACGAGGTCGACGACGTAGCGCTTGAGGGCGTCGGAGGCGTGGGTGCGTCGGGCGATCTCGATGAGGCGGCCGAGCCCGGCCGCATCGGTCACCGGGGCGAGCGTGTCGAGCGGGTCGACGCTCTCGCGGGCGTCGAGCATCTCGAGCTCGTCGGCCGCGCTCGGGTAGCCGACGGTGAGCCGGGCCATGAACCGGTCGCGCTGGGCCTCCGGGAGCGGGTAGGTGCCCTCCATCTCGACCGGGTTCTGCGTGGCGACGACGAGGAACGGCGACGGCAGCTGGTGGCTGTGCCCGTCGATCGTCACCTGCCCCTCCTGCATGCACTCGAGCAGGGCCGACTGCGTCTTGGGCGAGGCGCGGTTGATCTCGTCACCGATGACGACGTGCGCGAACACCGGTCCCGGTCGGAACTCGAACTGCCCCGACCGGTAGAGGTTGACGCCGGTGAGGTCGCTCGGCAGCAGATCGGGCGTGAACTGGATGCGTCCGACGGGCGCGTCGATCGTGCGGGCGAGGGCCTTGGCGAGGGTGGTCTTGCCGACACCGGGCACGTCCTCGACCAGCAGGTGGCCCTGGGCGAGCAGCACCGTGAGCGCGACGCCGACGAGCTCGGAGCGCCCGGCCAGCACGGTGTCGATCCCGGTGCGCATCGCGGTGGTCACGTCCACCAGCTCGGCGAGCTGGGCGGGCGTGGGCGGGCCTTGGGACATGGGCGCTCCTTGGGCGACGGCTGTGGCTCGAGCCTAGGCACGCGCGCCCCCGGCGTCCCCACTTCGCTCCACCTGGTCACCCGGTATCGCCCGGTCGGGAACATCGGTGCAGGTCAGGGCGCGGTCCCAGGTGCAGGGATCCTCGTGGAGCTCTCGCACACCAGGCCGCGGCCGGCGATCCGTGCTGAATTCCCTCCACCTCACGCCACTGCCTCTGACCTGCGCGGATGTCACCAACAGACGGGTGAAACACGGGTGCGCGACGGGCTTGGTGGAGGAGAGTGGAGTATCGTGGAGGTCGGTGGGGTGAGCGGGGGAGACGAGGGGAGGCGCGGTGGCTGACGACACGGCCGCGGGCTTCGGCTCGACGCTGCCGTTCCTCGGCACCTACACCCCGCGGCTGGACGACAAGGGGCGGCTGATCCTGCCCGCCAAGTTCCGCCCGGCCCTGGCCGGCGGTCTCGTGATGACCAAGGGCCAGGAGCGCTGCCTCTTCGTCATGTCGCTCGACGAGTTCCGCCGCATGCACGACGGGCTGCGCCAGGCACCGGTGACCCACAAGCAGGCGAGGGACTACCTGCGGGTCTTCCTCTCGGGGGCCAGCGACGAGCTGCCGGACCGGCAGGGCCGCATCTCGATCCCGCCACTGCTGCGCCGCTACGCCGGTCTGGACCGGGACGTGGCGGTCATCGGCGCAGGGTCCCGGGTCGAGATCTGGGACCTGGCCGCCTGGGAGACCTACCTGGCCGAGCAGGAGCCCGGTTACGCCGACACCGCCGAGGAGGTCTTCCCGAACGGGCCGTTCTGACCCGCCCCCGCCCGATGAGACCTCCCCCCGGCAGCTCTGGCGCACTTCCCCGGTGCCAGAGGGCCGGTGGGGGATCTGGTCGGACGGCGGAGGGGCTGCCCGACCAGCCACGTGCACGACACCCGCACCACCCAGCACACCCGGAAGGAGGAGCACGATGGACGAGCCCGACGTGGCTGCACGGCACATCCCCGTGCTCCTCGACCGGTGCCTCGACCTGCTGGCGCCCGCCGTGCAGACGGCCGGTGCCGTGCTGGTCGACGCGACGCTCGGGATGGGCGGGCACACCGAGGGCGCCCTCAGCCGGTTCCCCGACCTGCGCGTCATCGGCATCGACCGGGACCCGCAGGCCATCGCGCTGGCCGGCCGGCGGCTGACCCGCTTCGGCGACCGTTTCACGTCCGTCCAGGCCGTGTACGACGAGATCCCGGATGTGCTCGACCGCCTGGCCCTGGGCCCGGTGCAGGGCATCCTCATGGACCTCGGCGTCTCGTCCCTGCAGCTCGACGAGACCGACCGAGGGTTCTCCTACTCCCAGGACGCCCCGCTCGACATGCGGATGGAGGCCGGCGGCACCGGGCCGACGGCCGCCGACGTGCTCGCGACCTACGACGAGGCCGCACTGGCCCGCGTGCTCCGCGAGTACGGCGAGGAGAAGTTCGCCCGCCGGATCGCCGGCGCGATCGTGCGGGCCCGTCAGGTCGAGCCGCTCACCCGCACGGGGCAGCTCGTCGACCTGGTGCGCGCCGCGGTGCCGGCCGCGGCCCGGGTCACCGGGGGCCACCCGGCCAAGCGGACCTTCCAGGCCCTGCGGATCGAGGTCAACACCGAGCTCGAGACGCTTGCGCGCGCGCTGCCTGCGGCCGTGGACCGGCTCGCGGTGGGCGGTCGCATCGTCGTGGAGTCCTACCACTCGCTCGAGGACCGCCTGGTCAAGCGCACCTTCGCCGCCGGCGCCCAGTCGAGTGCACCGCTGGGGCTGCCGGTCGAGAGCCCCGAGCACGCGCCCTACCTGCGCCTGGTCACCCGCGGCGCCGAGCAGGCCGACGAGGTCGAGCTGGCCCGCAACCCGCGGTCCGCGTCCGTCCGGCTGCGCGCCGCCGAACGCGTCCGCCCCACCCCGGCCCACCTGCTCACCGGCAGGGCCGCATGAACCGCAACCGCAGACAAGGAGGCCGTCGATGA
>NZ_VWSD01000197.1 GCF_009829685.1 Cellulomonas citrea
CTCGGCCGGCTGTGGGGCGGCGGCGTCCCCGAGGCCGCGCTCACCGCCGCCGAGACTGCTGAGGGCGTCCGCACGGGGGTGCGACGGCATGCGCCCCGGGCCGTCGTGCTCGGGGTGGTCGCCGCCGCGGCCGGGCTGGACGCCGCGCAGACCGCCGCCCTCGTCGGCTACGACGACGTGCAGACCGTGCTGGCCGCCTGCCTCAAGCTCGAGCCGATGGACCCGGTGACCGTCACCGGCTGGGCGCTGGACGCGTTCGACGAGGTCGCGGCCCTGGCCGACGAGCTCGCGGGGCTCACCGACCCGCACGACATCCCTGCGGCCGGTGCGCCGCAGGTGGACCGGTGGGCGCAGGCCCACGACCGAACGACAGAGAGGCTGTTCCGTGCCTGAGACCACCCGTTCCCTGCGCCTGGGCGTCGCCGGCCCCGTCGGCACCGGCAAGAGCTCCCTCATCGCGCTCATCTGCGCGGCGCTGTCCGACACCCTGTCCCTCGGTGTCATCACCAACGACATCTACACCGACGAGGACGCGCGCTTCCTGCGTGCCGCCGGGGTGCTCGCCCCGGAGCGGATCCGTGCGGTCGAGACCGGCGCGTGCCCGCACACGGCCATCCGGGACGACATCACCCCGAACCTGCTCGCGGTGGAGGACCTGGAGGCCGACTTCGCGCCGCTCGACCTCGTGCTCGTCGAGTCCGGCGGGGACAACCTCACCGCGACGTTCTCACCGGCCCTCGTCGACGCCCAGATCTTCGTGCTCGACGTGGCCGGGGGTGGCGACGTGGCGCGCAAGGGCGGTCCGGGCATCGCGCGTGCCGATCTGCTCGTCGTCAACAAGACCGACCTGGCGCCGCACGTCGGTGTCGACGTCGAGCAGATGGTGCTCGACGCGCGCGCCGCGCGTCACGGACGTCCCGTGCTCGCGCTCTCCCGGCACGACCCGGTGCAGGTGGCGCAGCTGCGCGCCTGGGTGCTGGAGACCGTGGCCCGGTTCCGCTCGGGTGAGCTCGTGCCGCAGGACCCGGGGCCGATGGCGCCGCACTCGCATGCCGGCCCGGACGGGGTCGTCGTGCACACGCATGCGGGCTCGACGACGCCGCACGCCCACGACCACCCCGTCGGATGAGCAGGTCCGAGACGGTGGTCGAGGCCCTGCTGGCGGACGGCAGGGTGCGGCTCGACCTGGTGCCCGGGCCGTGGAGCCCGCGCCTGCTCCAGGTGCGTGGCGGCGCGGTCCGGGTGGCCCTCGTCGCGACCGGGGCGCTGCTGCTCGGCGGTGACGACGTCGCGCTGCGGGTGCGGGTCGGGCGGGGTGTCGAGCTCGAGCTGGTCGAGGTGTCGGGCACCGTCGCCTACGACGGGCGGGGTCGCGGCGCCCGCTGGTCCGCGCAGCTCGACGTCGACGGGGTGCTCGTGTGGGACGCGCTGCCGTTCGTCGTCGCCGACGGCGCCGACCTGGACCGGCGCACCCGGGTGCGGCTCGGGGCCGGGGCGTGCGCCTGCCTGCGCGACACGCTCGTGCTGGGGCGCAGCGGCGAAGCGGGGGTGGGCGTCGTGCGCCAGGACCTGCGGGTCGACGGGGTGGACGGGCCGGTGCTCGTCGAGCAGCTCCGGGTCGACGGCAGCCACGCGCTGCCCGGGGTGCTCGGTCCGCACCGGGTGGTGGACCAGGTGCTGCTCGCCGGTGCGCGCCCACCGCACGCGGGCCCCGGCCTCGGCGGCCCGGACGACGGCCCGGCGACCGTGCTGGACCTGGACCGCCCGGGTGCCCTGGTCCGCGCGCTGGGCGCCGACGCCCACACGGTCGACCTCGGCGCGTGGGCGACCGGGTGGGCCGAGGTGGCCCGTGCCGCGGGGCGCGCGTCGGGGGTCATCGACCCTGCTGCGTCGAGCGGGCCGGTGCCCGCCGCGGCCGGTCAGCCGGCGACGTGCGCCGTGGCCGCCTCGTAGAGCCAGGCGAGCTGCTCACCGTTGGCCAGCACATGGGCGCGCATGGCCTCGCGCGCCCGGGTGGCGTCCCGCGCGACGAGCGCCTCGACCACGGCGTCGTGCTCGGCGACCGACTGCTCGTGCTGACGGTCCTGGCCGGGCAGCGCGACCGAGGCCACGTACTGCGGGAAGCTCTGCTCGATGTGCGCCGCGACGGTGGCCACCCAGGGGTTGCCGCCCAACGTGATGATCGTCGAGTGGAACAGGTCGTTGGCGGTGCGCCGCTCGGTCATCCCGTGCGCGTCGACGCTGTGCACGTGCGAGCGGAGCACGTCGTTGCTCTCGCGCAGCACCGCCAGCTCGCGCTCGCCGATCCGGTCGGCCGCGTGCGCGCAGGCCAGCGCCTCGACCTCGGCCCGCACCTCGTAGGCGTGCCGCACCTCCCACGGGGAGGGGATGCGCACGACGGCGCCGCGGTTGGGCACGACGTCGACCAGGCCGCTCGCCTGCAGCTGGCGCAGCGCCTCGCGGATGGGGGTGCGGGAGACCTCGAACTCGGCGGCGAGCTCGGCCTGGCGCAGCTGGCTGCCGGCGGGGATCGCCCCGGTGAGGATGCGCTCCCGGACCGCGTCGGCCAGCCGGTCGACCAGTCCCTCGCTCGGCGGTGCGGTGGTCATCGTCGTCCCGTCCGTCCGGTAGGTGCCATGGCGTGATCAGGGGGGAGGGTAGCGGCCGGCGCCGGTCGGTGCCCCTCGTGGTGGACGTGTCGGTCCGGCCCGCTCACCAGGCCCTCCTGGTGGAGCCGGGCAGCAGCTCGCCGACCTGGACCCGCTGCGCGCGGCCCGCCGCGAGGTACGGCGCGCCGTGGATCCCGGGCGCGTCCTGCTCGACGAGCTGCACGGGGCTGGGGGTGCCGTCGGGCAGGTGCACGTAGCCGTGCGCCTGGGGGCAGTGGTCGGCGAGCAGCTCGCGGCAGACCCCGCACGGCGCGACGATGCGCAGCAGGGCGCCGTCGGGGGTGGGGCGGTGCAGCACGGCGAGCACGGTGTCGACGAGCTCGTCGAGCGGGGCGCCGGGGTGACGGTCCTGCTGGCCGACGAGCACGGCGCCGAGGGCGACACCCTCGGCGCACACCGAGGAGCGGCCGGCCGTGCCCTGCAGGTGCAGCCCGGTGACGATGCTGCCGTCGGTGCACCGCACGGCCGCGGCCACCTCGTGCCGGCCGGTGCGGTACGAGGTCGTCAGCACGGCGACCGCCGCGTCCCACAGGGGGCGGTCGACGTCGGTGAGACCTTTTGGATACAAAACCATTCCGATAGGATCCCATCGGAAGGTCGTCGTCACAAGAGCGGGAGGTGCCATGGTGCACCCGGACCTGGTGCTCGTCGGTGCGACCCTGGTCGACGGTACCGGGTCGCCGCCGCAGCGCGACGTGTCCGTGCTCGTCCGGGACGGCCGGATCGCCCAGGTCGCGGCCGCGGGGCAGGGGCGGCCGGCCGTCGTGCCCGGCCCGGACGCCGTCGTGCTCGACCTGACCGGGACAACCCTGCTGCCGGGGCTCGTGGACGTCCATGTGCACGTCACCACGATCCCCGGCCGTCCCCCGTTCGACCTGGTCACCGAGCACCCGACCGCCCGGGTGCTGCGGGCCGTCCCGGTGCTGCGGGCGATGCTGCACGCGGGCGTCACCACCGTGCGTGACCTGTCCGGGGCCGACGAGGCGATGCGGGCGTGCGTGCACGAGGGCGTCGTCGAGGGCCCGGACCTGCAGCTCGCGCTGCGCATCCTCTCGGTGACCGGGGGGCACGGCGACTGGCGCTCCCTCACCGGGGTCGACCTCACCGGAGGCTCGGGCGGCGGCGTCGTCGCGGACGGCCCGCAGGAGTTCGTCCGGGCTGTGCGCGAGGTCGCCCGCGAAGGTGGGCACTGGGTCAAGGTCGCCGCCTCCGGGGGTGTCGGCAGCCCGCGCTCCGACCCCGACCAGGGCGGGCTGAGCCCGGCCGAGCTCACCGCCGTCGTGCAGGAGGCGCAGCGTCAGGGGCTCGTGGGTGTCGCCGCGCACGCCCAGGGCACGGGTTCGATCCGGGACGCCGTGCGCGCCGGGGTGCGCAGCATCGAGCACGGCTACGCCGCCGACGCCGCCACTGTCCGCGAGATGGCCGACCGGGGGACCTGGTTGGTCCCCACCCTCACGACGCTCCTGCGCACCGTGCCGGACGACCCGCAGCGACCCTGGGTCGGGCAGCGGCGACGGGACTGGCAGGCGCGCGCCCGCGACCTGGTCGGG
>NZ_VWSD01000198.1 GCF_009829685.1 Cellulomonas citrea
GCCGCGACGACGACGGGCGGCTGGGCCGACCGGTCGAGGCTGCTGCGCGGGGCCGGGGCGCCGCGCCGCGGAGCCGATGCGTGGCGCTGGAGCCTGCACCCCTGACAGCACGGGCCGGCGGCCCTGAGCACAGGGGCCGAGCGACCCGACGCAGGACCTCATGTGCCCGCGTGCGCCGCCCCGTGGTGCGGGCACCGAGCCGCCTCGCGCCGCGGGTGCACACCGGTTCCACCGGGTCCACCAGGACGGTTAGGGTCGATCAGGTGAACGAGCAGAGCACCCGCACCCCCACCCCCGTCGACGCGGTCGCCGAGGAGTACCTCAGCACCCTGGCCGGTCTGCACCCCATCGCCGCCACGATGCTCGGCCTGCCTGGTCACGACGACCGGCTCACCGACTTCTCGCCGGACGGGCACGCCGCCCGCGCCGAGGCGACCCGGCACACCCTGGCGGCCCTGGACGGCCTGGCCGCCGTCGACGAGACCGACCGGGTGACGATCGCCGCGATGCGCCAGCTGCTGGGCCTCGACCTGGAGATGTACGAGGCCGGTGAGACCGAGGGCTCGCTCAACGTCATCGAGTCCCCGGTGCAGGGGCTACGCGACGTGTTCGACGTGACCCCGACCTCGACCGAGCAGCACTGGGCCGATGTCGCCGCCCGGCTCGCGGCGATGCCCGACGCCGTCGAGGGGTACATCGCCTCGTTGCGCGCCGCCGCCGACCGCGGGGTCGTCGCCGCCGCACGTCAGGTGGCCGTCGTCGCCGACCAGGCCGCCGAGCAGGCCGGCGAGGCGTCGTTCTTCCCTGCGTTCGTCACCGGGCAGGCTGCGAGCGCCGCGCTGACGGGCAGCGCCGGCGGCGCCCTGCGCGCGGACCTGGAGCGCGGTGCGGGCCGGGCGCAGGAGGCCTATGCCCGGCTGGAGCGCTTCCTGCGCGAGGAGCTCGCCCCACGCGCAGGGCACGTCGACGCCGTCGGGCGGGAACGGTACGAGCGCGCGTCCCGGCACTTCGTCGGGGCGACCCTCGACCTGGACGAGACCTACGCCTGGGGCGTCGAGGAGCTGGCGCGGGTGAGCGCCGAGCAGG
Source organism: Cellulomonas citrea (assembly GCF_009829685.1). GTDB lineage: Bacteria > Actinomycetota > Actinomycetes > Actinomycetales > Cellulomonadaceae > Cellulomonas > Cellulomonas citrea. The sequence goes on from NZ_VWSD01000198.1 coordinate 1,087, forward strand.
AGGCCGTGGCCCGCGAGATCGCCGGTCCGGGGGCGAGCGTCGCCGACGCCGTCGCCGCGCTCGACGCCGACCCGGCGCGCCGTCTGGTCGGCACGGCGGCGCTGCGCGAGTGGATGCAGGCGACGGCCGACAGCGCCATCGCGGCCCTCGACGGCACGCACTTCGACATCGCACCGCAGGTGCGCCGGCTGGAGTGCATGATCGCGCCGACCCAGACCGGCGGCATCTACTACACGGGCCCGTCGGACGACTTCAGCCGCCCGGGGCGCATGTGGTGGTCAGTGCCGGCCGATGTCACGGAGTTCAACACCTGGCGCGAGCGCACGACCGTCTACCACGAGGGCGTCCCGGGCCACCACCTGCAGATCGGCACCGCCGTCGCCAACCGCGACCGGCTCAACGCCTGGCGCCGACTGGCCTGCTGGACCTCCGGCTACGGCGAGGGCTGGGCGCTGTACGCCGAGCGCCTCATGGCCGATCTGGGCTTCCTGGACGACCCGGGCGACCGGTTCGGCATGCTCGACGGGCAGCGGATGCGCGCCGCCCGCGTCGTCTTCGACCTGGGGGTGCACCTGGGGCTGCCGGCGCCGGAGCAGTACGGCGGCGGCACCTGGGACGCCGACAAGGGCTGGGCGCTGCTCGTCGACAACGTCAACATGTCGGAGTCGTTCCTGCGCTTCGAGTGGCTGCGCTACCTGGGCTGGCCCGGTCAGGCCCCGTCGTACAAGGTGGGCCAGCGCCTGTGGGAGCAGATCCGCGACGACGCCGCATCCGCCGCGACCGCCCGTGGCGAGACCTTCGACATCGCCGCCTTCCACGCCCGCGCCCTGTCGATGGGCTCGCTCCCGCTCGACGTCCTCAAGGTGGCCATGGCCGAGTGACCGCGCGTGGTGCCCGGTGCTCAGGCACCGGGCACCACGGGCGGACCGGTCTCAGCCGAGCAGGCCGGAGCCGTAGCGGACGAGGATCATCGCGGCGAGCACGACGAGGAACGCGACGGTCACGTACCAGTCGCTGCCCGAGGCGACGAAGCGGCGAGCCCCGGCGCCGAGCGGCAGGTGGCCGTCGCGCACGTTGATCCGGGTGAGGCCGGCCCAGACGAGGGTCGTCGTCGCGGTGATGAGCAGGCACCACGGGCACAGCGCGTGGATGACGAAGTACGACTGGCTGAACAGCCACAGCGCGAACACGAGACCCACGGTGTAGAGCGCCTGCGCGCCGCGCATGAACCAGCGCGGGAACCGCACGCCGCCGAGGGTGGCGACCGAGATGGTGAGCACCACCGACTCGAACAGGATGCCGAGGAAAGCGTTCGGGAAGCCGAGCAGCTGAGCCTGCCACGTGAGCGCGACCTTGCTGCAGCTCACCACCGAGGACACGTCGCAGCTGAAGGTCGACGTCGGGTCGCCGGCCAGCACCCAGGCCTCGACCGACAGGAAGAACGAGGCGTACAGCCCGATCAGACCGCTGATGAGCATCTCGACGGCGGTGCGGGACCGCCAGGCGGGGGTGGCCGGCAGCAGCAGGTCGGGGTCGGGGTCGCCGAGGTCGTCGAACCCGTCGAGGTCGTCGAGCTCGTCGGCCGCCAGCCCGTCCGGGGTCGGGTCGGACGTGTCCGGCTCGAGGTCGTCGAGCGGCTCGTCGCCGGTGGTCGGTCGCTGCGTCACCCGGTCACTCCGTCCCTGCGCTGGCGATCTGGTACGGCCATCGTCCCTCATCGGCTGGTGGGTTCCGGCATCGAAGGGTCCCGATCTGAACAGACGGCGGGGACGGGCCGGGACGTCGGTGCGAACCCGTGACCGATCTGAGGACTTGACGAAGCCTTCATGCGATAAGTTGCACACGTCGTCGACCCGGAGGCAGCCGTGCCCGTCCCGCTCTACCAGGCGAAGGCCGAGCTGTTCCGCACGCTCGGCCACCCCGCGCGCATCCGCGTCCTCGAGCTGCTGTCCGAGCGCGACCACCCCGTGCACGAGCTGCTCGAGGCCATCGACATCGAGCAGTCGAACCTGTCCCAGCAGCTGGCCGTGCTGCGCCGGGCCGGTCTGGTCGCCCAGCGGCGCGAGGGCGGTGCGGTGGTCTACGCGGTGAGCGTGCCCGGCGTCCCCGAGCTGCTGCGGATCGCCCGCCGGCTGCTCGCCGACGTGCTCGACGACCAGGGCGCCCTCAAGGCCGAGCTCGAGCGCGACAGCGCCGGCACCACCCCGACCCCCGAGCCGGCCGCCGACGCGTCCGCCGCCACCCGCGCATGAGCCTGCGGGGCCTGGGCCGCCTGATCCGTCGCACCGGCCGCATCGCCGAACCCGCGCCGCCGGCGCCCGAGGCCGCTGCGGCCGACGACGGCTTCGTCCCCCCGGCCGCGCTGCGGGGCAGCGCCGCCGTCCGGCACGTCGACGCCGGGTCGTGCAACGGCTGCGAGATCGAGCTGGCCGCCGCGTTCGGCCCGGTCTACGACGTCGAGCGGTACGGCGCGCGGCTGGTCGCGTCCCCCCGGCACGCCGACGTCGTGCTCGTCACCGGCGTCGTCACCCAGAACATGGCCCAGCCGTTGCGGCTCACGCTCGCGGCCACCCCGACCCCCCGGGTCGTCATCGGCTGCGGCGACTGCGCGCTGGGGCGCGGGCCCCTGGTCGACGGGTACGCCGTGGCCGGGGGTGCGGCCGACATCGTCCCGGTCGACCTGCAGGTGCCCGGCTGCCCGCCGACCCCCGACCAGATCGTCGCCGCGCTGCGCCGGGTGACCGGGCGATGACCGCAATGTCGGCGCACCTGCCCGGCGGGCTCGCACCGCTGCACCTGGCCGACCTGCACCTCGCGAACCTGCAGGTGGCGGCACCGCACCTCACGAACCCCACCCTGGCAGGCCTGCACCTCGCACCGGTCACCGGGCCGTGGGCGAGCCCCGTGGCCACCGCGCTCGTGGCCCAGGTGGCGCTCGCCGTGCTCACGGCGCTCGTGGCGCTCGTGCGGCCCGTCCGGCTG
>NZ_VWSD01000199.1 GCF_009829685.1 Cellulomonas citrea
CCGGCGAGTGCGAGGATCTGCACCGCCTCGCGGGCGACGGGCCGGCTGACGCCGAAGCTCTCGGCGAGCTCGACCTCGGAGCCGATGGCCTCCCCGGCGGCGGTCTCGCCGCGGACGAGGGGTTCGAGCAGGAGGACCGCGAGGTCCTCGCTCACCTTGGTGCGGGTCGACAACCCGGTGGTCGTGCCCATGGGCCTGCTCCCTCTCCGCACGGTGGGGTCGCCCCCTGGCGACCCGATGCTAGAGTCTAACTCATCAGAGGACAAGTCACCCAACGAGTTGTGAACCCGGGTGACCAGACCCCGGGAGGCGCCCTCGTGGCCCTGTTCGACCAACCCCTCACCGACCTCGTCGAGTATCGACCGCCGGTCACCGACCCGCCCGACTTCGACGAGTTCTGGGCACACACCCTCGACGAGGCCAGGGCAGCCGCCTGGGCGCCGCGCCTCGAACGCGTCGAGCACCCGCTGCGCACCGTCGACGTCGTCGACCTGAGGTTCGCCGGGTTCGGCGGGCACGAGGTGAGCGCCTGGCTGCTGCGTCCCGCCGGGGTGAGCGGTCCGCTGCCCACCGTCGTGGAGTTCAACGGGTACGGCGGCGGACGCGGTCTGCCGCACGAGCACCTGCCCTGGGTCGGCGCCGGGTACGCGCACGTGTTCATGGACACCCGCGGCCAGGGCGCCCTGTGGGGCAGCGGCGGGGACACCGCCGACCCCGTCGGGCACGGCACCTCGGTGCCCGGTTTCGTCACCCGCGGTCTGCAGGACCCGCACGACCACTACTACCGGCGCGTCTTCACCGACGGCGCCCGGCTCGTCGAGACCGTCCGTGAGCTGCCCGGCATCGACCCCGACCAGGTGGTCGTCACCGGGACCAGCCAGGGCGGCGGCATCGCGCTGGCCGTCGCCGGCCTCACCCCGGGTCTGCTCGCGGCCATGCCCGACGTGCCGTTCGGGTGCCACTGGCGTTGGGCCGTCGAGCACACCGACGAGGACCCGTACGCCGAGGTCCGTCGCTACCTCCAGGTGCACCGCGACCGGGTCGAGCAGGTGTTCGGCACGCTCGGCTACCTCGACGGGGTGGCGTTCGCCCGCCGCGCCCAGGCGCCCGCGCTGTTCAGCGTCGGGCTCATGGACGCGGTGTGCCCGCCGTCCACCGTCTTCGCCGCGCACAACGCCTGGGCCGGTCCGGCGTCGATCGAGGTCTACCCGTTCAACGGGCACGAGGGCGGCGGCGGCCACCACCTGCAGGTCCAGGCCCGCTTCCTGGACACGGTGGTGACCTGGTGACCGGGCCGCGCACGGACACCGCCCGGCTGCGCGAGGTCTGGGCCGCCGGCGGCAGTGCCGTCGGGGTGTGGTCGGTGCTCGCCGACCCGGTCGCGGCCGAGATCGTCGGGGCGGTCGACGCGGACGTCGTGTGCGTCGACGCCCAGCACGGTCTGAGCGACGTCGCCACGCTGCCCACCGTGTTGCAGGCCTTCGCGGTCGTCGGCCGGGTGCCGCTGGTGCGGGTCCGGTGGAACGAGCCGGGGCAGATCATGCGTGCGCTGGACGCCGGTGCCGCCGGGGTCGTCGTCCCCATGGTGAGCAGCGCCGAGGACGCCTGGGCCGCCGCGCAGGCGTGCCGCTTCCCGCCCGTCGGCATCCGCTCGTGGGGTCCGCTGTGGGGGGCCCGTCCGGTTGCCGCCCCGGCCGATCAGGACGCCGGGGTGCTGTGCGTGGTCATGGTCGAGACCGCCGGCGCCGTGGCCAACCTCGAGGAGATCCTCGCCGTGCCGGGGGTCGACGCGATCTACGTCGGGCCCAACGATCTCGCGCTGTCCTGCGGCTACGGGCGTGCCACCTACCGCACGAGCACCCAGGTGGACGAGCTGCTCGACCATGTCGTGCAGACAGCCCGGGCGGCCGGGGTGCCCGTCGGGCTGCACTGCTCCGACCTGGAGATGGCGGCCCACTGGCGTGACCGGGGGGTGTCCTGGATGACCGCGGTGACGGATGCCGACCTGCTCGCCGCCGGGTTGCGCACGGCGGTGGACTCGCTGCGCTGAGCCGCTCGCGGTGGGCCGTCCCGGGGGCGGTTGCCTAGACTCCCGTCAGTGAGGTGCGCCTACTTCGACGCCGGGGTGTGCCGTTCCTGCACCCTCATGGGGACCTCCTACGACCGTCAAGTGGCCGACCGGGACGCCCGGGCGCGGGCCGCGCTCGGCCCCGGGGTCGACTGGCTGGAGCCGGTGACCGGACCCGACCACGGGTACCGCAACCGGGCCAAGCTCGTCGTCGCGGGCACGGTCGAGGCGCCCACCCTGGGGATTCTCGACGAGTCCGGGGAAGGCGTGGATCTCACCGACTGCGGGCTGTACCCGCCGTCGGTCGTCGCCGCCGCGCACGAGCTGGCGCGGTTCGTCACCCTGGCCCGCCTCACCCCGTACGACGTGCCGTCGCGGGCCGGCGAGCTCAAGTACCTGCTCGTCACCGCCTCGCCGGACGACGAGCTCATGGTCCGCTTCGTGCTGCGCTCCACCGAGGCGGTCGCGCGGCTGCGCAAGCACCTGCCGGGGCTGCGCGAGCGGCTGCCCCGGCTGACCGTCGCCTCGGCGAACATCCAGCCGGTGCACGCCGCGGTGCTCGAAGGAGAGCAGGAGATCCCGCTCACCTCGTCGACCGAGCTGCGCATGCACCTCAACCACCTCGACCTGCGGCTGCCCGCGCGCAGCTTCTTCCAGACCAACTCGGTCGTGGCGGCGGCCCTCTACTGCCAGGTGGCGGCGTGGGTCGACGGGTGCGCGCCGGCCACGGTGTGGGACCTGTACTGCGGTGTCGGCGGTTTCGCGCTGCACTGCGCCGCCCCGGGGCGCGCGGTCACCGGGGTGGAGACCAGCGAGGCCGCGGTCGAGGCGGCGCGACGCACGGCGGCCGCCGCCGCGCTGCCCGGCACCCGGTTCCTGGCCGGTGACGCGACGGCCTTCGCGATGGGGGAGCCCGCTCCTCCCGACCTGGTGGTGGTGAACCCGCCACGGCGCGGGCTGGGCGCCGAGCTCGCCGGCTGGTTGGAGACCTCGGGGGTGCGTCGGGTGGTCTACTCCAGCTGCCACCTGCCCTCGATGGAGCGCGACCTGGCTGCGATGCCGAGCCTGCGCCCGCGCACGGCCCGGATGGTCGACATGTTCCCGCAGACCGCGCACCTGGAGGTCGTGGCGCTGCTGGAGCGCCAGGACCGCTGACCCTGGGCTCAGGCGCGCCCCAGGTGGGGTGCCTAGGCTCTCAGCCATGCGCGAGGGTGCCCCCGGCCGATGGGCGGGTCCGCTGTGGGCGGTGACCCGCCCCGGTCCAGGTCGCCCGCTCGTGCTGCTGCACGGCAACGGGGAGTCGCACCGGGTCTTCGACCGGTTGGTGCGCGAGCTGCCGGGGCGTCGGCTCGTGGGGCTGGACTCACGTGCCCACGGCCGGTCGCCCCGTGGCCACGGTCCGCTGTCGATCGCCTCGATGGCCGACGACGTCGCCGGGGCGCTCGCCGCCCTGGGCCTGACCGATGTGGACCTGCTCGGCTACAGCGACGGGGGCAACATCGGGCTCGAGCTGGCGATCAGGCGCCCGGACCTGCTGCATGCGCTCGCGGTCTGCGGGGCGAACCTCGACCCGCAGGGGCTGCGCCCGCTGGCGCTGGCGAGCACGGTCGCGGTGCACCGGGTGCTGGCCGGCGCGGCCCGTGCCGTGCCGATGCTCCACGGGCCGAGCGAACGGCTCGCGCTCATGACCGAGCACCCGCAGATCGCTCCCGAGGCGCTCGCCCAGATCCGGCTGCCGGTGCTCGTGGTGGCCGGGGAGCGCGACGCGGTGCGGCACGAGCACACGGCCCTCATCGCCGCCAGCCTGCCGGACGCCCGGCTCGTCGTGCTGCCGGGCGCGGGTCACCGCATCCCGACGACGAGGCCCGCGCAGCTGGCGGGCCTCGTCCGGGA
>NZ_VWSD01000019.1 GCF_009829685.1 Cellulomonas citrea
CGCCGCACCCGCACCCGCCCCGCCTGCACCACCCGCACCCGCACCACCCGCGGCCGAGCAGCCGGCTCCCGCGGGCGGCGGGCTCGACCCGCGCTTCGACACCTGCAAGAAGGCCAAGGCCGCCGGCTACGGCCCCTACGTCAAGGGCGTCGACCCCGAGTACGACTGGTACCGCGACGCCGACCACGACGGGGTCGACTGCGAGTAGCCGGCGCCGGGCGCACGCACGTCACCCGGCACGGCCTCACCAGGTGACGTCGGTCCCCGTCGCCCCGATCCGCAGTCCGTCGTCGACGACCGTGGCCGACTGCAGCACGAGCCCGGCGGGCAGACCGTCGACCGGCACCTCCAGCCCGGTCAGCCGGTCACGCAGCGCAGCGGGCAGGTTCGCCACCGCGACCTGCAGCCCGCCGATGCGCACGTCACCGAGGTCGATGAGCAGCCGGCCGCCCTCGACCCGCGGCACGGCGGCCGCAGTGACCGTCAGCCCGAGGGCGTCCCCCGAGACGGTGATCGCGCCCGCGTCGACCGCGACGCTCAACGTCAGGCCGCTGCGCTGCTGGACGATCTGCTGGAGCGTCGCGGTCGGGACGGTCGCCGCCAGGTCGGCCGTGGCCGTCGTCACCGGCGTGTGCGTGCTCACCCCGGTCGCGGCCACGTCGACCTGGGTGAGCGTGAGGGAACCGAAGCGCACCTCGTCGGCCGTCCCGGTCACCTGGTCCAGACGCCCGGCGGCGAGCTGGGTGAGGAACGGGAACCCGTGCACCGTGATCGCCAGGTCGCCCTGCACGTCGACGGTCTGGCGCACCCGCTGCGCCGCCGTCGACTCGGCCCGCACCACCGCTATCCGGTCGGCGCCCACAGCCAGCCCGGCCAGCACGACGAGGGTGGCGACCACCGCGACGACCTTGCGCATGCTGTCCTCCGGCTGGTCAGGTGCGTTCGCCCCCACCGTAGGGGTGCGACGGACGCGGCGCCCACGGCTCGGGGCCGTCGTCCGGTGCCAGCGCCGTCGCGCGTGGTCGAGCCACCCGGCCGGACGGCACCTGGCATGCTCGGCTCCACGCGCAGATGCGTGCACGACGAGGAGAGATGACCGTGGAGCCGGACCCCACCGCCGTCGACGACGGCCCGTCCCCGCAGGCTCGCCTCGCCGTCGACGCCCCGGCGAGGGGCGCCGACCGGCTCTTCGTGGTGTGGTGCCTGGTGGTGGCCTCCGGCGTCGTGGTCGCGGCCTGGCCGCACGGCTGGACGGCGCGCGGTGCGGCCGCGGTCCTGGCGCTCGTGCTCGCCCTGGTCACCGTCCGCCTCGCCGACCGTCACCACCCCGCCACGCGCGACGAGTCCTCGACCGACACCCTGGCCGCCACGCTCGACGAGCTGCGCACCCAGGTCGCCAACCTCACCGCAGCCCGGCGCGACCGCGACGAGCTGGACGCCCGCCGGCACGAGGAGCTGCTCGAGACGATCCGCACCATCGACGCCCGCCCGGCCGCCCTGCGCAAGCTCCGCAACCTGCTCGGGGTGCCGGAGGCCCGGGACTGAGCAGGTGAGGCGGGGCGAACCGGGGTCCGGTCCCAGGTCCCGAGCGCACGGCCGACCGCAACGTCCCGGCCCCCGCGGCGGGTCGCCACCGTGCCGACCGCCGCGGTGAGGCGGGCCACCCTCCCCACCGGGTGCCCGCCGGATCCCGGCGCCCGCGGACTACCGCTCCTTGAGGTAGCGGAGCAGCTGGCGTTCACGGACCGTGGCCGTGGCCACAGCTCCGCCCACCACGCCTCCGACGATCGTCGCCAGGGGTGCGAGGGCACCCAGTCCGAGAGTCGCGACGACGTCACCGGCGTGGCCGCCCGCTGCGACAGCCGCGGCGCTGAGGGCGGCAGCCAGAGCGACGGGCGCGGCCCAGGCCGCCGACTCCAGGAGGCTGCCGAGCACCTGGGCACTCATGCTGACGCCGAGGTGGCGACCCGAGGCGATCTCCAGGCGACGCAGCCTCGTGGACGCGAAGCCCACCCCGGCGGCGACGACGAGCGCGAGGAGGGGGGCCCACCGGGTGGCGCGTGTGGCGAACAGCCCCTCGGCGTCCAGATGCCTGCCCTGGCTGGTGTTGAGCTGGGTGAGCTCCGGGCTGGGCGCGTCGGCGGTGCCCGCGCTGGTCGTGCCGACGCCGCGCAGCAGCATCGCGGTGCTCTCGGTGAGGGGCCACTCACGCACCCAGCACGCGTCGAACGGTGCGAGATCGCGCGTCGGCGCGAGCATCGCGTAGCCGAAGCCGGTGGCTCGCCCGTCCTGGGGATAGTCGTAGACAGCGGCGACCGGTGCCGTCGCATCGACGAGCTGCAGGGTGTCGGCGCTCGTGAGGCCGAGGGCGTCGGCGAGATCGCGCGACACGACGACCCCGGGACCCGGATCGCCTGCGGTGCCGAGCAGCACACCGGGGAAGCCTGGTGTGACGGCGTAGGTCGGGATGGACGATGCCGGCAGCACGGCGGCGAAGCGGTCCGGGTCCCTGCGAACCGCGCCCGCGGCGATGACGGTCGGCTGCGCGGCGAGCAGCTCGCAGCGTCGTGGGTCGATCCCGCCGACGGAGGAGTAGACGAGGACGTCGGCGCCGGCGGCGCGGAAGGCGTCCACCCGATCGGTGATGCCGCGGACCGTGAGGAGGTCGGCGAGCTGGAAGCCGACGGCGACGACGACGAGGACAGCCGCAACGATCCCGGTGCGGCTGGTCCCGCACAGGACGTTGCGCCATGCCTCGCGGGCGATCACCGCGGGCCTCACGGCTGGAGGCCCTCGAGGTCGAGACGGTCGGTGCACGCATCGCGGGTCTGTGCGTCGTGCGTCGCCACGACCACGACGGTCCCCGCGTGGGCGAGCTCACCGATGACGGCGTCCACGGTGGCCGCCGTCCGCCGGTCGAGCTGAGCCGTCGGCTCGTCGACCAGCAGGAGCGTCGGATCTGCGGCGATGCCGCGCGCGAGCATCAGTCGTTGCGCCTCGCCGCCGGACAGCGAGCTGAACGGGTGGTCCGCATGGTCCGTGAGCCGGAAGCGCTCGAGCAGGTCACCGGCCCGCGCGCGGGCGTCGGACGCCTGCAGACCCGCGGCGAGCAGGGGGAGCTCGACGTGGTCGATCACCGCGCGACGGGCGACCCCGTGAGGGTGCTGGGCGACCCACGTCGTGCGACCACCGCCATCACACTCGACTCCCCCTTCGGACGGTGTGATCCACCCCGCAAGGATGCCGAGCAGCGTGCTCTTACCGGAGCCGGAGGGGCCGGTGAGGGCATAGACGTGGCCGGGCTCCAGGACGGTCGTGAGGTCACGGAAGAGCCAGGGACCTCCGCCGAACCGGTGACCGACGGCGGTCAGCCTCACGGGCACGAGGCACGGTCCGGCGCATCGAGACTCACGACGTCGGGCGGCGGCGCCTCGAGGAAGGTGACGTAGGTCTGCCCCAGCCGGGAACCGACGATGCTGACCGGCACTGCGGTGCCCTCGGGGGTCACGACGCATCCCGTCGCTCCGTCGGTGGTCGCCACGGAGCCTGGTGGCAGGACCGCGACCGTGACGGGCTCGACCAACCTCAGACGAGCGCTGATCGGCCCGCTGTCCTGCCCGCCGGCGCGCGCCGCATCCGCGGCGAGGTAGGAGGGTGTCGTGGACAGGGCCGCGAGCGCGGCCGAGTCGGTGATCGCCCCGCTCCCGTCCACCGGGAGAGTGACTCCGTCGAGGGTCACGACCCGAGCGCCCTGAGCCAGCAGGGGCGGCATGACGGCAACCCTCGCTGCGACCACAGGGGTGGGAGAGTGCGCGAGCGCGGCACCGGGGGAGACCCTCGCCCCGACCGCGACGTCGCACGACGCGACGGTGAGGGACGGGGCGCTCAGCCAGATGACCGAGGTCATCGGCAGCTGACCCGTGCGCGGCAGCGACAACCCGGCAGTCTCGGCCACGGCCCGCAGGGCAGCGACCGTTGCGGATCCCAGCCGGGCGCCGTCGGCTGACACGTCGCGACCGAGCCGGGTCAGCTCGGTCTGCAGGGCGGCCACATCGGCGCCGCGGTCCCCCACCACGAGGTCCCGCCACGGTGGGGTGCCCGTCGCCAGCGCGAGGACCGGGACGCCGTCGACCGAGACCGGGCTGGTCCCCGAATCGATCGTTCCCCCGGCTCGGCATCGCAGAGCGGTCACCCGACCACCGACCGGAAGCTCGACGGGGGCGGCCTCCCCGACGGTGACGGCGAGGTTGACCGGTCGCTCGTCGACGTACGGCTCCGAGGTCACTGCCGCCGCCGTCGACTCGGCGACCGGGGTCACCTGCTCCGGCGTGAAGGGCTGTGTCACCAGCACGACGACCAGCGCGGCGGTCGCCACCGCGGTCGTCGCACCCAGGAAGCCGACGACGGCCCCCGTTCTCACTGGGCTGCTGCCAGCGGATTCGACACGCAGATGCCGAACCGAGGGTCACCTGAGTCGAACGGGAATGCACCGGCCGGGGCGTCGCGCCCATAGTCCTCGGCGCTGTAGCCGGCCGGGGCGAGGCCCTGCCTGACCAGGCACGCGGCCATGATCTCGAGCTCGTCCTCGTTGGCCGGGTTCCGCTGCATCGAATAGAAGAGAGTGCTGACCTGGCCGAGCGAGTTGTCCTGGCAGGCCGTGACCTGACTATTGACCGCCGTGTCGTCAGAGGCGTCCGAGGCCTTGAACTGAAACCCGCCCTTGTCGTCGAACGTGACACCGGTAAATCCCTGGCTCTCCAGGCACGAACGGAAGTCGTCCTGGAGCGCCACCATCTCCTGGTCGGTCACCCGGCCGTCGCGAAGAACCTGGCGCTGCAGATCGGACGTGGAAGCACGATAGGCGCGCTCGAACTCCGCGGCCCACGTGCCGGAGAAGGCGGGAATCTCGGCACCCTCGGGAAGCTGGGAGCCCCCGTGGCCCGCGGCCGTCGCTGCGGAGCCGGACGACGGACCTGCAGCGGGATGGCCGTCGGCCGAGCACCCGCCCAGCAGGATGAGCACGACGAACGCTCCGAGGTGAGCAGCAACTGCACCACGCATACCGAGATCCCCGCCCCCTGTGGCCGCTCAGACGTAGTTGACCAGCACGCCCTTGTTGGCACCGTAGGACACGACGCCTGCGATGCAGACCCCTTGGCTCGACCACATCTGCGGCGAGACCTGCGGTGCGTAGGAGTACACCCCGCCCGAGAGACGGTCCCAGTGCTGGACGTACGAGCAGTTGACGTTGTAGGCCTTCCACATCTGGATCGGCGAGGCCGTACACGATGCCGCCGACGCCGGTGACATTCCAGCGAACCCGATACCGCCCATGACCAGCGCCGCGGTGGCACAGCGCGCGATGAAGCGTCTCATGCGAATCCCCCTCTTTCAGATGACGACGTCCACACGACGATCAAGGAGTCGATCGCCGAAGCCACCGTAGCGACAAGAACGGACCTTGGGGGATGATTCAACCGGGCACTGGAAATGCGATGTGCTGCGCCCCGGAAGGAGCAGGGTTCGGACTGAGCTGCTGAATGGGAGCACGGCCACCTGGGACCGACGGCAGCACGTCCTCCTCGTTCGGCATCGAGGCCCGGGCGTTCACCGTCCAGATCAGGTGGACGAGACGGGTCGCGTGACACCGGTCAGGTCCCCACCGTCGCCTCTGCTCGCTCACGCCCGAGGGGCGGGTGGCCGCACTGGAGACGGTCCGCGCGCACGGCGCCCGCGGTGTCGTGCGCCCGAGGCGGCAAGCGGGTCGCCCCGTGAGCTGGATCGCGCGGCTGGCCCTCGCCGTGGGGCACGTCCGGCACATGCACGAGCCAACGGGAAGGGGAACGCCGTGGTCGCTCGTGCAGCGTGGGTGAGAGGTACCGCCATGGTCGTGGCCGTCGCTGCGGGGGTCGGGCTCGCGCCCGGGCGGCTCGACGACGTGACCGTCCGCTGACCTCCGCTAGGCCTCGGCGTCCTCGGGGACCTCGTCGATCGGGTCCCCCAGCGGGGCGCGGTCGGCACCTGCGAGCGCCGCCGCCTGGAAACCAGGCTTGTGCTCAATCACAGTTGCATTTACGACACTGGCAACAGAGCTTGCAATTCCGGCCGTCAGGCACACTCCGGCCGACGCGAGAACGCACAAGACGAATGCCACCGTGCCAATGATCTTCATGCGGTTCTTCCACTCAAAGTTGATATAGGTTGAGATGGCCCAGCGGGTTGTTCGATCCTGCCACTTTACACCTCCGACAACTGCACCCTTCGCGGCTTTCCAAACCCTACTCCAGTTGATCTGTCCGTTGAGGTCGTACTGGTTGATGGGGTCGTTGACGTAGGTGTAGACGTTGTCGGTTCCGCCTTCGACGGGGTCGACGGAGGCGAGCAGTCCGAGTGCGGGCAGGTGGAGGCGTGCTCCCATGAGGGTCCAGGTGGCTCCGGCGGTGTGCTCGCTGCCGCGTTGGTTGGCTCCGACCCAGGCTTCGGTGGGTCCGCCAGTGCGGGTGGTGGGGGTGGTGGTCTGGTCGACCAGGCCGGTCAGTTCCTGCGATCCCCCAGCGACTCAAGGTGCTCCTGCCACTCGGGGCCCTGATGGACCTGATCGCACCAGGCGCTACACCGTCATCTGTGATGGCTCTGCCCACAGCAGCGATCCCTGCCGCGACGCCTTGCACGCGAGCGGCGAGAGTAGACGACATGCCTCAGAGCGCTCCCGCCAGGCTGAGGCTCACCACCGACCGCCCAACGACCCCACGACCGAAGTCCGACACCCCCACCCGGAGACCGCCGCTCACCCAGCACGACGAGCGGCATCCGGACTTCATTCTCAACCGGATGAATGCCTGAGGCCTGCGACTGGGATCAGCCGCAGACCGCGGGACCAGGAAAGTCGTCGAATGGGTGCGTCCCGTTGGAATTCTCACCACTCGTTCTGTATATGACCTTGCCAGGACCGGGCAGTTCGGTGAAGGACTGATCCGTCTCGCCATCGGTGTCTTGGACTCGAACGAAGAATGGGGCGGCAGGCTCGCTGGTCATTTCGGGTGAGGAAATGTAGCCTGGCCGCGGGTCCGGAAGCGGTACCGAATACTCACCAGAGGTAGATTCCACCGGCTTGATGGTTGTGTTCGCATCCTTGGTCCAGTCGCCACCCGGGCCCAGTTCGATCGACTTCATCTTCCCCGAACATGTCGTCCCGAGCAAGACCAACTGTCCCGAGTCTGTCCGGCCAAGGCCAATCGACAGGGAGGCCGCCCCAGGGTCACCGCATCCGGTCGCGCTGACCGACAGGACTATTCCCACGATCCCCCAAGGAACGAGCCTAGCCACAAGTCGTGTAGCCGCCATCTTTGAATCCCGCCTGCCCTTCTGCCCACTGGCATAGTCCGTGCGTCCAATAGTCGAGTCCGTCGAGGACAGGCATCGTCCACCCGAGCGCAGCCCATTGATTCGCGTGCCTTCCTTCGTGCACGAGGAGCTTAGGATCTTCCTGGATTTCGGTTGACTTCCTTCCGGTCGCGAAAGTACTGCCGACGGTGGTTCCACCGCGCACCGTAGAGCGCGTCATTCCTGAGCACACGACCATCGCTTCTCGCCTCGAGAAGCCGCACGAGCCTTTCCCAGCCAATCCCCATACAACGCCGACGAGGGTGGCCCCGGACATGAGGTCTAGCGAGAACCGCATGCGCTTGACATAGCCGCACCCTCTTCGGTGGAGGAACTTGTTCCAACCGGACTGCTGCCCGTCGAGGTCGTATTGGTTGATGGGGTCGTTGACGTAGGTGTAGGCGTTGTCGGTTCCGCCTTCGACGGGGTCGACGGAGGCGAAGATCCCCAGGGCGGGCAGGTAGAGGCGTGCTCCCATGAGGGTCCAGGTGGCCCCGGCGGTGTGTTCGGTGCCGCGTTGGTTGGCACCCACCCATCCGTCGGTCAGCCCGCCGGTGCGGGTGGTCGGGGTGCTGGTCTGGTCGACCAGCCCGGTGGCCGGGTTCAGCGGGTTGCCGAACGGGTCATAGGCCACCACCTGCCCCACCAACGCACCTGTGCCGGTGGTGGTGGTCAGGGTGTCGCCGTGGATGTTCGACAGCCCCCACAGGTCACCACCCGGGTTGGCGTACCGCTTGGTGTAGACCACCCCACCAGCCAGCACCAGATACCGCTCACCGAGCCTGTTGTCCCCGGTCAGCTGCACATCCGGCGTATCCCCGGCACCGGTGAACGAGTAGGAGGTGGTCGAGGTGTCCACTCCGGTCCCGGTGCCTGACCCCACCCGGGTCACCACCCGGTCAGTGGCGTCACGGGTGTACGCCACCTGCTGGCCCGCGGTCGCCGACCCAGCCACCACCCGGTCACTGGCATCGAACGTGAACGACTGACCACCCACCGCCGTGGCATCCCCACGAGAGTTGTAGACGACCGAGCCGGTGCCGGTGGCCGACGTCAACCGTGATGCGAAGTCCGTGCACGACGTGGTCGTTGCCACCGCACCGGTCCCGACCTGCACCGTGGAGGAGGTGCGTGACCCGTTCAACCCCGCCCGCGTGTCAGCCCCGCACCCACCCGTGGCGGCGAAGCTGTACCCGTAGGTCACCGCCGGGGTCGACCCGTTCGCCCCCAGCACCGCCTTGGTCAACCGGCCCGTGGTGTCGTAGGTGTACCCCCAGCTCGACACCGGGCCACCGTCGAGGGTGGCGGTGTCGGTCAGCACCCGACCAGTCTGAGCCCGCACCACCCCATCAGCCACGACACGCCCACCAGGGAGCGAGTACGAGACACCGGTCTGCTGCCCGGCCCGATTGCGGGTGATCGACGAGACCGCCGGGGTCGTCGAGGACACCGGCGGGGCCGCGACCGTGGTGGTCGTGGCCGGTTTGAACACCACCACCGCCGACTCCCACGTCGTCGAGCCCGCCGTCCCAGTCGCCGACGCGACGCTCGCACCGGTGCTCACCGACTTGTCCTGCACGAGCAGGTCGATGTCACTGGCACCAGCAATGCTCGCCCGGCTCGCCGTCGATCAGGGCTGGACGTGCTCGGCCGCGGCGAAGATGTTCATGGTCACCGACGCGAGGATCCCGCTTCACCACGAACCGTGAAGAGCCACCAAACCTGCAGCAGTCCCATCGCATAGCCCGAGCCTCCGCCAGATCCAGGTCGGTTCACCCTCAACCGGGAGGAGCCCGATGATCTACAACTACGCGCGGGCAGCGCGCAACCGGCCTCTTCCTCGCCGTCCACGAATAGATGGTCGCCAAGAACTCTCTTGCGTCGCCGAGTTTCAACCGACCTAGATCCTCTGAACCCCTGAGGCGAGAGCAACGAGCACGACTAGCGCAATCACGACTAGGCGCGCCGGACTTGCATCGTTCATTGCGGCAAAGATCCCCTGCTGCGCCTTGTCTCTCCGAGCTACGTCCCGCACGGTGAGGAACAGGAGGACAAATAGGAGTGCCACCAATATCACAGCCGCCACAGTCTCGTCCATTCTCCTAGCTGCCCCACATTGATCTCGAAAAGGAAGCAGATTGTCCGAGTGCGCGAAATGCAGTTCGAACTGGATTACGAGTAATGGCTCGGTCGGTTGCTCTCAAAGAAGCACGCAACAGCCCCATCGCACCGATCCCACCACTATGCCTCCCGCGAGCCGTTCGCGAAATGAGGTCCCCGATCTTGCCTGACCAGTGGTAGTCGAAATGTCGACCGACCTGAGCAACCTTTCCGGCTCTCACCGCAGGAAGGAAGGCCAGCCCAACGTCAACCGCGGAACCAGCAACGACACTCCCCCACGATTCACTTCCCCCTTCGTTCTTGTGTGCAACACGAGCACCGACACTCAGGGCGGCACCAGCGAGTGCCACCCCCATGCAAATCCCAGCGGAGACAACGATGCAGGCCGCGAGCCCGACAACAGCCGCAATCTTCGCCAAGCTCCCGAGCGTCGAGCTCCAGGAGTTGCCATCAAGGTCGTAGGAGTTGATGGGGTCGCATGGGTAGGTGTAGGCGTTGTCGGTGCCTCCTTCAACAGGGTCGACGGAGGCGAAGAGCCCGAGTGCGGCCAGGTAGAGGCGTGCTCCCATGAGGGTCCAGGTGGCCCCGGCGGTGTGTTCGGTGCCGCGTTGGTTGGCCCCGACCCAGGCGTCGGTGAGTCCGCCGGTGCGGGTGGTCGAGGTGGTGGTCTGGTCGACCAGCCCGGTGGTGGGGTTGATCGGGTTGCCGAACGGGTCGTAGACCGCCACCTGCCCCACCAACGCACCTGTGCCGGAGACGGTGGTCAGGGTGTCGCCGTGGATGTTCGACAGCCCCCACAGGTCCCCGCCGGGGTTGGCGTACCGCTTGGTGTAGACCACCCCACCAGCCAGCACCAGGTACCGCTCACCGATCTTGTTGTCGGCGGTCAGCTGCACATCCGGCGTATCCCCGGCACCGGTGAACGAGTACGACGTGGTCGAGGTGTCCACCCCGGCCCCCGTGCCAGACCCCACCCGGGTCACCACACGACCCGTCACGTCACGGGTGTACGCCACCTGCTGGCCCGCGGTCGCCGACCCAGCCACCACCCGGTCACTGGCATCGAACGTGAACGACTGACCACCCACCGTCGTGGCATCCCCACGAGAGTTGTAGACGACCGAGCCGGTGCCGGTCGCCGACGTCAACCGTGATGCGAAGTCCGTGCACGACGTGGTCGTTGCCACCGCCCCGGTCCCGACCTGCACGGTGGAGGAGGTGCGTGACCCGTTCATCCCCGCCCGAGTGTCGACCCCGCACCCACCGGTGGCGGCGAAGCTGTACCCGTAGGTCACCGCCGGGGTCGACCCGTTCGCCCCCAGCACCGCCTTGGTCAACCGGCCCGTGGTGTCGTAGGTGTACCCCCAGCTCGACACCGGGCCACCGTCGAGGGTGGCGGTGTCGGTCAGCACCCGACCAGTCTGAGCCCGCACCACCGAGTCAGCCACCACCCGCCCACCAGCCGGGGCCGCAAAGAATCGGAGCCTGCCCCTTCCTCGAGAAACAACCGCAAGACAACCGGCTCGGCACGCTTCACATGAGTCTCCACACGAGTCGGTTCACCGCATCAGCCACAACTTGGAGAGCGCAGCTACGGTCAACAGGACCGCCCCGACCCAATACCACCTATCGTGGCCTGAAGAGGACCTCGGTCCTTGTGCGCGGTTCGCCTTCCCGTGCGACCGCTTGGCTGAGTTCGGGCGAGCAACCTTGAGTGTTTCGTTTGACAAATCTCGCGACAGCTCGGGGATTGTCAGCTCCGCTGGGATGACGGGGCCGAACAACTGGCGGCCGTATGCAGCCACCATCATCAGCCCCATTGCCATCGGCGGTACTACTACAACGAACCACTGCCACGACCAATTCTCACTGAGCGCCCTCAGTAGAACGGCAAGTGCGGCCTGCACAGGAAGGTAGGCGATGAGGAAGACTCCCCACGCGCCGTACCATACTCGAAACCTCCACGGATACTCTCGTCGGGTTCGCCTGTCCATGGCCAGGTGGACAGTGCCTCGCGGGAGTGAGACGAACTTCGCCGTCATGTTCTCCCAGAGCTGCCACGGGCGCGATCCACGCGAGGATGTCATGGATTCACTTATCTCCCAACCGAATAGCGCAAGCCCTGGAACCCTAGTGCGGCCGCCCCAAGGTAGTTATTGACGCGACCCATGCGGAGCGAGTACTTCGCCGCGGCCCTTGCGCTGCTGTTTGCCGCACGTCGGATAGCGAGAGCCTCGCCGCGGGTGGCCCCCGCTCCTCGTGCGACCTGATAGGAACGGTTCGCCACTCGTGCGAGCGCAGTTGCCTTTGACGCAGCGCGTACTGCCGCCCCACCCCCGACAAGACCGACCACGTCCCAGCCGACACTTGCATAGTCATGCTGATAGATGTGCCTACCGAGCATAATCGCCGTTCCAACAAGCGCGACCGTTGCCGCCACAGCCCCGATGCCGGGGACGAAGCTCAGAACCGAAGCAATGGTCGTGATCGCATCAACGGCCTTGAAGAAGCCATCCCAGCTCTGCCCGGTCAGATCATATCCGTTGATGGGGTCGTTGACGTAGGTGTAGGCGTTGTCGGTGCCTCCTTCAACAGGGTCGACGGAGGCGAAGAGCCCGAGTGCGGCCAGGTAGAGGCGTGCTCCCATGAGGGTCCAGGTGGCCCCGGCGGTGTGTTCGGTGCCGCGTTGGTTGGCCCCGACCCAGGCGTCGGTGAGTCCTCCGGTGCGGGTGGTGGGGGTTGTGGTCTGGTCGACCAGGCCGGTGGTCGGGTTGACCGGGTTGCCGAACGGGTCGTAGACCGCCACCTGCCCCACCAACGCACCTGTGCCGGAGACGGTGGCCAGGGTGTCGCCGTGGATGTTCGACAACGCCCACAGGTCCCCGCCGGGGTTGGCGTACCGCTTGGTGTAGACCACCCCACCAGCCAGCACCAGGTACCGCTCACCGATCTTGTTGTCGCCGGTCAGCTGCACATCCGGCGTATCCCCGGCACCGGTGAACGAGTACGACGCCGCAGAGGTGTCCACTCCGCTGCCCGTGCCCGACCCCACCCGAGTCACCACACGCCCCGTCACGTCACGGGTGTACGCCACCTGCTGGCCGGCGGTCGCCGACCCAGCCACCACCCGGTCACTGGCGTCGAACGTGAACGACTGGCCACCCACCGTCGTCGCGTCCCCGCGAGAGTTGTACGTGACCGAGCCGGTGCCGGTGGCCGACGTCAGGCGCGAGGCGAAGTCCGTGCACGACGTGGTCGTTGCCACCGCCCCGGTCCCGACCTGCACGGTGGAAGACGTGCGTGACCCGTTCAACCCCGCCCTGGTGTCAGCCCCGCACCCACCGGTGGCGGCGAAGCTGTACCCGTAGGTCACCGCCGGGGTCGACCCGTTCGCCCCCAGCACCGCTTTCGTCAACCGACCCGTGGTGTCGTAGGTGTACCCCCAGGTCGACACCGCCCCACCGTCCAGGGTGGCGGTGTCGGTCAGCACCCGACCAGTCTGAGCCCGCACCACCGAGTCAGCCACAACACGCCCGTTGGGCAGTGCATAGGACACCCCGGTCTGCTGCCCGGCGGCATCACGGCTGATCGACGAGACCGCAGGCGTCGACGAGGAAGCCGGCGGGGCCGCCACCGTGGTCGTCGTGGCGGGTTTGAACACGACGACCGCCGACTCCCACGTGGTCGAGCCCGCCGTCCCGGTCGTGGAAGACACGGTCGCGCCGGTGCTCACGGCCTTGTCCTGCACCAGCAGATCGATGTCACTGGCCCCAGCAATGCTGGCCCGGCCCGTGAACCCGGCACCGGCGCTCGGTGTGGTCCCGAAGCCGGAGTCGGCGTAGAACCCCACCGCCAGCTCACCATCACCAGTCACCGCACCGGTCGACCCGGACGAGACCGTGCCAGCCGCACCGGTGGTCCCGGTGGCCTTGGACACCACGTCCACCCCGGTCCCCACCAGCGACAGGCCCGAGTACTCAGCGACCGCCACGCCCCACAGGAAGCCGAAGACTCCAGTAGGAGTCCGCTCACGGCGCGGGCGGGTGGTTCGCGACGGGGCGCCGCGAGAACGCCCGGTCCACGTCTAGCCCGGGTCGGCGGGCGAGGTCGACCGGCGCGGACTCCCGGTCGTGCAGTGCCAACGCTGCGAGGGCACCGGCCACCACTCCTGGAACGAACTCGGCGGGGAGATGTCACTCTTGTAACTCTGCACCCAGGCTTCCGTGGGGCCGGAGATAGGGTGTACCCCCGGGGGAAAATTGGAATGTCGCGGACGGCATGGCGCCAACTCCCGGAACTAGACCTTCGAAGAGTCCGCCGCCTCGCCGTATTCGCATTTCTCCACTCTGTGAGGTCCGATCCGTTGACCGGGTCGCTGGCGTGCACGAACATCTCATCGGTGCGCTGGCTCTGCTCAGGTTCAAGGCCTCGGGCAGCCCAAGAGTGGAACTGAATCTACGACCCCCGACTCGGCTTTGCGCCGACAACTAGCGGATCGAATGTCGTTGTGCCCACCACCCTTGTAGGAACATTCAGTATGATTGTCTTGCGGAGTTCTTCGAAGCCCGACCTCCTAAGCATCCCGAACCTGCAGCACCCGCCATCTCTGTGTACGAAAGTCACGCTCTTCGATGCGATCCGGGCGAGTTCGATGTCGTCCCATCGCGCACACCAGGTGCCGTCTGACGGCAGCGGATCGCCTGTGTAGACGTTGTTGAAGACTTGGGATACTGCTCTCCAGAAGCGCGAACGAATGGAAACACTTACGCCATCTTCGCTCCACCGGCAGATCCCGAGCGGCGTGGTAAAAAGCTGAAGGCTATATCGACCGAAGAATGCAGGCGCGCCGACGACACTTCCTGACTCGCAACTAGAACTCATGGGCACCGGTCCAGGTGTAGGCGAGGTGGGCTTCAAG
This sequence comes from Cellulomonas citrea, assembly GCF_009829685.1. Classification (GTDB taxonomy): domain Bacteria; phylum Actinomycetota; class Actinomycetes; order Actinomycetales; family Cellulomonadaceae; genus Cellulomonas; species Cellulomonas citrea. The sequence continues at coordinate 14,423 of NZ_VWSD01000019.1, forward strand.
TCCTGCTCCGACGGTGAAGGACGTGAGACTCTCGACAATTCTTCTATTACCCACCCATCCCCAGGAGAAGTCCTGGGCACCCCCCACGGTCGCGGCAGCAGAGGCGCCAGCTCCATAGAATCCTCCGCGCAACTCCTGCAAGTTCCGCGCATTGCTGATCATCAGTCCGACGCCAGCGCTTGCGGTGGCTCCACCGGTGAAGTGCGGGCCCGCCGCTCCCCAGACTCCCCAACTCCTTCCGCTGTGACCAATGCAGCCCGACACGTTCGCGCCAATAACCGCAGCGGCGTTTCCCGAAATGCAGACTCCAACCGTATTCTCGTTCCACCACCTTCCAACATGTACCTTCCACCACTTCGTAATTCCGGGAGTGAACCACCCTGACCCTTTGGCTCGAGGATGCGGATTGCTCTTCGTTCCGTTGAGGTCGTAGGAGTTGATGGGGTCGTTGACGTAGCTGTAGGCGTTGTCGTTGCCGCCTTCGACGGGGTCGACCGAGGCGAAGATCCCCAGGGCGGGCAGGTAGAGGCGTGCTCCCATGAGGGTCCAGGTGGCCCCGGCGGTGTGTTCGGTGCCGCGTTGGTTGGCACCCACCCAGGCGTCGGTCAGTCCGCCGGTGCGGGTGGTCGGGGTCGTGGTCTGGTCGACCAGGCCGGTGGCCGGGTTCAGCGGGTTGCCGAACGGGTCATAGACCGCCACCTGCCCCACCAACGCACCTGTGCCGGTGGTGGTGGTCAGGGTGTCGCCGTGGATGTTCGACAGCCCCCACAGGTCCCCGCCAGGGTTGGCGTACCGCTTGGTGTAGACCACCCCACCAGCCAGCACCAGATACCGCTCACCGAGCCTGTTGTCCCCGGTCAGCTGCACATCCGGCGTATCCCCACCACCGGTGAACGAGTAGGCGGTGGTCGAGGTGTCCACCCCCACCCCGGTGCCAGACCCCACCCGAGTCACCACCCGGTCAGTGGCGTCACGGGTGTAGGCCACCTGCTGACCGGCGGTCGCCGACCCAGCGATCACCCGGTCGGTCGCATCGAACGTGAACGACTGGTCACCCACCGTCGTCGCGTCCCCGCGAGAGTTGTAGGCGACCGAGCCGGTGCCGGTCGCCGACGTCAGACGCGACGCGAAGTCCGTGCACGAGCTGGTCGTTGCCACCGCACCGGTCCCCACCTGCACGGTGGAGGAGGTGCGTGACCCGTTCAACCCCGCCCTGGTGTCGACCCCGCACCCACCGGTGGCGGCGAAGTTGTACCCGTAGGTCACCGCCGGGGTCGACCCGTTCGCCCCCAGCACCGCCCTGGTCAGCCGGCCGGTGGTGTCGTAGGTGTACCCCCAGCTCGACACCGCGCCGCCGTCCAGGGTGGCGGTGTCGGTCAGCACCCGACCAGTCTGAGCCCGCACCACCGAGTCAGCCACAACACGCCCGTTGGGCAGTGCATAGGACACCCCGGTCTGCTGCCCGGCGGCGTTGCGGGTGATCGTCGACACCGCGGGCGTCGTCGAGGACGCTGGCGGGGCCGCCACCATGGTGGTCGTGGCCGGCTTGAACACCACCACCGCCGACTCCCACGTCGTCGCGCCCGCCGTCCCAGTCGACGACGCCACGCTCGCACCGGTGCTCACCGACTTGTCCTGCACCAGCAGGTCGATGTCACTGGCCCCAGCAATGCTGGCCCGGCCCGTGAACCCGGCACCCGCGGTCGGTGTGGTCCCGAAGCCCGAGTCGGCGTAGAACCCCACCGCCAGCTCACCATCACCAGTCACCGCACCCGTCGACCCGGACGAGACCGTGCCAGCCGCACCGGTGGTCCCGGTGGCCTTGGACACCACGTCCACCCCGGTCCCCACCAGCGACAGGCCCGAGTACTCAGCGACGGCCACTCCCACGTCCGCGGTGCTCGACGGGGTCACGGTGATCGTCGGGGTTGTCCCCGCCCCGGCGCTCACTGGTGCGGTCCACACGCTCAGCTCGGTGTTCTCCGAGGCCACCTGTGAGGTGACCTTCGTGAACACGTCACCGGCCGAGTCGCTCACCGAGGCCGCGGTGGCGGCCGGGTTGTTCCACACCCCCACCGCCACCACCAACCGGTTGCCGGCACCCAGCGCGGCGGTCGGGGTCGCGGTCAGGGTGGTCTTGTTCAACCCGTGCGCGGTGGTCTGCTGCACGAAGCCCGGGGTCGCCGTCGTCGTCGTGGTCGCAGGGGCACCGGCCGGCTTGAACACCACCACGCCGGCCTGCCACGGCACGTCGGCACCTGTACCGGTCGTGGAGGTCACCGAGGTGCCGGCTGGCACCACCTTGTCCTGCACCAGCATGTCCAGGTCGGTGGCCCCGGCGATCGTGGCCCGCCCGGTGAACCCCGCACCGGCCGTCGGCGTCGTCGAGAAGCCGGAGTCGGAGTAGAACCCGACCGCCAGCTCGTTGTCACCGGTGGTCGCAGCCGTCGCACCCGAGGACGCGTCCCCGGCCGCGGTCGTGGCGCCGATGCCTCCTGCGCTCACGTCGACCCCGGTGCCCTCGGCCGACAGGCCGGAGTACTCGGCGAGGACCACACCCACATCGGCCTTCGCCGACGGGGTCACCGTGATGGTGGGCTTGGTCCCCGCCCCCGGGCCGACGACCGCGGTCCACACGCTCATCTCGGTGTTGTCGTCCGGGGCGACGACCGTCTGCACCTTCGTGAACACGTCACCGGCAGCGTCGGTGACCTTGACCGCGGTGGTCGCTGGTTCGCGCCAGACCGCCACCTGCACGACCAGCCGGTTCCCGGCCGTGAGCACCGAGCTCGGCGTGACCGTCAACGACGTCTTGTTCAACGCGTGGGCGGTGGCCTGCTGCACGAACGTGGGCGTGGCCACCGGGGCAGCCGCCGCACCGGCCAGGGTCGGGTACGTCGCACCGGTGAGCTGCCCGGCCGAGTCGTAGGCGGGCGTGGCCACCACGGTGCCGTCCAACGACGTGGTGGCCACCCGCCCGTCCGCCAGGTACGTCGAGGCCACCGTCGAGGTCGGGCCACCACCTGCGGCGGTCGTCACCTGCTGGGACGCACGGCCCGCGCCGTCGTAGCTGGTGGTGGTCGTCGTGCCCTTCACATCGGTGTACGCGACCGTGCGACCCAGCAGGTCCACGCTCGTCTGAATCGTCCCGACCGGGTCGGACACCGAGGACACCAACGGGTTGCCACCCACCGCAAAGGTGTTGGTGACCGTGCGCGCCGGGGCACCGTTGGCCGCGGCCGCGGTGGACTGGGTCACCCGCCCGCGCCCGTCGTAGGTGGTGCACGACCAGTCGCTGTCGCCGGTCTTCTTGGTACCCGCGACCCGGCCCCACCTGTCGTACACGTAGGACGTGGACACGGCCGCACCCTGTGCGGGGGCCGGGTCGGTGCTGGTCTTGAGCAGCCCGGCCTGGCTGGTGCCGGCCGGCACTGCGCAGGTCGCCGCGCCCAGCCCCTCGTTCGCGCCGTAGTAGGTGGAGACGGTGCCGCGCGCGGCGTCGTTGACCACGTCCGGACCGGTGCGGCCCGCCGCGACGGCCGCGGCGGTCGCCGAGGGCAGCCACCGCCCGGTGCGGCGAAGCCACCCGGTCCCGGGCGCCTCGTAGGTCGTCGTGGTCGTCAAGGCCGCCCCGTCGGGGTCCTCGATGGACGCCACCGGCAGACCCAGCCACGGGGAGGTGCCGTACGAGGTCGCGGAGTGCAGCGCCGTGACCTGGCCGGTGCCACCGGACTCGTCGGTGTCGGTGCGGGTGACCAGGTTGTAGTCCGGGGCCAGGGCAGCCGCCGGGATCGCCACCGTGGCTGAAGTGCCCGGGACCTTCCACTGCACGTGCAAGGACGCCGGTCCGCCCGTGTTGGCATAGTCGACGCGGATGCGGTGCGGTCCTGCGACCAAGGTCTGCGGGGTGGTCACCGACATCGTCCCGGCGGCCCAGTTGTCCAGGGTGAGGATGTCGTCGACCCAGATCCGCACCCCGTCGTCGGACGTCGTGGTGAACCCGTACTGACCGGACGCGGGCAACGTGATGATGCCGGTGGCCCGCATCGAGAACGGGGCGTTGCCCGCGATCCCCGCGGCGGGGGCGTTGGTCCCCCAGTCCTTGTCCAGACCGGGCGTGGTCGCGTCCAGGCCCAGGGAGTAGACCGGGGTCGCCCCTGCGGGTGAGGCGTCCGAGGGGGAGGCCGACAGGCGGGCGTTCGGGAAGTACGTCACGTTCAGCCCGGCCAGCTCGGCGGTGCCCGCCACGGTCGTGTCGTACCTGGTCCGGGTGTGCGCCGGGGTCGTCGAGCAGGACACGGGCAGGCGCGTGGTGGCGTCGAAGCACGACGCAGGCGCCGGGCCGTAGGTGTCGGTGGCCCGGTCACGGGCGTCGTAGATCGTGGTGCTCACCCGACCGGCGGTGTCGGTGGACGACAGCACCTGGTCCTTGGCGCTCCATGTCTTGGAGGTGGTCAGACCGCTGGCGTCGGTGTCCGACAGCTGGCGGAAGCCGTCGTCATAGGTCACCGTGCGCGCGGTCCCAGGCACACCGGTGCGCGTGACCGTGGTGGTCGAGTGGGCCGGGTCGTAGCCGAACGAGGTCACGAGCCGGCCGGTCGCGCTGGTGCCGTCGGCTGCGGGCAGCGTGACCGAGGTGGCCTGGTTGCCGGTGTAGGCGATCTGCACCCGGGCGTTCGTGTCGTCGCTGACGTGGGCGTAGGCCATCCAGTCGTTGACCTGGGGTGTGCGGATCGCGGTCAGCTGGCCGTTCGCGTCGTACGCCAGGTCGGTGCGCACACTGTCGGTGGCGCTGACACCAGGGTCGTCGATGCGCACCAGGTGTCCCGCACCGTCGTAGGACAGCACGGTGGAGTCCCCGAACGTCCCGGCGGTGTCCCCGGGGTAGACGATCCGGCAGACCATGCCGGCCGGCGCGCCCGCGTAGCCGGACTTGGGCGTCAGGCACGCCTTGCCGGCGTTGTCGCTGCTCAACCCTGATGGGGCGGGGTCACCGGGGTAGAACAGGCGCACCGCCTTGCCCGAGACCGGGTCGGTGACGGCCTGCAGCTGACCGGTCCCCGCCTTGTACGTCATGACCGGCAGCGCCGGCTTGAGAGCGTTGGGCGGGTTGGTCACCGAGTCCACGCGCCCGGCCGCGTTGAAGCTCGTCACGGTGCCGTCCTCGTCGGTGACCTGCACCGTGCCCGTGGTCGTCAGCGCCAGGCTCGAGTACTCCCCGACCGGCGGGGTGTACCCACCGGTGGAGGTCTTGGTGTACGTGTGCGTCGTGCCCGTGGTGTCGGTCACCACCGCCGACCCGGAGTCCACCGTGACCGACGAGTACGACCCGGCATCCCCCGACAGCGCCGTCGAGGCCGACCACCCGGCCGGCAACGTCTCGACCGCAGGGCTCAGCCACGACGCGGGCACGATGAACTGCTTGCCATCGGGGCCGGTGACCCACAGCTCGAACGTGGCGTTGCCGCCATGCTCGTAGAAGTCGACGGCGATCGGCACCGGACCGGTCGCATCGAAGTGGCAGCCGCCTGCCCCGGTACCGAAGGTGCACGGCGTGCTCGACCAGTTCGGTCCACCGGCCTGATCGGACCACCGGTCCAGCACCAGGGTGGAGCCGACGGTCACCTTGGCCCCGTCGTCCTGCGCTACCCCGAACGTGTACGACCCGGCCGCCGGCACGCTCACGTACCCCGTCCAGTGCACGACGAAGTTGTCCACCGGAACCGACGGCGCAGGCGAACCCAGCCCCCAGCCGAACTGCAGCTGCGGGTCCACCCGGGTGAGCACCGGGGTCTTGCCGGTGGTGTCGAAGCTCACCGGGTTGCCCGCCACCGGGGTCACGTCGTAGTACCGGCCCGTCAGACCCCGCTGGGTCGCGGTCTGGGAGTTGTAGGAGAACGACAGACCGATCGGCCCGCCGACCGTGGACACCGTCGGGGAGGTGAACCGCAGCCCGACGTTCCCGTTGGCCAGGTTCACGTTCACCGGCCCGACCTGCTCGACCGGCGCCGGGCCCGACTCGGCCAACCGCCGGTTGATCGTCAGCCTGTTCGCCCACGGCACGGGGGAGACCGAGGAGCCCTTGGTCTGCACCGTCCAGGTGTAGGAACCACCGTCGCGCAGCGCCCCGGTCGGCACCGTCCACGTCGGCGAGCTCAACCACCCCGACGTCACGGTCGCCCCGTCAGTGCCGTTGGCGCCGGTGGCCACCGTGAACTGGTAGGTGATCGACGCGTCGTCCGGGTCGGTGACCGCCGGGATCGACAAGGTCGGGGTCAGGTTCGCCGTGATCGTCCCGCTGCCCGGGCTCGCTGTGGCTTGCGGGATGGCCGCGTAGGCGTCCGTCGTGAACGCGAACATCGGTGTCCAGCGGTGGGTGTCCCCGCCCAGCACACCCTCGTAGGGACTGGCCACGTCGGCCCGCCAGTAGTAGGTGACCCCCGAGGCCAGGACCCCGACCGGCACGGTGACGTAGTTGACCGACTCCCACCCGTCGGCGCACGAGCTCCAGACCGGGGCACCCACCGCGTTCGGGTTCGTCCACACCCGGAAGCACCAGGCCGAGGCGTTCGTCGAGCCGACCGCCAACGTGGGAGTCACCGACACATGGGTCGCCCCGTTGCCCGGCGCAGGGGCCACGATCGGCCCCGCAGTGGGGTAGTCCACCCAGTTGACCACCAGGTCCGCCGAGAACCGCTTGTAGGTGTAGGCGCCGTTCACCTCGTAGCCCAGGAACATCACGGCCGCGTCGCTGATGCCCGAGGCGATCCACGACGCGAAGCTGTTCTGCAACGTCGCGTCCTGGAAGTCGACGCCGGTGTCGAACGTGCCCCCCGACAGCGGCGACCCGGCGCCGCCAAAGCTGTAGCTCGACGCCCAGTACACCTGGGCCGGGTACCCGTTCGCCGTGCCCTGCGACAGCCCGGCGCTGATCGCCGCGCCGATCACCTGCTTGCCGAAGAACTGGCTCACCGGCCAGTGCACCACCGTGCGCCACTGGCTCGTCCCCGAGTCGTTCGGGTTGCCGATCCGCATGGTGCCGTCCTGGATCACCGTCCCGGTCGACTTGTAGGACACGATCGTGTCGGCCGAACCGGCCGTCACCGTCGGGTCCACCGACACCGGGTACACCCGCGCCGGGTCGGTCAGCCACGCCACGTCCGGGGTCAGCGTCAGCACCCAGTCCGACCCGTCCCGCACCACCGACATCGGCACGTTCGCATCCGCCGGCTCACGCACCCCCTCCTGACCCGAGGAGTCCGTCATGACCGCCGCCGGGATCGACATCACGACCTGCGAACCCGACATCAGGTCCCACGCGCCGTCCCGGCCCGCGACCATCTCCAGCCCGGCCCCCGAGATCCGCCACGACCACGACACGCCCGCCGACGGCACCGACTTGAGGACGAACGCCTCCTTCACCGACCCGGACTCGACCTCGTACCTCAGGTCCGTGCCGGGGAACACGTCGGCATACGTCGCCGTGGCGCCCGAACGCTGCAACGGCGACGCCGCCGCACCCACCAACGTCAGACCGACCTGCAACCCCGCCCGACGCAACGACAGCACCGGCGAAGCGTCCGCGGTCTCGGCCAGCTCCGGACGCAACGGGTGCGCGCTCACCTGACCGCCGCCGTCGGACGTCGCCGCCACCGTCGTCGAGGCCTCCTGCCACGCGCCGCGGGAGTCCCGCACGTTCATCGCCTGCCCCGAGAACACGCTCGAGTGCGACCCATCCGCGTTCAGGTACACGTCGGAGAACTCGTCACGACCCGTCAACCGCGACGTCGATGGGTCGAAACCCTTGTACTGCTTCTTCGGCACCTGCGGGTCGAGCACCGGCATCGGCGTCGACGCCTGCGGCGAGACCACCGAAGGGTCACTGAACGACCCCGAAGGCTCCGGCCCGGTGAGCACCGCCGGGTCCGAGGACTCCAGAGGCGGGTTCACCGACGGGTCGGCCACCTCCGCGACCACCGGTTCAGGCTCAGCCCCCGCGGCGGCAGCCGGCTCGACCACACCGACCACCAGCGCCGCCGACACCAGCCCGGCCAACCCCACAGCCCAGCCCCGACGACCCCACCCAGCCAGCACACGACCGCGCACGGCCACGCCCCCTGCCCGACCGTCACCGGCCGCTCAGCACCCACCCGGCAGACCCACGGCCCCCGGAGCGCTGCCCCACAGCGGGCACACGGCGCACGCGGAACGTAACCGGATGACCGACCAGATCAAAAGAGCAGGTCAGCAGGTTCACTCTGCCGAGTGAAGGTGCCAGCACCCACGTCACCACCAGCGTTCCGCACGCTGGCCGCACAGGCACCCCGCCAGTGCCCGGCCACCACCCCGAAGCGCTGGCAAGCCCCCAGCCCACACCCCGAAAACAGCAGCTCCCGGCCGGAATCAACCGACCGGGAGCTACCCGAGCTACCACCTGTGGGGTGTTTGGTTAGCCCGCTGACCTCGCAAGACACCGCCGCCCGCAGTCGGCTGTGTACAGGTTGAAGGTGCTGCTGTGTACATCGGAGCGCTGACCTGCGAACTTGCCTCCGTGGACAGGCATTCGGAGTCAGGGCCGTCCAGCGAGATCGTGAGGATCCTGTCGCTGACCGAGAGCGTGGCACGGGTGCCCACGGTCGGGGGTTCACCTCGGACGCAGCCCAGACCCGCGCGTGAGCCCGTCGCGACCGGCAAATGCGCACCCGAACGGACGACGATCCGCCGACCAACTAGCGGTGCTGTTCACGAGCAAGTACGGCCTCAGCGAGGTGGTTGCCGGCGGCAGTGTTGTCGAGCCACACGATCGCCCCCGGGGTCGGAACCTCGTCCCCCCATTCGGTGATCCACTCCCGCGTGATCCTCTCAATCGCCTCGCCCGGCGAGCACGGCCACGGGTGATGACCCTGCTCATCCACATCGCCGGAGACAACCAGTCCCTCGACCAACAGCTCGGCGATGAGGCCAAGGGCCAGGGTGCGCCTTAGGCCCGGATCCTCCAGTCCGCTCAGACGGGTGCTGCCATAGACCCACGACGCGTCCGCCCAGTCCTCGAGTCCTCCTACGAGGACATCCTCCTTCGGAGATCTGTGGTCCATGTCCTCACCCAATGTGGATCTTGAAGGGATCTTGACCCGGGATACGAATGTAGATTGTCGACCCATCAGACCAGGGCCTCCGGAAGCCACTCACATCGCGCGGCCGCCACCTCATAGGCACCGGAGCTGTCAATGTGGATCAGGAAGTGACGGATCTTCCACTGGCCTCGCATTCCGCTCGAGTCGGCCGCCAGCAGCTCTTCGATCCAGCCAGACTGCTCCACCTCGACGAGGGCGTCGTACGCCTCCTCGATGTGCCACACAGTGCAGTGCCCCTCGGCCAGGAAGCGGTAGGCGCGTACTCCCTCAAACCGCAACCCCCCGACGTACATCGAGCCATTGTGCTCGTAGGTGCACCGAAGCTCCGCGTTCCCACCGGGATGGGTGAGCACTGCGCTCTCGGTGAATGCCGACGGTGGCGGCGACAGGGGCCCGAGCACCCGCTTCACGCCACGAGGAAGCACACCGTCGAGGCTCACAGGAGGTCCGTCCCCGCCGACGCCAGGAACTGCGGGGTGAGGAACCGACTCGCGTCGAGGACCTCGACCCCCACCATCCGGCCCTCGGCGTCAAAGTCGAGGTTGATCATGCCGTCGATCTCGCGAGGATCGACAGGAACTGTCCGGGCGACGCCCCCTGCCGGTATCTCGGCTGACAGATAGATGTAGGCAGCGTCGACAACGGCGTCGTAGGTGACCCTCATGGTTCAGCAGACCCCCTGGTCGAAACCCCTGGCCCGAGCCTTCATCAGACCCAGGGCGACTCCACTGAGTGACATCGTTGGTGGGCGTGCGCTTCGGTCTCGCGCCCACCAATGATGCGCCGGATGGGACTGACGATGATCACCGATGTTCCCGGAACCCTGGTCGAGCTGCTGTTCATTCGCGCCGTGTGGGACCTCCCCGTCGCCGCTGACCTGCCGCCGGCCGATCCGCCGCCGGATCGCGGGACGTCGGCGCGCCCGCGACGCCCGCAGCTCGTCGCGGAGTGGGACGCACTGTGGGTCGACGCGCTGGACAACCTGGACGCAACGCGTGATGAGCACTTCTGGGGCCGGAGGCACGGCTTGGACGGGATCGACCTGCCCGAGATGCGGTCGTGGAAGGCCACCGTCATCGGTCAGGTCGAAGCCGTCGCCGCGGAGTACCACCATGCACCCGAGATGCTGCTGCGCGACGAGCTCTCAGCCGCCGAGCGACACGGTCTCGACCGGCTGATCGTCCTGCCGGTCCGCGGCTTGTTCGCCCGTCGCCACGGATCGAGCCTGGTCGTCTCGACACGGACGTACCTCGACCTAGACCAGCTGCGCCACGAGGTCGGGGTCTTCGCTGGCTGACCAGTGAACTGAGCCCGCCCGCAGCTCTGACCAGAGAAGTCCTCGTCGAGGAGTTCGCCCGCACACGCCACCCACGCCGCCGGTCGCTGCACGAACGCCTCGCCCACCCTCAGATCGAGCTGCGGGCCCTGCCACCGCGCCGGGCACCCAAGACCCCGGACCCTGGCACCGGGCCGACACCACCGGATATGCCGACACCGCCGGGATAGCAGCCCGCCCGCACCGCAACCGAACGCCTGACGCAGCCCGCCGACCCCCGGTCGGCGGGCACCGACGCATGCCCTCAACCAACCCACGACCGCCCGATCGACCCCACACCCCACGAACAGCACGCCAGCGTGCTAGCAAAACCGCAGGTCAGAGGCCAAAAACAGACAACTCCCGGCCGGGACGAGCCCGACCGGGAGTTACCCGAACAACCACCGGGGTGTTGTACGAACACCCCCCTGTGCGTGAGGCGGGACTTGAACCCGCACGCCCTTGCGGGCACTGGCACCTGAAGCCAGCGCGTCTGCCATTTCGCCACTCACGCGCGAGGAGAGAGGTTAGCACGGGCCACGTCGTGGTCCATGCAGGCCCAGGCGTGGATACGATCGAACAGGTCAAGTCGTGCCCGAGGTCGGGGGCCGGGTCGCGTCCGCGGCCTGTCGGTGGCGGCGCGAGAGGGAGCGGAGGTGCGTGTGGGACTCCTCGAGTCGTTCGAGAACGGCGTCGAGCGCGCGGTCAACACTGCGTTCGCCAAGGTCTTCCGCAGCGAGCTCAAGCCCGTCGAGCTGGTGAGTGCGCTGCGGCGCGAGATGGACGACCAGGCGGCGGCGTTCGACCGCGAGCGCACGGTGGTGCCCAACGAGTTCACGATCGAGCTGTCCACCGCGGACTTCGACCGGCTCGAGCAGTGGGGCGCCGAGACGCTCGCCGACGAGTTCGCCACCAACGTCACCGAGTACGCCGCGACGCAGCGCTACGCGTTCGTCGGCCCGGTGCTCGTGCGGTTCAGCGAGGACCCGGACCTCGAGACGGGCCGCTTCATGGTGACGAGCGCCTCGGTGCGGGGGGCGGTGGCCCCGGCGGCCGCGGCGCCGCCGAGCGCGCGGCACCCGCTCATCGACGTCGACGGCCAGCGCTACCTGCTCACCGGCCCGGTCACGGTGATCGGACGCGGGTCGGACGCCGACATCATCGTCGACGACCCGGGGGTCTCCCGGCGGCACCTGGAGATCCGGGTGACCCCGCAGGGCGTCGTCGCCACCGACCTCGGGTCGACCAACGGCGTCTTCGTCGAGGGCCACCAGGTGCCGGCGGCCACCCTGCTCGACGGCAACACCCTGACGATCGGACGCACCCGGATCCTGTTCTGGACCGGCGGAGAGCCGGACCCCGACGAATGAGCGAGCTCACCGTCGGGCTGCTGCGGCTCGGCTACCTGGCCCTGCTGTGGCTGCTGGTGCTGTCCTCGATCGCGGTGCTGCGACGGGACCTGTACGGCACCCGCATCGTCGACCGCCGCCGCAACCGCACAGGCGGCGCACCGGCAGCAGCACCGGCACCCACCCCGGCACCGGCCCGGCGCAGCAAGACCGCCGGCCCGACCCGGCTCGTGGTCACCGAGGGCCCGCTGCGCGGCACGGTGCTGCCGCTCGGGGCCGCCCCGGTGCTCATCGGCCGCTCGCCCGGCTGCACGCTCGTGCTCGACGACGACTACTCCTCCTCCCGGCACGCCCGGCTCTTCCTGGACGGTGACCAGTGGTTCGTCGAGGACCTCGGCTCGACGAACGGCACCTTCCTGGGCGACCAGCGCGTGAGCGGTCCGCTGCCGCTGGGCACCGGCACCCCGGTGCGCATCGGCCAGAACGTCCTCGAGCTGGCCAGGTAGCCCGGTGACCGTCGCGCTGCGGTACGCGGCCCGCTCGGACGTGGGCCTGGTGCGGGCCAACAACCAGGACTCCGCCTACGCCGGCCCGCACCTGCTGGCCATCGCCGACGGGATGGGTGGGCACGCCGGCGGGGACGTCGCCTCCTCGGTGACGATCGCCGAGCTGGCGCCCCTCGACGAAGAGGCCCACGGCCCGGACGACGCACTCGCCGAGCTCGAGGCCGCCCTGGTCGAGGCCAAGGCGGAGATCGTCCGGCGCACCCGGGCCGACCCGACGCTGTCCGGCATGGGCACCACCGTGACCGCGATCCTGCGGACCGAGAACAAGCTCGCGATGGTGCACCTCGGCGACTCGCGCGGCTACCTGCTGCGCGACGGCGAGCTCACCCAGGTCACCACCGACCACACGTTCGTCCAGCACCTCGTGGACACCGGCCGGATCACGCCCGAGGAGGCGATCCACCACCCGCAGCGGTCCGTCGTCATGCGGGTGCTCGGCGACTTCGACCTCGACCTCACCCCCGACCTGTCGGTGCGGGAGGCCCGGGTGGGCGACCGTTGGCTGCTGTGCTCCGACGGGCTGTCCGGGTTCGTCTCGGCCGACACGCTCACCGAGACGCTGCGCACCCAGCACGACGTCGACGAGTGCGCCGACCGTCTGGTGCAGCTCGCGCTGCGGGCCGGTGGCGGCGACAACGTCACGGTGGTGGTCGCGGACGTCGTCGACCTGGACTCCCGCACCGACCTGCCGAGCACCGAGCCGCAGGTGGTGGGTGCCGCGGCGACCAGCCGCAACCGGCCCACGTCGGCCGCCGACGGCCCCGCGGCCCGGGCCCGGGCGCTGCTCGCCCCCGAGGCGCAGGCGGCGGACGAGGCCGAGCACGAGCAGGACGACGAGCACCCGCAGCCCTCGCGCCGGCGCGCGCTCGTGGCCGTGTGGCTGGCCGCGGTCGCGGTCGTGCTCGCCGTGGCGGGCGGCGGCTACGCCTGGACGCAGACCCAGTACTTCGTGGGCGTGGACGACGGCCGGGTCGCGATCTCCCGTGGCGTACCGGCCACCGCCGGGCCGATCTCCTTGTCGCACGTCGTGGAGCGCTCCGACGTGCGGGCCGCGGACCTGCCGCCCTACCTGCGCGAGCGGGTGCAGAAGACCATCGCGGCCGACTCCCTCGCCGACGCCCGCAGCCTGGTCACCCACCTCGACGACGCGACCGGCAACCCCCTGCCCACCGGCGCCCCGTCCTCGTTCGCGACCCCCAGCTCCAGCGGCCTGGCACCCCTGCCGTCGGTCACCGGCACCCCGGCACCCGGCGTCGGCGCCCCCTCCGTCCCACCGGTGGGTCAGTGATGGCGACCGTCGCACCCACCCGGGTCCGCGGCGGTCGCGGCCTCGGGGTGCTGCTCCTGGTGCTCGCCCTGCTCGTCGGCCTGGCCGCGTACGCGCTGGTCGGCATCGGGTTCGCCGGGACGGTGCCGGCCGACGTCGCCGAGTACGGCCTCGGCATGGCCGTGCTGTCCTTCGGGGCGTGGGCCGTGGTGCGCTGGCGGGCGCCCGACGCCGACCCGGTGATCCTGCCCACCGTGGTCGCGCTCAACGGGATCGGGCTGGCGATGATCTACCGGCTCGACCTGTCCTACGAGGCGCGTGGCCGCGCCCACGGGTTCGCCGACAAGCAGCTGGCGTGGACCGCGATCTCGATGGTGCTGGCGATGCTGCTGCTCATCGTGCTGCGCGACCACCGCACGCTGCGCCGCTACACCTACACCGCGATGGTCGCCTCGCTCCTGCTGCTGCTCATGCCGCTGGTGCCGGGCATCGGGCACACGGTCAACGGCGCCCAGATCTGGGTGCGGATCGGCCCGGCCGGGCTGCAGCCGGCCGAGCTCGCCAAGATCACGCTCGCGGTGTTCTTCGCCGGCTACCTGGTGACCAACCGGGACACCCTGGCCCTCGCCGGCCGCAGCGTCCTGGGGCTTCGGCTGCCGCGGGCCCGCGACCTGGGCCCGATCATCGTGGTGTGGGCCGCCTCGCTGGCGGTCCTCGTGCTGCAGAGCGACCTGGGCACCTCGTTGCTGCTCTTCGGGCTCTTCGTCGCGATGCTCTACCTGGCCACCGAGCGGGTGAGCTGGGTGCTCATCGGCCTCACCCTGTTCGCCGGCGGCGCCGCGGTGGTCGCCACCGTCGTCCCGCACGTGCGCGCCCGGTTCGACGTGTGGCTGCACGCGATGGACGACGACGTGTTCAACCGGGCGGTCGGTGGCTCCGGGCAGCTCGTGCGCGGGCTGTTCGGGATGGCGTCGGGCGGGCTGTTCGGCACCGGCTGGGGCGAGGGGCGCCCGTACCTCGTGCCCTACGCCGAGTCGGACTTCATCGTCGCCTCGCTCGGCGAGGAGCTCGGGCTCACAGGCCTGCTGGCGATCCTCGTGCTCGTGACGATCCTGGTGCACCGCGGGATGCGCGCCGCCATCGGCGTGCGGGACGGTTTCGGCAAGCTGCTCGCCGGCGGCCTGGCGTTCCTCATCGCGCTGCAGGTCTTCGTCGTCGTCGGCGGAGTGACCCGGCTCATCCCGCTCACCGGCCTGACCACACCGTTCCTCGCGTACGGCGGCTCGTCGCTGCTGGCCAACTGGCTCATCGTGGCGCTGCTGCTGCGCATCTCCGACGACGCCCGGCGTCCGGCGCCGGCCATGCGTGCCACCGCCCCCACACCCGACGGGGGCATCCCGTCCGTGGTCGGCGGGCCGTCCCTCGTCCCGGCCGAACAGGGCCGGGACGACCAGCACGGTGACGACCAGCCGACCCAGGCCCTCGGGCGGGTGCGGTGAACGCCCCGCTGCGGCGACTGGCCGCCATGACGCTCGTCATGTCCCTGCTGCTCATGGGGTCGGTCACCTGGATCCAGTTCTTCCAGGCCGGGCGCCTCAACAACGACCCCCGCAACGTGCGCACGCTCTACCGGGAGTTCGGCAACGCCCGTGGCCCGATCGTCGTCGCCGGGGCCGCCGTGGCGTCCTCGGTGCCCGTCGATGACTCGTTCGGCTACCAGCGGCAGTACGCCGACGGACCGCTGTGGTCCTCGGTCACCGGGTTCTACGGGATCACCGGGCGCACCGGCCTCGAGCAGTCCACGAACTCCTACCTCACCGGCAAGTCGGACCAGCTGTTCTTCTCCCGGGTGCGCGACCTGCTCACCGGTGGCAGCCCGCAGGGCGCCTCCGTGGAGACCACGCTGCTGCCCGCTGCGCAGAAGGCCGCGATCGACGCGCTCGGCGACCAGCAGGGCGCCGTCGTCGCGATCGAGCCGTCCACCGGCAAGATCCTCGCGCTGGTCTCCACCCCGGGCTTCGACCCCAACCAGCTCGCCTCGCACGACACGGCTGCCGCGTCGGCCTACTACCAGCAGCTGCTGGCGGCCGACGGGAACCCGCTGCGCACCAAGGCCTACCAGGACATCTACGCCCCGGGCTCGACCTTCAAGCTCGTCGTGGCCACCGCCGCGCTGCAGGCCGGGACGTACACGGCCGACTCGACGCTCCCCGCCCCGACCTCGCTGGCCCTGCCGGGCACGTCGGCCACCATCGGCAACTTCGGCGGCGGCGGCTGCGGCAGCAACCCGATCACGCTCGCCGATGCGCTGCGGGTCTCCTGCAACACCGCGTTCGCCCAGCTCGGCATGGACCTGGGTGAGACCGCGCTGCACGACCAGGCCGCCAAGTTCGGCTTCGACGACGCGAACCTCGCCATCCCGATGTCCGTGGCCACCAGCCGCTTCCCGTCGGGGCTCACGCAGGCGCAGGTCGCGCAGTCCTCGATCGGCCAGTACTCGGTGACGGCCTCGCCGCTGCAGATGGCCATGGTGACCGCGTCGATCGCCAACGGCGGCACCCTCATGAAGCCCTACCTCGTGGACACCGTGCGCGCCGCCGACCTGTCCGTCGTGTCCACCACGTCCCCGCAGGTCTACTCCCAGCCCATGTCGGCCGGCACCGCCTCGACCCTCACCTCGATGATGCTGGGCGTCGTCACGGGCGGGTCGGGCAAGGCCGCGCAGATCCCCGGGGTGCAGGTGGCGGGCAAGTCCGGCACCGCGGAGGTGCCCAACAACGCCCCGAACGCCTGGTTCACCGCGTTCGCCCCGGCCGACAGCCCCAAGGTCGCGGTGGCCGTGCTCGTGCTGCACGGCGGCAACCTCAACGACGAGGCGACCGGTGGCAAGGTGGCCGCCCCCATCGCCAAGGCCGTGATGCAGGCGGTGCTCGGCCGATGAGAGCGCACGAGGGGATGGCGCTCGGCGGTCGCTACCGGCTGGTCCGGTCGATCGCGGTCGGCGGCATGGGTGAGGTCTGGGAGGCGTTCGACGAGTCGCTCGCCCGTCCCGTCGCGGTCAAGGCGCTGCGTCCCGAGTTCGCCGGTGACGCCGCCCAGCTCGCCCGGTTCCGGGTCGAGGCCCGCAACAGCGCCGCGCTCTCGCACCCCAACATCGCGCCGCTGTTCGACTACGGCGAGGAGTCCGGCACCGCGTACCTCGTCATGGAGCTGGTGCCGGGTGAGCCGCTCTCGGACATCCTCGAGGCCGAGCCGGTGCTGCCGCTGTCCCGTCTGGTCCCGATCCTGTCCCAGACGGCGCGCGGGCTGCACTACGCGCACCAGATGGGCGTCGTGCACCGCGACGTGAAGCCGGGCAACCTGCTGGTCGAGGCCACCGGACGGGTGCGCATCACCGACTTCGGGGTCTCGCTGGCCGCCAACCAGACGCCCATGACCGCCGCCGGCATGGTGATGGGCACCGCCCAGTACCTGTCGCCGGAGCAGGCGGTCGGCCGGCCCGCGACGGGGGTCTCCGACCTGTACGCGCTCGGGATCGTGGCGTACGAGGCGCTCGTCGGGCACCGGCCGTTCACCGGCGGCTCCGCCGTGGACATCGCGGTCGCGCAGGTCAACGACCCGGTGCCGGCGCTGCCGCCCTCGGTGGAGCCGCGGCTCGCGCGCCTGGTCATGGCCCTGCTCGACAAGAACCCGGCCAACCGGCCGCAGTCCGGTGCCGAGCTGGCGGACCTGCTCGACGCCCTGCTGCCGCGCACGCCCGCCTCGGGCTCACCCGTCGCGCCCGAACGTCCCGCCGGACGCCGGGTCGCGTCGTCGACCCCCGACAGCCGTCCGGCGCCGGAGCCCCGCGACCAGGTGCTCCCCGCCGCGGACGACCTCTTCCCAGCCCCCCGGGCATCTCGCTGCTCCTCCTCGAGGGGCCCTGGGTCGTTGCCGGTGCGCTCGGAGCGACACTCCTCGGGCTTCTGGTCGCCCTTCGTGGTCGGACGACGTCCTTCTGGATCGAAGGCGAGTCTGT
>NZ_VWSD01000001.1 GCF_009829685.1 Cellulomonas citrea
GGCCGAGGCCTGTCCGCCGGCCGGGGTCGCGGCCGCCGGTGCGGCTGTGTCGGCGTCGTCCGGCACCGGGCCGCACACCCCGTCGGCGCACACCGGCGCGGGCCCGTCGCTCGCGATCATGATGAGGCCCGGGAGCTGCGGGTTCATACCGCACGCTCGGCGGCGACCTGGGCCAGCACCTGGGCGAACGTCTCGGGCGGCTGGGCGCCGGAGATGCCGTAGCGCCCGTCGATCACGTAGAACGGCACGCCCTGGATGCCGTAGGCGACCGCCTGGTCGAGGTCGGCCTGCACCGCGGCCGCGTACCGGCCGTCGGCCAGCGCGGCGCGCGCCTCCTCGGGGTCCAGCCCGACCTCCTGCGCGTAGCCGACGAGGTCCTCGACGTGCCCGACGTGCCCGCCCTCGGTGAAGTAGGCCCTGAACAGCCGCTCGGCGAGCTCGAG
Source organism: Cellulomonas citrea (assembly GCF_009829685.1). GTDB lineage: Bacteria > Actinomycetota > Actinomycetes > Actinomycetales > Cellulomonadaceae > Cellulomonas > Cellulomonas citrea. The sequence goes on from NZ_VWSD01000001.1 coordinate 444, forward strand.
CTGCAGACCGCGCGCCTTCGCCAGGTGCAGCAGCTGGTGCGCCGCCAGGGTCTTGGTGTGCCGCAGCGCGTCGAAGTCGTAGTCCAGGCCGACCTCGCGGGCCAGCCCGGCGACGTGGTCGAGCATCTGGTGCACCTGGTCGGCGGGAAGCTGCTTGTACTCGGCGAGGAACTCGACCTCGCTGCCCTCGAAGTCGAGCGGGGTGTCCGGCGCGAGCTCGAAGGAGTGGTAGGTCAGCGTGACCGGCGGGGCCTGGTCGCCGAGCGAGGCGAGCCCCGCCTCGAAGCGCCGCTTGCCGATGTAGCACCACGGGCAGGCGATGTCGGACCAGACGTCGACGGTGAGAGGTGTCGTCACCCCCGGACCAACCGCGCCGGCCGCGCGAGTGTTCCCGGCGGTCAGGCGGAGAGAGTCGAACAGACCCCGGGCGGGTCACGGCACGCGCGAGGCCTCGCGGACCGGGACCGGGCAGCCGCTCTCGTTCGGCAGCCGGCGCACGATCGCGTACCCGAGCAGCACGATCCCCGCCGCCCCCAGCAGCGGCTGCACGGGTGCGAACCACTGGATGGCACCGGCGTAGCCCAGTGCGAGCAGCGCCAGCTTGTTGCACACCGGGCAGCCGACGGCCAGGAAGGTGAGCAGCCCGCCGGCGGCGCCGAACCGGCCGGGGCGGTCGTCATCGGCCGGGACGGGGGCGACCGCGAGCCCGGTGCCCGCCAGCCCGGTGCCCGCCGGCTCAGCGGCGCGGTCCCGCACGTACGAGGCGCTCAGCACCCCGGAGAGTGCGGCCGTGACAAGCAGCACCGGCCAGGCCCACACCGTCACGGCGACCTCCCGCCCGAAGACCGGCGTCGGGATCATCGCCGTCGGCACCGCCACGACGAGCACGGTGAGCACGGCCGCACCGGCCGCGACGAGGTGCCGGCGGGCCGACCAGCCACGCCAGACGCGGACGGCGTCACCCACCTGGGTCGAGATGCTCATCTGATCCCCGTTCGTGAGGCGGCGCCCCGTGGCGCGCCGCCTCACGATACCCCAGGGGGTATCAGACGGCCGGGTCGATCCGGACGACCATCTTGCCGACGTTGGCCCCCGCCATGAGCGCGTCGAACGCGTCGAGCGCGTGGTCGATGCCGTCGACGACGGTCTCGTCGAACACGACCTCGCCCGCCGTGAGCCAGCCGGACATGTCCCGCAGGAAGTCGCCGTACAGCTCGGTGTGCGAGCCGACGGTGAACCCGCGCAGCGTGAGCCCCTGGGTGATGAGCAGCGCCATGTTGTCCGGTCCGGGCGCCCGCGTCGTGGCGTTGTACGCCGAGATGGCCCCGCACAGCGCGACGCGCCCGTCGCGGTTCATCACGTCGAGCGCCGCCTCGAGGTGGTCCCCGCCGACGTTGTCGAAGAACACGTCGACACCGTCCGGCACGAGGGCCGGCAGCTGCGTGCGCACCGGGGCGTCCTTGTAGCTGAACGCCGCGTCGTAGCCGTAGCGGCTGGTGAGCAGGTCGACCTTGGCGGCCGAACCGGCCGACCCGACGACGCGCGCCGCACCGAGTCGGCGGGCGATCTGCCCGACCGCGGTGCCGACGGCCCCGGCCGCACCGGAGACGAAGACGGTCTCGCCGGGGGTCAGCGCGGCGATCTTCCGCAGCCCGACGTAGGCCGTGTAGCCGGTCATTCCGAGGATGCCCAGGTGCACCGAGAGCGGCAGCCCCGGCAGCTTGGGCACCACGCGGAACTGTGCCGCGTCGCCCTGCGCGACGTCCCGCCAGCCCAGGGTGTGCAGCACGGTGTCCCCGGGCGCCAGCCCCTCGGCGGCGGACTCGACGACGCGGCCCACGGCGGCACCGGTCATCGTCTCGCCGAGCGCGTAGGGCGGCGTGTAGCTCTTGGCGTCGTTCATCCGGCCCCGCATGTAGGGGTCGACCGAGATGAACTCGTTGCGCACCCGCACCTGCCCGTCGGTCAGCGGCGGCAGGTCGAGGGTGAGCGTGCGAAAGCAGTCCGGCGTCGGGCGGCCGTGCGGGCGCGCGACGAGCTGGACCTGGGTGCTGGTGGCAGACATGGTTCCTCCGGGGTCAGGCGAGCAGGCCGACGACGAGGACGAGGACGCCCAGGGCCGGCGGGACGAGCTGGACGAGGGCGGCACGCGCCTTGTCCGGCGAGGAGACGAGCAGCACGAGCCCCGCGGCGACCATGGAGCCGGCGCCGGCGAGCACGAGGGCCAGGCCCACGCCGTGCTGCCCGGCGGCGACGAGCACGGTGCCGACGGCGACGAGCACGGCCAGGAACAGGTTGTAGAAGCCCTGGTTGAGAGCCATCTCCCGGGTGGCCTGCGCCTGCTGCTCGCTCAGCCCGAAGGTGGCGCGGGTGCGCGGCGAGGTCCAGGTCAGCGACTCCATCGTGAAGATGTAGACGTGCATCGCGGCCGCCACCGCGGTGAGCACGAGTCCGATGACGAGCATGCGCCCTCCCAGGTCAGGGGTTCTAGACCGAATGATCTAGTAATTTGTGTACCGCTCGATCCAGTTGAGAGACTATAGTGGATCGAGCGATACACAAATCGGAGGTCAGATGGGCAGGCCGGCCGGCTACGAGCTGAGCGAGGTCGTGAGCGCCGCGCGCGACGTGTTCTGGGACCGCGGCCTCGACGGCACCTCGCTGCCCGACCTCGAACGCGCCACGGGCCTGTCCCGGTCGTCGATCTACCACGCCTTCGGCTCCAAGCGCGGGCTGTTCGACGCCGCCGTGCGCGACTACCTCGACACCGTCGTCCGCCCCCGGCTCGCGGTGCTCGTCGACGAGCCCGTGGCCCCCGATGCGGTCCGCAGCTACCTGCGCGGGCTCACCCAGGCCGTCGAGACCCTGCCCGACGACTCCCCCCGCCGTGGCTGCCTGCTGTTCGCCTGCGCCACGAGCGCCGGGCACGACCCGGCCCTCGCCGACGTGATCGAGGACTACCGCGCCGAGCTCACCGGCTCGTTCGCCGTGGCGCTGTCCGCGCGCTACCCCGCCGCCTCGTTGGCCCGGCTCGCCCGCCGCGCCCGCCAGCTCACGTCGATGACCGTGGCCGGGCTCGTGCTCGCCAAGATCAACCGCGACGAGGCCGTCGCGACCCTGCGCGCCGGGCTCGAGCAGATCAACGAGTGGGACCAGGACGACTGAGCCGTCGCACAGACAGCGCACACCGCCGTCAGGCACGATGGCTCATGGCCGTCGACCAGACCGAGATCACCGCACCCGTCGCCCTGCAACGCCCCGACGGGACGCTCGACCCCGCCGCGGTCGGCTGGACCCGCACCCCCCTGCACCGCACCGACCTCGTCGGCCGGGTGCCGCGGCGCTGGGGCAGGGCCAAGCGGTGGGAGTACTGGGCCGTGCTCACCCCGACCCACGTCGTCGGGCTCACCGTGTCCAGCCTCGACTACCTCGGGCTCACCCAGCTGTGGGTGCTCGACCGGGTCACCGGCCTCGAGATCGACCAGGTGAGCATCGTGCCCTTCGCCGTGGGCACGCACCTGCCCGGCACGCTGGGCGCGGGCCCGGCCACCGCACGCACCCGCGGCCTGGCCGTCCGGATCGACGAGACCCCGGCCGGCACCCGGTTGCGTGCCGCCACCGCCCGGGTGCGGCTCGACCTCACCGTGCCGCTGCCGCCCGGGCACGAACGGCTCGGCGTCGTCGTGCCCTGGGACGACCACCGCTTCCAGTACACGGTCAAGGACGTCGCCCGCCCGGCCCGCGGCACGCTGCGGGTCGATGCGCTGCGCCACCCGGTCGACCTCGACGCCTCCTGGGCGACGCTCGACCACGGCCGCGGCTACTGGCCCCGTGAGCTCGCCTGGAACTGGGGCTTCGGGGCCGGGGTGGTCGACGGGCGCACCGTCGGGCTGCAGGTCGGCGGCCGCTGGACCGACGGCACCGGCTCCACCGAGAACGCCCTCGTCGTGGACGGGCGGCTGCACAAGATCCGCGAGGAGCTGGTGTGGGACTGGACGCCCGGGGCCTGGACCGAGCCCTGGCACGTGCGCGGCGCCACGGCCGACCTCACCTTCACCCCGTTCCACGACCGGGTCTCGAGCACCGACGCCGGCCTCGTGCGCTCGTCCACCCACCAGTGCTTCGGCCACTGGTCCGGCTGGGTGCTCGACGCCTCGGGCGACCGGCAGTCCGTGGACGGGCTCGTCGGCTCGGCCGAGGACGTCGAGCAGCGCTGGTGACCGGGGTCGCGGCGCGCCCGGCGGCAGCAATGTCCTCGCGGTGCGCGCGCGGGGACGCCTAGCCTGCCACCCATGGTCCCCACCGGCTGGTTCGAGCACCGACGCCCGGGCGACCGCGAGGTGCTCGGCTACCTGCGGCCCGACGGCGACGGCTTCGTCGCGGTCGACCGGCTCGGCCGGGACGTCACCGGAGTCGTCGACTGGGTCGAGGCCGAGGAGGCCCTCGAGGCCCACGGGCTCGGCTGGTTGGCCGACCTGTGGCAGCTCACCCAAGCGGACGGCACGCGGGTGCGCGTGCGGCTGGTCGAGGTCGGGCCGGACCGGGTGGTCGTCGCGGCCGACGACTTCGGCGCGGTCGACGCTCAGGTGCCGAGCTACGTGCTGCCGTTCCCGGCGCCCGCCACCCTGCAACGCTTCGACGGCGACAGCGGCCAGATCGACGCCCTGACCCGCTGACCGGGCGTGCCCGCGGCGCGGTTCGAGCTCCGCCGCGGCACCGCACTGGCCCGTCCGGGCGACGCCTCGGCACACCGGATCTGACATGCCGTCACGACCACACCCGTCGGCGGTCGCGTGTCGATAGGGTCGTGGGGTTCTCACCTGCAGATTCGCCCAAGGAGCCCCATGCTGCGCCGGCTGATGCACGCCGCCCTCCCCCTGGCAGTCGCGGCGCTCGTCGTGGCGGGAACCGCACCGGCCGCCGCCGCGTTCGACGGCTCCGCCAGCGTGTCGGCACCCTCCACCGCGACCGTCGGCACGAATGTCAGGATCACCATCGACAACAGCGGTCTGGTCCCGGCGCCGACGTCCTACACGGTGCTCTGGCAGTCCCAGCCGGTCGGCGGCGGGACCATCACCGACCTGGCGGCCACCGGCCCCGCGATGCCCGACCCGAGCGGCATCACGGACGTCACCTTCACCGGGACCACCACCGTCGGCACCTATCTGCTGGCCCAGGTGACGCTCACCAACGGTGCCAACACCTACGTCGCGGGGTCGCAGACCGTGATCCAGGCCGGCACCTTCAGCACCGCGCCGAGCGCGCTCGCGGTGTCGGGCACCGCGCGGGTGGGCCAGACGCTGTCGGTGACCACGACCGCATCGGCGTGGACACCCGCGCCCGGCGCCATCACCTACGCCTGGCACGACGTGGCCGACAACTCCGTGATCGGCACCGGCAGCAGCTACACGCTCACGGCGGCCGACCTGGGCCGCACCCTCTACGTCCAGGCCGCGGCCACCAAGGACGGGTACACGACGAGCGAGGTCGCCTCGTCGTTCATCGGCGCCGTGGGCGCCGGCTCGTTCACGCTGGTCAGCGCCCCGGCGGTCACCGGGGGCCTGCGGGTGGACGAGTCCTTCACCGCCACCGCTCCGTCGTTCACCCCCACCCCCTCCTCGATCACCTACCAGTGGCGGCACACCTCCGGCGGGGCGGCCGTCCCCGGCGCGACGTCGCTGAGCCTCACCCCGACCGCGGACCTCGTCGGCGAGTCGCTCTACCTCGAGGCCACCGCGACCCTCGACGGCTACCAGTCCTACGTGACTGCGTCGAACACGTCCGGCGCCGTGGCGCAGGCCGCGCTCACCCCGGTGACCGCGCTGGCCGTGCCGTCCGGCGCGACCTTCGGCGTCCCGGTGACGCTCACCGTCCCGACCTTCACCCCCGCCGCACAGTCCGTGACCTACCAGTGGTACCGGACGCCGGACGTGGCGATCGACGGGGCCACGGGCACCAGCTACACCCCGACGGTCGACGACGTCGGGAGCCAGCTCTACGTCGTCGCCACGGCGACGGCGACCGGCGCGCAGGGCTACGAGTCCGCCTCGAACCTCACCGGTGCGGTCGCCCTCGCCTCGTTCACCACCGCACCGGTCCCCGCGATCAGCGGGCTCGGCCTCGTGGGGGCGGCGTACACCGTCGACGCGGAGGCCGGCTCGTGGGCACCCGCCCCGACCTCGATCACCTACCGCTGGTTCCGGGCCACCCCCGACCAGCCGGTCGGCACCCTCCTCGTGGGGGTCACCGGCACGACGTACACGCCCACCGAGTCCGAGATCGGCTCCTACTTCTACGTGGAGGCGACGGCCCACCGGACCGGGTACGCCGACTACGTCATCGGGTCCAGGCCGAGCCAGTCCGTGGGGCAGCGCTGGGTGCAGACCGACACGGCGGACGGCACGGTCACGACGAGCGTGCGCGGTCAGCTCCATGTCACCCTGCACGGCCTGTCCCCGCTGACGACCTACCAGCTGGAGATCCACTCGACCCCGATCTCGCTCGGGTCGTTCACGACCGACGCGTCCGGTTCGGCCGTCATCGACCTGCCGCTGCCGGACGGGGTCGGCGCCGGCCACCACACGCTCGTCGTGCTGCAGAACGGCACCCAGGTGCTCAGCGCCCCGGTCACGGTCACGGCCGCCACGCTCGCCTCGACGGGCGCCGAGCCCGGGGTGCTGCTCGCGCTCGCCACGTCGCTGCTGGCGCTGGGTGCCCTCGCGCTCCAGGTGGCCCGCCGCAGGACGTCGGCGCGCCCGCAGGCGGTCCGCACCCGCTGAGCCTCGTCGGTGGTGCGCGGCCCGGGCGGGCTGCGCACCACCGCGGGACGCGCGACGCTCAGACCAGCCGCGCGCCGCCCTCGACGTGCAGGGTCTCGCCGGTGACGAACCCGGCACCCATGAGCCACAGCACGGCGTCGGTGACGTCCTGGGGCCGCCCGGCGCGGGCCACCGGGTTGGCGGCTGCTGCACCGGTGAGCAGCGCATGCTTCGCGTCGTCGCCGAGCCCGTCCCAGGCACCGGAGTCGATGATCCCCGGTGAGACCGCGTTGACCCGCAGCGGCGCCAGCTCGACGGCCAGGTGCGCCGCGAGGAACTGCACCGCACCGTTGGTCACGCCCATGACGGTGTAGGGCGCAGCGGGACGCCAGGCGGTGACCCCGGAGAACAGCGTGAGGGAGCCGCCCTCGCCCATCACCGGTGCGAGGTGCTTGGCGAGCAGCAGCGGGCCGACCACCTTGGCCTCGAGCGCCGCGAGGACGCCGTCACGCTGCACGGCGGTCACGGGGACGTTGTGGTGGGCCGTGGGCAGCACCACGACGTGGTCGAGCGGGCCGGTCGCGGCCACCGCGGCGACGATGCTCGCCTCGTCGGTGATGTCCAGGTGCACCGCCTGGGCGTCGGGCAGCTGGGTGGCGAGGGCCTGGGCCCGGTCCAGGTCACGGGCGCCGACGACGACGTGCGCGCCGGCATCGGCGGCCGCGCGGGAGATCGCGGCGCCGAGGTTCCTGGCCCCGCCGACGACGAGGACGCGGGTTCCGTTCAGAGAGGTGTGCGTTGTCATAGCGCGACGGTATGGTTTTGATACCAGTATCTTCAACGGAACCGGGAGCACCGATGGGCCAGGCCTACGACGTCATGTCGGCGAGCTGCCCGGGCCGCGTCGTGCTGCACCGGATCGGTGCGCGCTGGACGGTGTTCGTCGTGGTCGCGCTCGAGGACGGGCCCCTGCGGTTCACCGCGCTCAAGACCCGGATCGAGGGCATCACGCCCAAGGTGCTCACCGAGACGTTGCGCGCCATGCAGGTCGACGGGCTGCTCGAACGTCGTGACCTGGGCGGCAACCCGCCGCACGTGGAGTACGCGCTCACCGATCTGGGCCGGTCGCTGCTCGGGCCGCTGGGCGCCGTCCGGGACTGGGCGCAGACCCACGTGCCGGACATCATGGCCGCGCGCGACAGGGCTGGGATCCCGCTGCAGAACGGAGCGCAGGCCGCCGATCTGGCCGCAAACATCCCCTGACCAGGGACGACGCTCACTCTTTCGGTGGTATCAGAGCGCCGATGACTGGTATTCGGGCGAAACGGGTCGATACCAGCGCTGTGAGCACCGACGGCACTGCGTCAACCCTGCCTGCTCCCCCCGTCGACGACGGCGTGCGAGGGACGACCCCGCACGCCCGCGGCTGGCGCCGCCTCGCCGGCCGGCTCACCTCGCGACTCCCGCTGCGCACCCGGCTCAGCCTGCTCGTGGCGGCCCTCATGGTGCCGACCGTCGTGGCCGTCTGGTCCTTCGCCGGCGCCGTGGGCGCGTCCATCGCGTTCTCCGCGGCCGAGCGTGACGGGCTCGTCGTCCTCGAACCCGCCCTCCTGGCCCTGTCGGCGACCGCCGGCGGGCAGGACGTCGACCTGAGCGCGCTGCGGACCGCCGTGGACGCCGAGCCCTCGCTCGCGCTCGACGGCTCGATGAGCAAGGCCGAGGCCCTCGTCCCGGCCGCCACCGACCCGGCGGGCCGGGCCGCGCTCGCGCAGGCGCTGGCCGCGCTCGTCACCGAGGCCGGCAACAGCTCGAACCTCATCCTCGACCCGGACCTCGACTCCTTCTACGTCATGGACCTGCTCGTCGTCCAGGTGCCGAAGGCGCTGGTCACCGCCGCGCAGGCGGCCGTCGAGCCGACCGGCGGCCCGAACGAGAAGGTCGCCGCGCACGCGCTGCTCGCCGGGTCGCTCGCGGCAGCGGCGGGCTCGTTCGGCTCGGATGTGGAGACGTCACTGTCCACCACCTCCTCGACCGCACTGAAATCTCAGCTAGCCGAGGTCGCGGCCGCCGCGACCTCCGTGACGGCACTGGCCGACACCCTCACCGCGGGGCTCGCGTCCCCCGCCGCGCAGGACCCCGCTCCGGCCGCGGCCGCCGTGGCTGCCGCCGTCCCGTCGGCGTCCGCCGGGCTCGACGCGCTGCTCACCACCCGGATCGCCGGGATGACCGACAAGCGCCTGTCCACGCTCGCGCTCACGGCCGTGGCCACCCTCATCGCCCTCGCGTGGGCGTTCGCTGTCGTCACGAGCACCCGCGACGACGTCGACACCGCGCTGCGCGGGATCGAGGCCATCGCAGCCGGCGACCTCACCGCCAAGCCGGTACCGACCGGGCGTGACGAGGTCGGCGACATCGGCCGGGCCATCCAGCGCGCCCGCACGTCACTGGCCGACGTCGTCAGCCGGCTGCTCGAGGCGTCCGGGCAGGTGGCCGGGTCGGCCGAACGGCTCAGCCGCACCGCCCAGGCCGTCGACTCCTCCGCGAACCAGACGCTCGCCCTGTCCCGGGCCGCCTCCAGCGAGGTCGAGACCGTCACCGCGATGATCGGCGAGGTGAGCGCCGCGACGCAGCAGGTGACCGCCGCCTCCGGCGAGATCGCCTCGACCATGACCGAGGTGAACGCCACCGCGGCGAAGGCCCTCGACGACCTGTCCCACGCCGTGACCCTGACCTCCGCGCTCGGCGAGTCCAGCCGCACCATCGAGAGCACCGTCGAGGCGATCGCCGCAGTGGCCGCCAAGACCCGCATGCTCGCGCTCAACGCCACCATCGAGGCCGCGCGCGCCGGCGAGGCCGGCAAGGGCTTCGGGGTGGTCGCCGACGAGGTGAAGAACCTCGCGCAGGCGTCCTCGGGGGCCAGCAGCGACATCGGCCATGTCGCCGGCACCCAGCACGCGGAGATCGACGAGGTGCTGGCCGCGATCGACCGCGCGCACCGGGCGATGGACGTGGCCACGCAGTCGCAGGGCACCGTCATGGCGGCGACCGAGGAGCAGCGGGTCACGATGACCGATGTCGCCGGCTCGCTGTCGGCCACCGCCGCGGCGACCGGGCGGATCAGCGAGGGGATCCGTCAGGTGGAGGACGTCGCGGTCGGCACCACCCGGGAGGCGGACGCCCTCACCGAGGCCGCCCGTGGCATGGCCGACGTCGCACGTGCGCTGGCGGTCCAGGTCGGGGCGTTCCAGGTCGCCTGAGCCGCAGGCGTGGGCCGGCCGCAGGCGCGCGCCCACCCGTGCTGTCGCCCGGCTGTCCGCCTGCTGTCCCGCCCGTCCCGCCGACAGCGGTACCGGCAGGATGTGCGCAGCGCCACCGCGCGCCGTCCCGCACCCCGCCCCGGAGGACCCGCCATGCCCGCCAGCGCCGCCGAGCCGCTGCCCGCCACCACCGCCCTCGCGCAGGCGAGCGCCACCCTCACCGGCTACGACCTGCCCGCCGAGACGGTGGTCGCCGGCGACCCGAAGGCCGCGCTCCTCGAGCTCGGCACCGTCGGTGGCGCCCCCGTCGGGCTGTGGGAGCTGACGTGCGGCACGGTGACCGACGTCGAGCAGGACGAGGTGTTCGTCGTGCTCGCCGGTCGCGGCACGCTCACGGTGCTGGACCCGCCCGCGACAGTGCTGCTGGAGCCCGGGGTGGTGTGTCGCCTGGTCGCCGGCGCCCGGACCCACTGGAATGTCAGTGAGCCGATCCGCAAGCTCTACGTGACCGGCGCGTACGCCGCACCCGAGGTCTGAGCCCGGCTACCGACCCGCTGAAATGTCAGTTGAGGGCGGCGCGCGGGCCGAACAGGCATGAGCCGCAGCGCCCTGACCTGCAGAGCGACCCACGATCGCACCACTGAAATTTCAGCAGGTCCCGCCGGCCCCGGTCAGGCCGGGGGCGGCGGCGCCGTCGAGCCGCGCAGCAGCAGCACGGTGGGCAGCCGCATCTGACGGGCCGTCGGGGTCTGCTGGTCGGCCGTGATCGCCTCGACCAGATAGTCCGCGGCCAGACGCCCCTTGGTCTCGATCGGCTGACGCACCGTGGTGAGGCCGGGCCGGGTGTTCTCCGCCTCGGCCAGGTCGTCGAACCCGGTGACCGACAGATCGGTCGGCACGTGCACGCCGTGCCGCTCGGCGGCGGTGAGCACCCCCATCGCGATCACGTCGCTGAAGCACACCACGGCCGTCGGCCGGTTCGCGGGGTCGGCCCACAGCTGCTCGAAGCCCTGCTCACCGCCGCCGCGCGTGCACGGCACCTGCCGCACCTGCACCTGCGGGTCGTCCAGGCTGAGCCCGCGGGTGGCCAGCGCCGCCTCGACGCCCAGCAGCCGGCGCTTGACCGGGCCGTGCCACTGCCGCCACTCGACGTCGACCCCGGTGTCGATCGCCAGCACGCCGATCCGCCGGTGCCCCAGGTCGAGCAGGTGCTCGACGAGGGACTGCACCGCCTCGGCGTCGTCGATCTCGATCGAGGAGACGCCCTCCACCGGTTCGCTGTCGACCAGCACGAACGGGATCTTGCGCTGGCGCAGCGCACTCACCTCGCCGCGGTCGGTCTCCAACCCGCTCACGATGAACCCGTCGACCGCCGCGTAGGGGATGGCCTTGAGCATCGACCCGCGCAGCGGCGGGGCCAGCAGCAGCGTGTAGCCCTCCTGGTGGCAGGTCTGCCCGACCCCTTGCAGGAACTGCGTGTAGTACGGGTTGGTGAGCACCAGGTCGAGCTGCTGGGGCAGCAGCAGCCCGAGGCTGCTCGTGCGCCGGGTGCGCAGCATCCGGGCCGCCGGGTCCTGCGCGTAGCCGAGCTCCTCGGCGACGGCCAGGACGTGCCGCAGCGTGGCCTCCGACAGCCGGGAGCTGTCGTTGAACGCGAACGAGACCGCGGTCTTCGACACGTGCGCCGCATCCGCGACGTCCTGCATCGTCACTCGCCGCTGTCTCATGCCCCGCGGCCTCCCGCTGTCTCCCCCGCCGCCAGCACGACGGCGTCGGCGGGGCCGACCCGAAGGCTACCGGCCACCTTCGACGGGTCACCGCCGACCCGCCCGTGCAGCACCTGCCACGACGTGCCGGGCGCGCGGCCGACGAGCGCGTCGAGGTCGACGTCGAGGTCACCGCTCCCCCGGTTGACCACGACCAGCGCCAGCTGCGGACCGTCCTGCCGGACGAGGGCCAGCCCGTCGGGGCCGAGCGCCACCACGCGCTGCTCACCGCGTCGCAGCGCCTCGTTCGCCCGCCGGGCCGCCGCGAGCCCGCGCACGGCGGCGTACAGCTCACCGTCCCAGCGCTCGCGCTCCCACACCATCGGCGCACGGCAGCCCGGGTCGTTCTCGCCGACCATCCCGACCTCGTCGCCGTAGTAGACCATCGGCGCCCCCTGCGCCCCGAACAGCAGCGCGTAGGCCAGCAGGGCTGCCGCCCGGTCGCCGCCGTGCCGGGTGAGCACCCGCTCGGTGTCGTGGCTGCCCAGCAGGTTGAGCATGGCGGGGCGGGCAGGGGCCGGCACCCGGTCCCACAACGTGGTGAGCCCGGCGGCCACCGCGGGTGCGTCCAGGGAACGGTCGGCGGTGAAGCCCAGCACGAGGTCGCGGAAGGTGTAGTTCATCGTCCCGTCGGCGGTGTCCCCGGCCAACCACTGCTCGGGCTCGCGCCACTCCTCGGCCACGATGTAGAGCTCCGGGTCGATGCCCTTGACCGTCTCGCGGAACCGCCGCCAGAACGGCATCGGCACGTAGTAGGGCACGTCGAGCCGCCAGCCGTCGATGCCCTCGGCGATCCAGTGCCGGGCCACCTCGAGGTGGTGCTCGCGCACCTGCGGGTTGAACGCGTTCCACTTGGGCAGGTACCAGCAGCCCGAGCAGGTCTTGTAGTTGGGCTCCGGGTGCGAGGTCACCGGGAAGTCCGCGACCGAGAACCAGTTCACGTACGGCGAGGCGGCCTCGTGCTCGATCACGTCGGCGAACGCGTGGTGGCCGATCCCGCAGTGGTTGAGCACCGCGTCGAGCACGACCCGCAACCCGCGCTCGTGGGCCGCGGCGACGAACCGCCGGAACGCCGCCAGGTCGCCCAGCCGGTGGTCGACCGTGAAGTAGTCGACCGCGTCGTACCGGTGGTTGGTCTGCGCCTCGAAGATCGGCGTGAGGTAGAGCGCGGTGACGCCCAGCTCCACGAGGTGGTCGAGGTGCTCGACGATGCCCGCCAGGTCGCCGCCGAAGAAGTTGTCCCTCGTCGGCTCACCGCCCCAGGGCTCGACGTCGGGCGGGTCGAGCGTGCGGTCCCCGTTGGCGAACCGCTCGGGGAAGACCTGGTAGAAGACCGCGTCGGCCAGCCAGGCAGGTGCGTTCCAGGTGGTGTCCGTCATCTCAGTCCTTCAGTCCCGTCATCGCGATGCCCCGGATGAGCAGCCGCTGGAACGCCATGAACACCACCATCGCCGGCAGCGTGGCCATCACGGTGCCCGCCATGAGGTAGTTCCAGGAGGTCCCGTACCGGCCCTCGAACGAGGCCAGGCCGATCTGGATGGTGCGCATCTCGTCGGAGTTGGTGACCAGCAGCGGCCACAGGAAGTCGTTCCAGGCGAACAGGAAGCTGAAGATCGCCAGCGTCGCGAAGGCCGGGGTCGACAACGGCACCATGATCCGGACGAACGTGCCGGCACGCGAGCACCCGTCGATGCGTGCCGCGTCCTCCAGCTCCTGCGGGATGCCCGCGAAGTACTGGCGCAGCAGGATGATGCCGAACACGTCGGCCAGCCGCGGCACGATGAGCCCGGCGTAGGTGTCGATCCAGCCGAAGCCCGCGACCAGCGAGTACGCCGGGATGACGGTGACGAAGGTCGGCACCAGCAGCATCGCCAGCAGGAGCACGAACAGCGGGTCGCGTGCCGGGAAGCGGAACCGCGCGAAGGCGTACGCCGCGAGCGCGTCGAGCACGAGGTGCCCGAGCACGATCCCGGCAGCCATCACGAGGCTGTTGAGGTAGTAGCGGCCGAACGGCGCCGCGGCCCACGCGTGCGCGTAGTTCTCCCAGTGCCACGACGTGGGCAGCACGCTCGTGCTCGTGTACGTCTGCGCCCGGGTCTGCAGCGATGTCGTGACCATCCACAGGAACGGGACCACGACGGTGACCGACCCGGCGAGGAGCACGGCGTGCCGGGCGAGGGTGGCGGTGCGGCGGCTCATCGCAGGCTCGACCTCCCCGACCCGGAGGCCCGCCACTGCACGAGCGTCACCCCGAGCACCAGGAACAGCGTGGTGAAGGCGATCGCGGTGCCGTAGCCGAAGTGGCCGAGCCGGAACGCCTCGCGGTACATGAACATGCCGAGCACCTCGGTCCCCCCGCGCGGCCCGCCGCCGGTGAGGACATAGACCAGGTCGAAGGACTGGAACGTGGTGATGAGCGCCTGCACCACGACGAAGAACGTGATGGGCCGCAGCAGCGGCACCGTGATGAGGCGGATCCGCTGCCAGGTCCCGGCACCGTCGAGCTGGGCGGCCTCGAACACGGAGGTCGGCAGCGCCTGCAGCCCGGTGAGGTAGAGCACGACGTTGAAGCCGAGGCTCTTCCACACGGTGAGCGAGGTGAGCAGCACGAGCGCCCACCAGCGGTTCCCCAGCCAGTCGGGCCCCGCGACACCGACCCGTTCGAGCAGCCCGTTGACGTACCCCGACGGGTCGAACAGGTACCGCCAGACGATCGCCGCCGCGACCGAGGAGGTCACGGTCGGCAGGAAGTACAGCCCCCGGTAGAACCCGCGGCCGCGGATCGGGGCGTCCAGCAGCAGCGCCACCGCCAGCCCGCTGACCACGCCGAGCACGCTCACCCCGGCGGCGTACAGCAGGGTGACGCCCAGGGAGTTCCACAGCGCCGGGTCGTGCGCCAGCGCGACGTAGTTGGCCAGGCCGACGAACGGTTTGGTCGGGCTGTAGCCGTTCCACGACGTGAGGCTCGTGCGGGCGGCCGAGACGATCGGGTAGAGCACGAAGACCGCGAGCACGACGAGCGCCGGCGCCACGAAGAGCGCGGCGGTCACGACCTCCTCGCGGTCGTAGCGACGGGGCCGGAGCCCGCCCCGCGCCTGGTCGGGCGCGGGGCGGGTCCGTCCACCGGGGGTGGTGGTCACGGTCATCCTTGTGCGATCACCTGGTTGACGGCCTTCTCCGCGTTGGCCAGCGCCTCGTCGACCCCGACCTCGCCGGCCAGCGCCTTCTCGATCTGCTGGGCGAAGGCCAACGAGATGGCCGGGTACAGCGGGGTGTTGGGCCGGGCGTGCGCATCGGCCATCTGCTCGACGTAGGGGCGCAGCCGGGGCTGCTCCTTGTCCACCCAGCCGAGGTAGTCGGCGCTCGTGGCGACCGACGTGGTGACGGGCAGCATCCCGGTCTTCTCGCTCCAGGACGTCACCTGGGCGGGCTGCAGGAACCAGGCGAGGAAGTCGGCGGCCGCCTTCGTGCTCGCCTCGTCGTTGGCGAAGACCATGGCCTGCTCACCGCCGAGGTTGGTGGCGGCGACGCCGTCGGCCGGGGCCGGGACCTTGGCGACCCCGAAGTCGAACGGCGGGTCGGGCGCCCAGATCCCGACCATCCACGACCCCTCCTGGGCCGCGGCGGCCTCGCCCTTCTCGAACGCGCCCCACGCGGCGTAGGGGCTCACGCCGGACTTGATGAGGTCGACCCAGTACTGCAGCGCCTTCTTGCCGGCGGGGGTGTTGAACGCCGCGGCCTTGTTGTCCGGGGTGAGGAACTGCCCGCCGGCCTGCCACAGGTTCACCTGGAAGTTCCAGGTGAGGCCCTCACCGGAGTCGCCGGCCTGGGTGAACAGCTCGTAGCCGGGCTTGCCGGTCTTCTCCAGGATCGTCTTGCCGGTGCTCAGCACCTGGTCCCACGTCGTCGGCGGCTTGTCCGGGTCCAGCCCGGCCTGGGTGTAGAGCGTCCGGTTGTACATGAACGCCAGGTTGTTGGCCGAGACCGGCACCGAGACCTGCTTGCCGTCGATCGAGCCGAACGAGACGAGCGCCGGGTTGACGTCGGACAGCACCTGGGACGGCAGCAGGCCCTTGAGGTCGGCGAGGGTGCCGATCTGGTTGATCTGCGGCACCCACACCAGGTCGCCGATCGCGATGGTGGGCAGCGTCGTGGACGACGCCGAGGCGCGCAGCTTCGTGAGGAAGTCGGCGTTCGGGATCGTCGCGGTGGTGATCGTCACGCCGTCGGTCTGCTCGTCGTAGGCCTTCACCATCGCGTCGAAGGCGTCGGCGTTGGCGCCGTCCCAGTAGTTCCAGATCTCGACCTTGACGTCCTTGCCTGCGGCCGTGCCGCCGCCCGAGCTCGCGCCCGACGAGCAGCCCGCCAGTGCGAGCGCGCCGACGGCCAGGCCGGCCGCCACGGAGAACCATCGTGTCCTGCGGTGCATCGTTGCTCCCTTGTTCTCTGACGGTGACTGTGACTGCTCTGTCAAGCCCTCGCCGGCGCCCCTGCGCCCGACGGGACGTCCCATGCGACCGACCGGAGCCCACCGGGCACCCGTGCCGTGTCGATCCAGACCGCGCTGTCGCGCACCAGGCCACCGGCCGTACCCGACCGGGCGACGACCGCCTGCTCGAGCTCCGGTGCCAGCGGCAGGTCATCGCCGCCGACGTTGACCAGGCACAGGCCCGCCCCCCGGGTGAAGGCGAGCACGGCGGGGTCGGGGTGGTCGACCCAGCGCAGCGGTGCGCCGGGGGCGAACACCTCACGTCGGCCGCGCACCAGCCGGCGGTAGAGCGCGAGGAACGAGCCGTCGTCGCGCGCCTGCCGGTCGACCGCGTACCCCGCGAACCAGTCCGGGGCCGGTAGCCAGGGGGCCGCCCCGGTCGGGTCGCTGAACCCGAGCCGCGGGGCGTCGGCACGCCACGGCAGCGGCACCCGGCACCCGTCGCGGCCGAGCTCACGCCCGCCCGAGCGCACCCAGATCGGGTCCTGCCGCACGTCGTCGGGCAGGTCGAGCACCTCGGGCAGGCCGAGCTCCTCCCCCTGGTAGAGGTAGACGCTGCCGGGCAGGGCGAGCAGCAGCATGACGGCGGCCCGGGCGCGCGCGGCACCGACGGCCAGGTCCACCGGGCCGGTGCGCCGGGCCGCGGCGAGCAGGTCCTGCGGGTCGGGGGCGGACAGGTCCTGGACCTGCCCGTACCGGCTGACGACGCGGTGCACGTCATGGTTGTTGAGGGTCCAGGCGGCGGGTGCGCCCAGTTCGTCCGCCGTGGCCAGGCCGGACCGCACAGCGCCGGCCAGCCGGTCCGCGTCCCAGGGCTGGACGAGCAGGTCGAAGCAGAACGCCTGGTGCAGCTCGTCGGGGGCCAGGTAGGGCCGCAGCCGCTCGGTGCCGTCCACCCACAGCTCCCCGATGAAGTACTTGGGGTCGGGGCGGTACTCCTGCGCGATGCGCCGCCACGTGCGGTAGATCTCGTGCACCTCGGGCTGGTCCCACATGGGGTGCCGGTCGACCGCGCCGTCGGCGGGCAGGTCGGGCAGGTGCTCGGCGACGACGAGCCCGTGCGCCACGTCGATGCGGAACCCGTCGACGCCGAGCCCGAACCAGAACCGCAGCACGTCCTCGAAGTAGGCGCGCACGCTGGCGTCGCGCCAGTTGAAGTCGGGCTGGCTGGCGTCGAAGGAGTGCAGGTACCACTGGCCGTCGGCGAGGCGCGTCCAGGCCGGGCCGCCGAAGACGGACTGCCAGTTGTTCGGCGGCAGGGCCCCACCGGGGCCGCGCCCGTCGCGGAGCACGAACCGTTCGCGCTGCTGGGACCCGACGGGGGCGCCGAGCGCCTCGCGGAACCACGGGTGCTCGGTGGAGCAGTGGTTGGGGACCAGGTCGAGCAGCACCCGCAGACCGCGACGGTGGGCCTCGGCGACCAGGTCGACGAGGTCGTCGGTGGTGCCGTAGGTCGGGTCGATCGCGAAGTAGTCGGCGATGTCGTAGCCGTGGTCGCGCTGCGGGGAGACGTAGCAGGGGTTGAGCCACAGCGCGTCGACGCCCAGGTCGACGAGGTGCCCGAGGCGGGTGCGCAGCCCGGCCAGGTCGCCCACGCCGTCGCCGTCGCCGTCGGCGAACGAGCGCAGGTAGACCTGGTACACGACCGCGTCGGACCACCAGGAGTCGTTCGTCACCGTTGCTGCACCGCCATCGTCGCCGGGGTTAACTGTTTAGTTGACCGAAATACTGGCGGGGAAACGGAGGGCTGTCAAGCCCCCCGTGGCAGCGCGCGGCGCAGCCCGACGAGGACGGGTCGCACGGGGGTCACGAACCGGTCGTCGCGCCGAGGCCGGACGGCTATAGTGCGTCGCATGGTACCGGGCGACAGCGCCATCCTGGCGAACCTGCGCCGCGGTGCGCTCGAGTACTGCGTGCTCGCCGCGCTCGGCGCCGGGCCGCGGTACGGCCTGGACATCGCGCGCAGCCTGAGCCGCGACGGCGTCCTCATGGGCGGCGAGGGGACGCTCTACCCGCTGCTCGGCCGGCTGCGGAAGTCCGGCTGGGTCCAGACCACCTGGCAGGAGTCCCCCACCGGGCCGCCGCGCCGCTACTACCGGCTCACCGCCGACGGCGAGCACGCCCTCGCCGAGTTCACCCGGATCTGGGGACCGTTCCGGGACGCCGTCGACACCGCACTCACCAGGGGAGAGATCTGATGGAACCGGCAGCCGAACGGGCCGCGACCCGCTACCTCGACGACCTGGGCCGCATGCTCACACCCGCGCCGCCCGTGCAGCGGGCCGAGGTGCTCGCCCAGGTCCGCGAGCATCTCGACGAGGCGTTCGCCGAGCTGGGCCCGGAGCCCACCGAGGCCCAGGTGCGCCAGGTGCTGGCCGATCTCGGCCCGGCCGAGCAGATCGCCGCCGACGTGCTGCCCGCGACCCCACCGGCCACCCCGCTGCTCGCCCGGGCCGGTCTGCCGTGGGTGGTCGTCGGCCTCATGGCGCTGGGGTTCGTGCCGCCGTTCGGCTGGCTCGCGATGGTGCTGGGGCTCGTGCTCTTCCTCGTCTCACCGCTGTGGCACCGCGCGTGGAAGGTCGGCGGCACGCTCGCCTACGTCCTCGTCCCGCTGCTCCTGTGGGGGGCCATGCGCCTCGGCACCGCCACCGACCCGTCCGTCGAGTCGCCGTCGGTCCTCATGCCGAGCACGTTCCTGTTCCCCTGGCTCATCCTGCTGGTCCCGCTCGGCTGGGTGGTGGTGGCCGTCGTGCTGGCCGTCCGGGTGAGCCGTCGGCCGCGTCCGACCCGAGGCTGAGCCCCCTCAGCCGACCACCGGCGGGTCGGTGACCAGGTCGCGGGTCTCGTGCACACCGTCCGCCGCGGTCCAGCGCAGCACGGTGGCCCCGGTGTCCAGCTCCGTGACGAGCTCCGCGCGCTGCTCCCCCGACGTCCAGACCAGGTGCAGCCCCCGCTCGGCGGGCAGCACCTCGAACTCGCCGCCGAAGGCCGGGTGCGCGTTGCGGAACCGGCACAGCGCGAGCAGACCCGCGACCACCGGACGGGCCAGCTCGGCGGTCAGCTCGGGCCCGGAGTAGCGGTGCCGGTTGATGTCGCGCCCCACGCCGGAGCGGGCCAGCAGCTCCATGTCGTTGCGGCCGGCCAGCGCCCCCACGTAGTAGACCTGCGGGATCCCCGGGCAGAACAGCTGGACGGCGCGGGCCGCCAGGTAGCGGGCGTCGTGCGCACCCAGCGCGTCGTAGAAGGTGCAGTTCACCTGGTAGATGTCCAGGTTGGAGGCCGCAGCCCCGGTCGCCGCGCGACTGCGCCCGCCGCTGGCCTCGTGGATCGACTCGACGAGCGCGTCGAGCTGGTCGGCGGTCAGCAGCCCCGCCTCGCCGGTCTGCGGGTCCGGGCCGACGTCGACGATCCCGATGCCGTCGTGCGTGTCCAGCACCGTGACCGCGTTGGCGGGGCGGATGCCCAACCAGTGCACGAGCGGGGCGTGGTCACCGCTCGCCGCGGCGTGCAGCACGAGGGGCGGCAGCGCGAAGTCGTAGACCCGGTCCACCTGCCGGGCGATCTCGACCTGCCGCTGGAAGTACGAGTGCACCTCGACGAGCACCTCGAGCCCGCGGGCGTGCGCCTGGCCGGTGAGCTCGTCGATGAACGCGAACGTCTCGGGCGTCATGAAGCACGAGGTGCCCGGCGTCTTGACCGCATAGCCCGCTGCGTCCAGCCGGATCATCGAGACCCCCGCCGCGGCCAGCGCGTCGAGCACGCTGCGCAGGTAGGCCGCGCCCGCGGCCGAGTGCACGTCGATGTCGACCTGCTCGGACGTGAACGTGGTCCACACGAACCGCCGCCCCTGCCCCATCCGGAACGACGTGAACGGCAGCCCGGGCCGCGGCCGGTAGATCCGCAGCAGGTCTTCCTCGGTGGCCCCGTCCGGGAACACCGAGCCGAATGTGAGGAACATGTCCGCGTACGGCGAGGCGGCACCCCGTGCCTGGGCGTCCTGGAACTGCGCGCTGCGTGCCGAGACGTGGTTGACGATGACGTCGACCGTCACCTCGACATCGTCCGCGAGCGCCCGCACCGAGCCCCAGTCCCCCAGCCGCGGGTCGACGCTCGTGTGGTCCACCGGGTCGAACCCGGCGTCCGCACCGTCGTACGGGGTGAAGAACGGCAGCACGTGCACCCCGCCGAAGGCGCCCGCGAACGGGCCGGCCAGCACGTCGCGCACCCCGGCGAGGGTGCCGGCGAGGCGGTCGGCGTAGGCGATGAGCGTGACCTCGTTGCGCATCAGGCGCTCCGTTCCGGGCGTGGGTCACCTGCGGCGGCAGGGGCGGGCGCGGCGTCGCGTCAGGCCCGTGCCAGGCACGCTACCGCCCGACGAGGACGGGCCGCCCGCCGTCAGGTGGCGGGGACGTCCGCCTCGACCTCACGCTTCCAGACCGGCTTCTCGGCGCGCCAGGTCTCGTCGTCCCGACCGAGCCGCCAGTAGCCCGAGACCGAGGCCGCTCGCTCGCGCGGCACGCCGCGGTCGAGCAGCAGGTGCCGGCGCAGCGTCCGCACCGCACCGGCCTCCCCGTGCAGGAAGACCTGCGGCGTCCCGGCGGGGAAGTCCAGCCCGGTCACCGCCGCGACCAGGCGTTCGCCGCGCGGGGCCCCGTCCCGGTGCACCCACACCACCTGGGCGTGCGCCGGTGCGACCAGCGGCACCTCGTCCGCCGGTCCGTCGACCTCGACGAGCACCCGGGCCACGGCGTCAGCCGGCAACGCCTCGAGGATGACCGCGACGGCCGGCAGGGCGCTCTCGTCGGCGACGAGCAGCTGCCAGTCGGCGGCCGGGTCCGGGAGGTACCCGCCACCGGGGCCGGCGACCAGCACCTCGTCCCCCGGCCGGGCGTCGCGCACCCACGGGCCGGCCAGGCCGCTGCCGTGCACGACGACGTCGAGGGTGAGCTCGTGCGCGGCCTCGTCCCAGGCCCGCACGGTGTAGGTGCGCATCGCCGGCCGGTCGGCGTCGGGCCGGTCGAACACGAGCTTGACGTACTGGTCGGCGAAGCCGTTGACCGGGAAGTCGTGCAGACCGGGCCCGCCGAGCACCAGCCGGACCATCGACGGCGTGAGCCAGGAGCGGGCGACGACGGTGGCGCGCCGGGGCGGCGGACGGTCACGGGGCGGCATGAGTCGAACCTACGTCGCCGGTGTCCGGTGGCGCAGCGCCGCCGAGGCCGCGAGCGCCCTGATCCGGGCCACCTCGTCGGCCGGCAGGTCGAGCGACTCCAGCAGGCGCTGGTGCAGGTCGGGGTCGGCGCCCTCCGCGGCGGCGTGCCAGGCCTGCTGGCGGTCGGCGCCGATCCCGGCCCCGTCGAGCAGCGCGACCAGGGACTCCTTGTCCAGCGACCAGGTGCGCTCCCCCTCGCGACCGGCCGCGAGCGCCCCGAGGATCGTGCGCTGCCGGGCGCGCAGCTCGGCGATCTGGTCGTCGAGCTCACCGAGCCGGACGGCCAGGGCCGCGACGAGCTGCGGTGTCGCGGACTCGAGCACCCGGCCGATCTCGACGAGCGGCAGCCCGACCCGGCGCAACCGGCAGATCGTGGCGAGGCGCTCGACGTCGCGTGCGTCGTAGACCCGGTAGCCGGCCGCCGAACGCGCGGACGGGCGCAGCAGCCCGATCCGGTCGTAGTAGAGCAGCGCCGTGCGGGACAGGCCGAACCGCGCGGCCAGCCGCCCGACCGTCAGCTCCTCGGGTCCGCCGACGGCTCGTCCACCAGGCAGCAGCCCGTGCTCAGGTAGTGGTTCGCCTGCGCCTCGCGCAGCCGCCACAGCCGGCGCTGGTCGTCCGCCGTCCAGCCGAGCACGTCCGGCACCCCCTGCGGGCCCAGGGCGGTCGACGTCGTGCGCAGCCGCGCCGTCGTCGTCCGCGGGCCGGCGGCGCTCAGCTCGAACCGCAGCGTCCGGACGCTGAGCCCCGAGCGCACGGTCGTGTACTCGATCCGGGTCGGCGGCTCGTACCTCGTGGTGACCCATGTCTCGCCCCGCTCCCGCGTGAAGACGCAGCCCAGCTCGGCCGCACCGCTGTCGCTGTGCACCATGCTGCACGACCAGTCAGGGATCCAGTCGTACTCCCGGACCGGGCACAGCAGCGCGAACACCTCCTGCGGTGTGCCGGTGAACGTGAGCGGGATGTCGACGACGAGTCGCGCCGGCGCGACGACGGGCTGCGGTGTGGTGGGCATGACCCCACGCTCGGGTGTGCACCCGTAGACAGGTCAAGGCGGTGCCGGCTCAGGGCCGGATCACGGTGCAGGTGGAGGCCGGCAGCCCCAGCGCCTGGCGCAGCGCGTGCGAGCTCGACGCCCGGGTCTCGTTGAGCCGCTTGTCGTCGTCGGTGTGCGCCGCCATGTAGCCGTCCGTGGTGTACGGCGTCATGAGGAAGCTGTCGTAGGCCTGGACCGCGGCGATGAGGTCCTGGCCGAGCGGGGCGACGTCCGGCGGGAAGTCGATCGACTGCAGCGCGGCCACGAACGGGGTGTCGGCGTTGACCTGGCTGAGCAGGTCGTCGCGATGGGCGACACCACCCTCGCTCCTGATCGTCGCGTCCACGGCCTGCCAGGCGGGGTAGGCGGCGTTGACGGCGGCCGCATACGCCTGGGCCGCCGGTGACGCGCCCTCGCCCGGAACCGTGTCGCAGCGCCCCTGGCTGGCGGTCGCGCTCGTGCGCCTCGAGGGGTCCCACTCCCCGTGCCCCGGCTTGCTGCACCCGCCCAGCACGAGAAGAAGGACCACCATGCCTGCGACGACGCTGCCCCCGACGATGCGCTTGCTCACCCGTGCTCACTCGGCAGCGCGGGCGGTCCTGCTGATCGCGGACCGCGCCGCGTCGTCCGATCGGCCCAGGTCAGCCGCGCAACCAGGGACGGCCGCCGGGGGTGCGAGCCGCCCTCACCCCTTGACGCTGCCCTGGGTGAGGCCGTCGACGATGTAACGCTGCATGAACAGGAAGAACACGACGACGGGCACGAGCAGGATCACCGTGAGCGTCATGAAGAGCGGCCAGTCGGTGGTGAACTGCCCCACGGCCGAGTAGGCCAGCAGCACGAGCGTCTGCTTCGCCGGGGTGCTGATGAAGACGTTGGGGGTGATGAAGTCGTTCCACACCCACATGGTCTGGAAGACGCTCACCGTGATGAGGATCGGCCGGATCAGGGGCAGCACGATCGCGAAGAAGATCCGCCCGGTGCCGGCGCCGTCGATGCGCGCGGCTTCGAGCACCTCGGCGGGCACGGTGCGCATGTACCCGAGGATCAGGTAGTAGCAGAAGATGGCGCCGCAGCTGTAGATCACGACCAGCCCGTTGAGGGAGTCCACCAGTCGCGCGTCGACGAGCATCTGGTAGATCGGGATGAGTGTGGCCTGCCCTGGGACGAGGAAGGCCACGGCGAGCAGGCCGCCGACGGCTGCGGTGAGCTTGGTCTTGCCGAGGATCATGCCGTAGGCGGCCATGGAGCCGACGAGCACCATGAGCGCGACCGAGAACACCGTGACGTACAGGGTGTTGAGGAACGAGCCGACCACGTTGGTGGTGGCGAAGACCTGAGCGTAGTGAGCCAGAGTGGCGTGGATGGGCAGCGCGAGAGGCGATCGGGCGGTCTCGTCCTGGCTCTTGAAGGTGTTGACGAGGATGTAGTAAAAGGGCACGGCCATCGCAGCGGCGATGATCAGCATGATGGCCGACGTCAGCCATCCACGGGTGCGAGTCATGTGTATCGCGCCTCCAGACGGCGGCTGATGGTCATCTGACCGAGGATGATGGCCCCGACCAGAAGCAGGAACAGGACGGCCAGCGCTGAGGCCTTGCCGATGTCGGCCTGGGCCACTCCTTGCTCGATCAACGACTGGGTGACGGTGCGGGTGGCGAAGCCTGGTCCACCGTGGGTCAGGGTGAATGGCAGGTCGTAGACCTTCAGTCCCCCGGTCATCAGCAGCAGCTGGCTGACCGTGATCGCGGGGGTCAGCAGGGGCAGCGTGATCGACCGGAACATCCTGACGCGTCCGGCGCCGTCGATGGTGGCCGCGTCGTAGTAGTCGCTCGGGATCGACTGGAGGTAGGCGAGGTAGAGGATGGCGTGCCAGCCGGTCTGTGCCCAGACGGCGACGACGATCACCGAGATCTGGGCCAGGCGCGGGTCGGAGAGCCACGGCACCGGGCCGATGCCGGCCACAGCGTGCAGCGCGCTGTTGAGGACCCCGGAGCCGAGCGGGTTCAGGATGAAGCCCCAGACCATGCCGAGCACGGCGATGCTCGGCACCGCGGGGAAGAAGAATACCGAGCGGACCACGTCACGCCCGAAGAAGCGGGTGTTGAGGACCACCGCCAGCGGGATCGCCAGGCAGGTGACCAGGACGGTCGTCACGACCGCGTAGCCGAGGGTGAACCACAGCGCGGAGAGCATCTCGGGGTCTTTGAACGCCGAGGCGTAGTTCGCAAAGCCGATCCAGTGCATGTCGGTCGTGTACCCGTTGGCGTCGGTGAAGCTGAACCACAGGCTCTGGCCCAGGGGGATCGCATACAGGACCACGAAGATCGCGATGATCGGGGCCAGGAAGAGCCACGGGCCGCCCGAGGCGGCAAAGCGCCGACGAGCGCGTGGGCGACCCGCGAGCGCCGTTCGCGGGATGGCCGCCGAGTGTGACAGCGACAAGGCCATGGAAGGGGTGCCTCTCTCGGTCGAGGTGAAACGGGAGGTGCCTCCGCGGCAGATCGCTTGGGTCCGCCGCGGAGGCGTCGGCGTCAACTCCCGAGGCTTGCGAGCTTCGCGTCGAGCGCTGCCGCGAACTTGGCCGGGGTCGAGGTCCCGGCGATCAGCTGCTGCATCTGCGCGGCGGCCTCGGGGCCGAGCACCTCCGAGTGCGTGGGCCACGAGACCTGCGGCAGGTAGAACTGGCCCGCGCGCACGGCCGTGGCCATCTCCGTCAGGGCCGGGTCGAGGGTCGGGGTGAAGTCGGCGGTCGTGGTGATCGACTGGGTCTGCTTCTGGTAGAGCGCGACACCTTCCTTGCTTGCGAGGTACTCGACGAACTTCTCCGCGGCCACCGGGTGCTGAGCCTTCGCGTTGATCGCGTAGCCCGGCGAGACAGCGCCGACCCAGTACAGCGTGCCGTCAGTTCCCGGCACGGCGGCGAACGACACGTTCAACTTCGGTGCGGCGGTCTTGATCGTGCCGAGCGCCCAGGATCCGGTGCCGATCATGGCGACGTTGCCCTTCTCGAACTCGGCCATGACCTGGTCACCGGTCAGGCCCGCCGCGGCGCGGGTCTCCATGCCCGTGGAGAAGAGCTGGCTCCAGGTCGTCAATGGGTCGGTCCACGTGCTGGCGAAGGTCTGCTTCTTGGCCCAGATGTCGGCATCCATCGATCCGCCGAGCTGCTGGTTCTTGATCCCGAGCAGGGCCGCGAGGGTCACCGTGATGCCGTCGCCCGGCTCGAGGAAGGGCGTGATGCCCGCGGCTTTGAGCGTGGCGCCGTCGGCAAGGAACTCGCTCCAGGTCTTCGGCTCGGTGGTGATGCCGGCCTTGGCCAGCAAGTCCTTGTTGTACAGGATCCCACCACCCCATGAGGCGATCGCGGCACCGTAGGTGGCGCCGTCCTTGGTGTACGTGTCCTTCGCGGCCTTGGCAATGTTGGACATGAAGGGCTGCTTGCTGAGGTCCTTCACCAGCTTCTGGCCCATCAGGTCCTGCTTGTTCTCGGCGGTGATGATGAAGACGTCGGCGGCCGTGCCACTGCGCAGGCGGGTCTGCAGGGTCGAGACGTACTGGGTCACCGGCGGCGAGTAACTGAAGTCGACCTTGATGCCAGGGTTGGCCTTCTCGAACCCGTCGATGACCGGCTGCATCGTCGCCTGGGTGTCCCAGGAGAAGAAGCTGACCGTGGACTCGGCGACCCCGGCGCTCGCCGAGGACGTGGAGCCCGCGGAGCTGCTGCTGCACGCGCTCAGGGCCAGGGCCACCACCGCGAGGGTGCTCAGGGCCATGACCCTGCGGCGGCTTGCCGGGGCCCGACGGGGGGTGTCGGATTCATGCTGGTTCAGCGACATTGCTGGTCTCCTTGTCGGTGTTGGCAGAGAGGTGTTGTGCTCGTCACGGACTGTGCGGCGGTGAGGGCGCCGCCAGCTGTGAGGTCAGGGGGATCGGACGTCGGCGAGAGCAGGGTCCTCGCCGATCCAGGACGGCACGGTGTCCAGCTGGAGCACCGAGGCGTGGCGCGTGCCCGGCGGCACCGACACCTCCAGGGGGTGCCACGTCTGCCAGTCCGTGCTGACAGACCCGCCGTAGGTGCCGGCGAGGTAGTGGTCGTAGAGCAGGACCCACTGGTCGTCGACCCGGTACAGGGTGGGGCCCTCGGCGGCGTCGTCGCCGATCGGCCCGACGAGGCCGTCGAACGGCCCGCCAGGGTCGAGCGCGTTGGTGAGCATGATGCGTTTGAACGGGTTGTGGGCGACGTTCTCCCCGCGCTCGTCCTTGAACGCCATCCGCAGCAGCCCGTCGGTGCGCACGACCGCGGCGTCGATCACCGAGTAGCCGGGGTCGAAGAAGATCGCGGACGGCGAGAAGCTGGCGAAGTCACTGGTCTGGCAGCGCCAGATCCGGTGGTCCTGCGGGTTGTGCTCCCAGTCGTGTCCTGCGCCGTCGAGCTGCCCGTCCACGCACGAGGACCAGATGATGTGCACCAGGCCCGCATCGTCGACGAAGAACTCCGGCGCCCACGCGTTCTGGGCCCCGGGGACGTCCGTCATCACCGGCAGGAGCTCGGGCTGGTCCCAGTGCCACAGGTCGCTCGACGTGGCGTGCACGATCGACGTGCTGCTCCATCCGTCGGTGCCCAGCAGGTGGAACTTCCTGTCAGGTCCGAGCCCGATGAACGGGTCGCGGATCCGGCCTGTCCCGACCGTGCTGGACAGCAGCGGTCGACCGCCGTTGAGGGGCACGAATCGTCGCCCGTCCTCGCTGACGGCGAGATGAACGCTCTCGTCGTCAGCGGTGAAGTACGACATGAGGAACATGCGGGTCTCCGGATTCTGGATGTGTGGTCGACAAGCGATCGAGTGCGGGGCGTGTCATCCGGGAGGACGAGCGGCCGGATGAGGGCGTGGACGATCAGCACGACGGCGTGCGTACCGCCGCGCGGGTTCGTCGATTCGGGCTGCAGTTGTGCGAACTCTGTCCGGTGGACCGGTTCGGAGCGGAGGGGGCCGTCAGCCCGTGGCGTGCGACGCGGAGGTGGAGCGGTTGGTGCTCGCGTCGGTGTCGGCGGCCTGTCCGGTGCTGCCTCGGATCACGAGGGACGTGGCAAGCCGGATGTCGTCGGTGACCAGGCTCTGGCCGTCGAGCAGACTCAGCAGCGCGCGGGCACCGCGCAGTCCCATGTCGTGCAACGGCTGACGCACGGTGGTCAGGCCGGGGAAGCTCTGCCCGGCCTGTGGCAGGTCGTCGAAGCCCAGCACCGACAGGTCTCGGGGCACGTCCAGGCCCGCAGCGCGCGCGGCGTCGATCGCACCGAGGGCCATGAGGTCCGCACCGGCTGCGATGGCAGTCGGGTTCTCGCTGAGCAGCGACGTCGAGGTGCGGAAGCCACTGTCGTAGGAGAAGCTGCAGGTTTTGACCAGGCGTTCGTCGACCTGGAACCCGGCCAGGGTGAGCGCGTCCGAGTAGCCGCGGAACCGCAGCTCGGAGCTCTGCAGCTCGTCGTCGCCCCGCAGGAAGGCGATGCGGGTGTGGCCCAGCGCGATCAGGTGCTCGACGCCGGCCCGCATGCCCTCGTAGTTGTCGACCGTCACCCGTGGCAGAGGCGTGTCGATCCGCCGGGGATCGATGACCACGCACGGGACGCGGTTGTCGCGCAGGAAGTCCAGCGTTGCCGGCTCCAGCACCGGGGCGACGAGGATCAGCCCGTCGACCTGACCACGGGACAGGCTGCGAATCCGGTCCTGCTCGCGCTCGGCGTCGTGGTAGGACGCGTTGATGAGCAGCTCGAGCTCGTCGTCCGCGAGCTCCTCGGCGACGCCCCGGATGATCTCCAGCGTGTACTGCGCGGTGAGGTCCAGCGTGATGAGCCCCACGAGGCCGGTGCGCCCGTTCTTGAGCGACCGGGCGGCGGAGTTGACGACGTAGCCGAGCCGGCCGGCCGCCTCCAGGACGCGCCGGCGGGTCTCCTCCGAGGCGCCGGGGCGGTCGTTGAGCACGTTCGACACGGTCATCGCGGACACGCCGACCTCGGCCGCCACCTGGGCGATGGTCACCCGTCCCACCATGTCTGCTCCCTGACCTGCATCGCCGCCGCCGCAGGCGTCATGCCTGCGAAACGGTCGGGTTCGTCGCTGAACGTGCACTACTTTAACGCTAAGTTGAGGACTGTCAAGCAGCTGCCGGACGGCCGCTCAGCCCAGGTTCAACCGGGTCTGCGCCGCGCGGTCGCACACGAGTGCGTCGCCGCGCACGTCGAGCGCCGCGACATGGATCGTCGACCGCCGGGTCGCCCACGTGCGGCGGTCCTCGCCGAGCGGGTGCGTGAAGTACGTGAGGTAGGCCTCGTCACCGTGCACCAGGACGTCGGCGTGCAGACCCGGCCCCTCGTCGTCCGTACCGGGGCGGCCGGACGCGCCGTCGAGCAGCACACCCGCCGGGCGCCACGTCTCCAGGTCGTCGGAGGTGAACGCCAGCTGCCCGTCCCACGAGTCGACCACCATCCAGTACCGGCCGCGGAAGGTGAACACGTTCGGCCCCTCGTGACCGCCCTCGGTGCGCAGCACGGGCCTGGGCTCGTCCCAGTGGTACAGGTCCGCGCTGTCCGAGGCCCAGGTGCTGTTGCCGTCGGCCTCGTTCTTGAACCACATGCGGTACCCACCGGCCGGCAACGGGTGGACGCAGGCGTCGATGACGAGCGGGTACCGCGGCAGGACGTCGCCGTGATGCGTCCACGAGACCAGGTCGGGGCTGGTGTAGTGGTGGATGTGCCGTTCATGGCCGGCCCAGCGGTCCGGGACCCCGCGGATGTAGCTGACGTACATGTGGAACTCGCCCTCGGCCCAGACCACCTCCGGGGCCCAGAAGGTGTTCCGCCCCGGCTCGTGCTCCAGCCCGGCGAGCACCCCGCGATACACCCACGTCGCGCCACCGTCGGACGACGACGCCGTACCGATGTCGCTGCCGTGCACCCACGCCACGCCCTGCCCCGCTGGGGCATCGGCCCGCCGGCTGGTGTACAGGAGCCACCACAGCCCGTCGGTGCCGCCCGGAACGATCACCGGATCGGTCGCACCGTCATGGATCGGGTCACGGAAGAGCTCTGACATCTGATGGTTCCTTCCTCGCCCACATTTCCCTAACGTCATTGCCGACGTTCATCGACAACCACGGGCATCGGCCGCGGGTCGCTGTTTGCCGAGCCCTCCCATCGCACCGAACAGAGTCACCCAGGAAGTCACCGGGTGCACGCGCGCCGTCCGGGCGCGATCCCTGGGGACAAGAGTGAGAGTCCGTCGGCGTGGTGCACCCGCAGTCCGATGATCGTGTCGTCGGCGGCGACACGATCATCGGCCTGCGGGGACGCCTTCAGCCGTGAAGGAAGTCGGTCCGCTCGTGCACCGCTTCACGTTCGAGCCACAGCCTGACCACGACGCCGACGTCGGTGAGGGTCCCGCCCTCAGGTCGGGGTCCCAGGTCGACGGTCAGTGCCGCATGGTCGTGCTGCCAGAGCGGCGTGTCCACCTGTCCGAGCACGCTCACCGCCCGGATCCCCCGGGTCAGCAACCCCCGACCGCGCCCGAACGACTCGATCCGCGCCACGCCGTCGACGGGCCGCCGCAGCACGATCGCATACACGTAGTCCCCCGTGACGTCCGTGCGCGAGGTGAACCGCAGATCCGACGAGGTGTACGGCGCGGCTTCGTGATCGACGAACGACCCGACGGCCACCGCCGTCGGCCCTTCCCCCGCCACGACCCACGGACGCGTGCCGTAGATCGCCTCCCCGTTCCGCGACAACCACGCCCCCAGCCCTTCCAGGATCTCCTGCTCGGCCGGCGGGATCGTTCCCTGCGCGGTCGGCCCCACGTTCAGCAGCAGGATCCCGTTCTTCGCCACGACGTCGACCAGCTCGCCGACCAGATCGGCCACCGACTTGTAGTCGTGATCCTTGACCCAGCACCACGAGCTGCGCGACACCGACGTGTCGTTCTGCCACACCTCCGGACGGATCCCCGCGATCGACCCCCGCTCGACGTCGAACACCGCACTTCCGTCAGCGAACGCCGTCCACTTGTAGTTGATGACGACCTCACGCCCCCACTGAGCAGCACGGTTGTAGTAGTACGCCGCCAGCTTGCGCACGTAGGGCTCGAAGGCCGGCTGCTCGATCCACCAGTCGAACCACAGCACCTGCGGCCGGTACCGATCGATGATCTCCACCGTCCGCAACAACCAGTCCTCGAGGAACTGCTCGTTCGGTGCTGTCTCCTCGCGCTGAGCCGGACCGTAGAAGTCCACGAACTCCGGGTCCAGCACATCGGAGTCGAACCGCGCGCCACCATTCATGAAGAACCAGTGCTCCGCGCGGTGCGACGACACCCCCGCCACCATCCACGCACGCCGCGTGGCATCGAGCAGGTCTCCCAGCACATCCCGCTGCGGACCCATCGCCGTGGCCTTCCACCGCGACCGATCCGTCTCATACATCGCGAACCCGTCATGATGCTCCGCCACCGGCACCACGAACTGCGCGCCGGCACGACGGAACAACGCCGCCCACGCATCAGGGTCGAACTGCTCCATCGTGAACGACGGGATGAAGTCCTTGTACCCGAACTCCTTCTGAGGTCCGTACGTCGCCACGTGATGCTCGAACTCCGGAGTGCCCGCGAGATACATCGACCTCGAGTACCACTCGCTCCGAAAAGCCGGCACCGAGTACACGCCCCAGTGCAGGAAGATCCCGAACTTCGCATCCAGGTACCACAGAGGTGGCCGGTAACCCGTCAGAGACTCCCAGCTGTCCTCGAACGGCCCGCACGCAATCACCGCGTCCACCGCGGACAACCCCGCCGAGTTGTCCGCCACATCCACCACCGGCGGCAACCCGGCCCACTCGGTACCGCGCCGAACGACCTCACCCACATTGACTCCATTCCACATCAAGAGCGATTGGCGGAAGCACGCCGTCACGCCGAAACTGTCAGACCGTCTCATTCTGAGGGGACACTGGCGCCCGGACGGCGGGTCACCTCCCCGAAAGTGTGGACGCCGAGTCCCCATCGGAGTTCGATGCACGCCTCGCGGTCCTGCGCATCGACCGGATCGCGTCGCCGGTGGCTCTTCCGCTGGACCAGAGCCTCCACAAGGCCCCACCGGGGCGTCGTCGGGCGAGTCGAGGTACCGGGCCGTCGAGCCGATCACCATAGCCAGCTCCACCCCCCAGTCGGTCTTCGCCGACGTCCTCGGGATCAGGACGTCATCATTTGGTCCGATCAGAGCCGACGGGTCCTTCAGGAAAACGACCGGTCCCACCGGGATCTGGGCGCCGGTCTCCACCGCGTGATCCCGGTAGTTCAGTCCGATGCAGACGATCTTCGTCGGCACAGCGACCGGAGCCCCGATCCTCGAACCCGACACCCCGGCGAGTATCGGCAGCGATCCCGCAGTGGCGAGCGCAACCGCCCGTCCGATACCACCGCCGGCGAGTAAAGCTCCATCGATGTCGTCGGTGACAGACCGCAGGTCGCAAGCGGCACCGCCGATCTGCACCACCGGGATCTCCGCACCGGGTTCGCCCAACCGCGCGAGTGTCATGATCTCGTCAGGTCCGTTCTGTGTCAGTGATGTCATGATCGGGCGCGATCCTCCCGCGCTCGTCGGGCGCATAGGCGGCCTCGACGACCCCCATGGTGCCCTCCTTCTCGAGGGCCGCCTCCAGGACCTGTTTCGCCAGGCCTGCCAGCAACCCACCCGTGCCAACCAGGTCGATCCCGGCCACCCGAGCCTGCTCGACCAACTGCGCCGCCACCTCACGCTGCGCGCCCTCGTCCAACCCCATGCCCGTCATCGTCACCAACTCGATCGTCCCGTTCATGCTGCCCACTCCCTCGCCACGCCATGCTCGCCATTTCTGGCTGGACAGCACTTACAACACTGTTCGGACAGGCTCGCAGCCTCGACACCGGATCAACCGGTTGCAGCGCCGTCACGGGGTAATGCATCTGCCGGATTCCAGGCATCCTCGGGCAACAAATTCTAGGGCAGCAGAGCGTGCGACTGACGCGGCGGAGGCAGCTTGCGCAAGAAGTGCCGAGTATCTGTCCTCGGTGTAGAGCATGACGATCATTTTGTTGGCCTCCGCTTCCGCTTGTCCGGCATGTAGCCGGACGAAAGCGGCGATATCGGGGCGGGCACGGAGGAACGACGTAATCGAGCCAGTATCAATGTTGATGGTGCCGTTGGTCCGCATTGCATCCCGCAGATCGAAGCTGTACTGGTCCTGAAGATATTGGAAATAGTTTGCTTCCGTGTACTGCACCGGTCCGTAGATCGGCTTCTTCTCGGCGACCGCATCGCGGCGTCGGGTGTTCTCGTCACGGAGCTGAGTCAGAAACGAGTCGTACGTCGCCGACTCGGCGATTCCGTAGGTCACGGCCCACCGACGCTGAACCGTGGCGCGCGCGATATCGGCCAGGGCCGCATCGATGAGGTGCTCGGACGGGGTCGAGTCGCCATACCGCGTCGTCCAGAAGCCGGCTGAGCCTGCGTCGTGGTTCTCGGCCTGATAGTGCGCGATGGTCGCGGCTCGATCCCGGTCCAGGTAGATCTGCAGCTCCCGTGCGGGCACGGCGATACCGTCGACCGTCGCGACGTCGGTGTCCTGGGCCAGCAGGGTCGCGGGGCCGGACGCTGCCGGATGGCCGACGGTCGTCGGCTTGAGCCACGCTGCGGCGCAGACGACTGCCAGAACGAGCAGGGCCAGGACGATGCCGACGATCAGGCGCACCGGCCGGCGCGTGCTCGCGGCAATCCGGTCACGTGCCGTGGACCTCGTGGACTGCATCGGTTCTCGTCTCCGTCGTGCTGACCCGTCCCTGTCGCGAGGGGAGGCGCCCGGGCCCTCGACACGCCCGGGCGCCTCCCCCGGCTCAGGGAGTGGCAAGCGTCGCGATCTCAGCGGATGTCAGCGTCCGGTTGTAGAAGTGCACCTCGTCGATCGCTCCGTTGACGAAGTCAACAGGCGTTCGCGCCCAGACGGCGGACCCGAGTGCGGTCGCCCCCCTCACCCGGAAGATGCTCGCCGCGCTGGCCGACCCCTGCAGCGAACCGTTCACGTAGAGCGAGATCGATCCGGCGCTGGCGTCGAACGTGCCGAGCACGTGGTACCAGACCCCGGCCGTCGGTGTCAGCGTCGACGCCACGCTGCTCGCCGTCGCTCCTGTTGCGTCGGAGGGACGGGTCGTGAACGTGAACTTGCCACCGGCCAGCTGGAGGTAGAACGGACTGACGTTGGCGCCGTAGCTGCTCACGAAGGTCTGGTTCCCGCTGAGGGAGCTGAGCTTCACCCAGGCGTCGACCGCGAAGCTGGCGCTCGTGTCGATCGGCGTCGCACCGACTGCACCCCAGGTGCCCTTGGTGCCGTCGAGAGCCAGGGCGCCCGCTCCCGCCTCCCCGGCTGCCCACCCGGCCGATCCCGTGAGCCAGCCCGGCACGGTGTACCCGGTGACGTCCGCGAACGTGCGGCCGGCGTCCTCGTTGAAGGCGAAGTAGGCGGAGGCGCCGCTGCCGATCGCGAAGGCCTCGCGGTCGGTCAGGGCCCGGGGGATCATCCTTACGTCGTCGATCGTGGCGTTGGCGAAGTCGACCGGGGCGCGGTTCCACTTGGCTCGCCCGATGGTCGTGTGCCCGGTGGCCTTCCATGCGGACGAGTAGCTCGCGGTGGACTGAAGGACACCGTTGACGTAGAGCTTGATGGTGTGGGCGACGCTGTCGTAGACGCCCATCAGGTTGTACCAGGTCCCGGCGACCGCGGCGGGTCCGACCGCTTGGGTGTACGAACTCGAGGTGGAATCTGCGCTCCGCTGGGTGAAGGCGAAGGAGCCGCCCGACAGCTGGAGGTAGAACGGGCTGATGACCGACCCGTCGATCGAGGCGTAGGTCTGGTTCCCGGTGGTCGTGGTCGGCTTGACCCACGCCTGGACGGTGTACGAGCCGCTCGTGTCGACGGCCGTCGTCGGGATGTCGACGAACCCGGTCGAGCTGCCGTTGAGCGCCACGGCGAACGGCCCCATCCGACCGGCCGCCCATGAGGCGCCGGCCTGCAGCACCCCCGGGTTGTTGTTGCCGGACGCGTCCAGCGCGGCCGTCCCGCTGCCGGTGTCGAAGCGCCAGAACCCGCCGGGGGTGGGTGCCGGGGCGGCGACGCCCGCACCGTTGTAGGCCCCGATGTTGGGCGCGGCCGACGACGAGACCGGGTTGCCGAAGTAGTCCAGCCCGCCGTTCCCGGCGACCAGCGCGCCCGCCCCCAGGGCCGGCGACCCGGTGCGCAGCTTGTACGCCGCCGCAGAGGCCCGCCCAGAACCGGCGCCGCCCGGTGCGACGAGCAGCGGGTCGGCGGTCACCTTGGCGGCGTCGGCCGGTTCGCTGCTCGGGTGGTTGCCGTACATGAGGTTGTGGTTCCAGGTGGTCCTCGTGGTGGCGTAGCCGCCGGTCCCGAGCTTGTAGATCACGTTGTTGGTGAAGACGGCGCTGGCGCCCGACGACGGTGTGCCGGCGGTGAGGTCACCGTTGTTGCCCGCGGGCATGTAGAAGGTGTTGTTGTAGACCTGGGCGACCGCACCGGGGGTCAGCCCGCCCAGCAGCCCGATGTTGGCGTTCGACGCCCCGTCGTTCTGGCTGATGTTGTAACGGATGGTGCTCGTTCCGCTGACACCGAATGTCGCGCTGCAGCAGAACTCCATGAAGCCCCACGGGTTGTCGTGCGTGTAGTTGTACTGGAGGACGGTCCCGCTGTCGTTGTTGTCGATGTCGAAGGCCTGACCGTCGACGAACGACTTCCAGTTGCGCGCCACCTCGTTGTACTGCCAGATTCCGTTGGTGGTCCACCCCGACCAGAGCGCAGCCCCGGAGAAGCGGTAGCCGCTGTCGGTGGAGACGTTGTACTGGATGAGCGGGGCGGAGCAGAACACGCACACGATCGAGTTGCCGCCGGCGTTGGTGATCGTGT
Organism: Cellulomonas citrea; assembly: GCF_009829685.1. Classification (GTDB taxonomy): domain Bacteria; phylum Actinomycetota; class Actinomycetes; order Actinomycetales; family Cellulomonadaceae; genus Cellulomonas; species Cellulomonas citrea. The sequence goes on from NZ_VWSD01000001.1 coordinate 35,959, forward strand.
TGTTCTGGATCACCACACCCGTCGTCACCTTGTCGTGGTTGAGGCCCTTGAGCGACCCGATGTAGATGGCACCCGCATCGGTCTTCGTCAGGGTGTTGCCGTCGATGAGGATGTCGTCCCAGCCGCTCGTGGTGTTCGCGTCGCTGAGCTCGAAGGCGATGGCCGAGGTGTTGACCGGCTGCGGGTCGTTGGTGTTCCAGTTCCCCGCGATGTCGTGGATCGTGTTGTTGACGATGTGGATGCCGTGCAGGCTCCCCGTCGTGTCGTTCCCGACGTGGATGCCGGCCCGGTACCCCAGGGTGGTGGCGGTGTTGGTGATCTCCAGGTTCTGGATCGTCCAGTCGTGCTGGTCGAGCAGGCTCACCGCCGCGGCGGCGCCTCCCCCGGCCACGATCGGCGCCGCACCCGAGCCGTAGCTCGACACGACGACAGGGTTGCCGCTCGCCCCGGACCCCTGCGGTGCGAGGGTGCCGGTCCACGAGCCGCCGGCCGCCAGGAGGATCTGGTTCCCGGGGGCGAAGGTCGTCGCGTTGACGTTCGTCAGGGTCTGCCAGGGGGTGGACGGGCTGCAGCCGTCGTTGGCGTCGTTCCCCGCCGCCGACGAGACGTAGTAGGTGGCACATCCGGTGGCGGAGGCGGCCGGGGCGGCGATGACGGCCGCACCGAGCCCGACCACGGTGGCGGCTGACACCGCGACCAGTCGTCGTAGGGACGCTCGCATGGGACTTCCTTTCGTCTGCGCTGACGTGGGAGCGGGCACCGCCGCCCGAGGAGCCCGCACGGGGGCCAGGGGGCGCGAGCCAGGTTTACGAGGCTGTAGCGTTAAACATCATTGAGATTTACGGGCGGCGTGTCAAGCGGCGGGCGGCCGGAGGGCGAGGCCGGGACGGCACCGAAGGGTGCTGCCGCGGGACGCCGCCGAAGGGCGCTGCTGCGGGACGCCGCCGAGGGGTGCTGCGGCCGGGCGCCGTCACGGGTCGTTCTCGGGACGGGAGGGACATGCGCGGCGCGGCCACGCCGTCGAAACCGACGGGCGGCGGCATGCGCCACCGTCGAGGGCGGTCCCCCGCGACCGTCAGCCCGGGTGGCGCACCGCGTAGCGCAGGTGCACCACGCCGTTGGCGAAGCGGCCGTGCTCGGCCAGCTCCAGGTCGAGCCGCACACCGCGGGGCAACGCCGGTTTGCCGCCACCCACCAGGACGGGGCAGACCAGCAGCACGCACTCGTCGACCAGCCCGGCCCGGAACGCCTCGGCCGCGATCCCCGGGCCGCCGATGCTCAGGTCCGCGGCTGACGTCTCCTTCAGCCGACGCACCGCCGCGGGGTCGAACGTCCGCTCGATCCTCGTGCGCGCGGTCGACACGTCGGCCAGGGACGTGGAGTAGACGACCTTGTCGGTGTCCCGCCAGATCCCCGCGTACTCGCGGACCACCGCGGGCTCGTCGACCAGCCAGTCGTCGTGCTCCCAGACGCGCATCGTCTCGTACATGCGCCGCCCGTACAGCGAGGTCCCGATGCGCCGCTCGTGCCCGTTCCAGAACGCGTGCACCGCCTCGTCGGGCACCGACCAGTCGAACGCCCCGGACTCGTCCTCCAGGAACCCGTCCAGCGACATGTTCGCTGCGTAGATCAGTGCACCCACGGCGGCCTCCGTCCCGACGAAGGCTCCAGCGTGCGGCGGCCGGGCGGCGGCGGCAACACGGCGGAAGGGGCCGCGGACGGTCGGGTCGTGCGCGCGGAAGCGGTCGCTGAGACGATGCGCCGGTGGTTGACAGTCCCCGGACGACGCAGTTCCAGCTGAGTGGTGTCCGGCTCTACGTGCCTGACGAGGAGCTGGGCGCACGGCTCGTCGGCGGCACGGAGCGGCTCGCCGCGTACATCAAGACGTTGACGTGGGTGTGCACCGAGTACTTCGGAAGGCTCGGTCGGGACTTCGGCTCGATCGGGATCCTCATCGTGGTGGGGGTCAAGCCCGATGGCGAGACCCGGCTGTGGTGCGAGCCGGTCGGGGGCGAGGTCGACGCGGAGTCGTGGACGGCCCTCGTCGGCCTGCTCGACGGTGCCGGCTCCGACGTTCGTCCCCTCGTGACCAAGCCGATCGCGTTCGCGATCGAGGGATACCTCGCCGACGGGCCTCAGGTGCCGTTTCCCGAGGTGCCCCGCGCGTGGGTCGACGCGTTGGCCGGCAGCGAGTCGCCGGTCAGCATCCCCGACGAGCTGTTCCACCTCGTGTTTCCCAGCTAGCCCCAGTCCGCGCCGACGCACTCCAGCGATCCGGTCACAGAGAGCATGCCGGGGACGAGCTCGCGGCCTCGTTCGTTCGGATGGCGGTCCGCCCGGCCATGTCACGGACGCAGCGCCCTGGTGGCGACCGCCTCGCCTCGTCGAGTGGAAGACTCCGGATCATGGAACGGCCGCTCACGCCGCGAGAGCGCGACGTGCTCGATGCCCTGCTCGCCGTGGAGTTCGACGGTGTCACAGAGCTCCGAAGGCAAGCGCGGGCGGCGACCGTGGTCGGCGGGTGCTCGTGCGGTTGCCCGTCGATCGACTTCGTCACCGAGCCGGGCGCCGGACTGCACGTCCGCGTGAACGCGGCGATCCGGGGAACCGACGACGAGCTGTTCCTCTACACCGTTGACGGGCGACTCGGCGGCATCGAGTACGTGGGCGTCTCCGACACCGCAGACCCCAGCGAGCTCCCCGACCCGGCACTCCTCATCCTCGAACCCGTCTAGTCGGACACGGCGCGGTGCGCGCCTCGAGATCCGGCCCGCGGCCCCCTCATGCGCCGGCGATGTCGCGGAGCAGCTCGCAGGCGCGGGCGATCGCGCGCTGGTCGTCGGGGCTCAGGGCGTGCAGCTGCTCGTCGAGCCAGGTGTTGCGGCGGGCGCGGGTGGCGAGGGCGAGCTCGGCGCCTTCGGGGGTGGTGCCGATGAGCACCTTCCGGCGGTCCTTCGGGTCGGGGGTGCGCACCGCGTAGCCGGCCGAGGTGAGCCGGTTGACGCTCTGGCTCATCGAGGCGGGGGCGACGTGGGCGTCCTCGCTCAGCTCGGTGAGGGTCCGCGGGCCGTGCTTGTGCAGCCAGGTGAGGACGTCGAGCGCCGTGTCGCCGAGCGTGCCCTCGGGCCGCTCGCTGCGGAAACGCCGGTACAGCAGCCCGACCGCCGAGCGCACCTGGCCGCCGAGACCGGCCTCGTCCGACGTGCCGAGGTGCTCGCGGTTTGCCTCGGTCCCCATGGGTCGTTAGTGTACCTAAACACCGATCCTTAGTATACCTAAGCACCCTGGTCCGGGTCGGTCCCCCGTCCGCATCGGAGCCCCCATGACGTCCCCGCAGACCGCTGCCCACCCGACCGTGAGGGGCAGACCGTTCTCCTGGCGGTTCACCACCCCGCTGTTCATCGGGTCCGCGCTCAACCCCATCAACAGCTCGATGATCGCCACCGCGCTCGTGCCGATCGCGGCCGGGCTGCACGTCTCGGTCGGGCAGACCGCCTCCCTGGTCACCGCCCTCTACCTGGCCAGCGCGATCGCCCAGCCCACCGCCGGCAAGGTCGCGGAGGTGTTCGGCGCCCGCCGGGTGTTCGTCGTCGGGATCGTGCTCGTGCTGCTCGGCGGGGTGGTCGGCGGGGTGGCGCACAGCCTCCCGACGCTGCTCGTCGCCCGCGTGCTCATCGGGCTGGGCACGTCATGCGCGTACCCGACGGCGATGATGCTCATCGCGCGCAGGGCCACCGCGGCCGGGATGGAGAAGCCGCCCGGCGGGGTGCTCGGCGGTCTGCAGATCGCCGGCATCGCCACCGCGGCCCTCGGCCTGCCGATCGGCGGGGTGCTCGTCGACGCCGCCGGGTGGCACTGGGTGTTCCTCGTCAACGTGCCCGTGGCGCTCCTCGCCCTGGCTGCGGCGCTCCGCTGGATCCCGCGCGACCCGCCGCAGCAGGCGCCGCGGAGTGCGCGCGAGGTCGCCTCCCGCATCGACCTGACCGGCATCGTCGGGTTCGCCCTGGCGATGACGGCGCTGCTCGCGTTCCTGTTCTCGCTGTCCCGCCCGAGCTGGGCGCTGCTGGCCGGCGCCGTCGTGCTGTTCATCGCCCTGACGGCCTGGGAGCTGCGGGCCGCGCACCCGTTCCTCGACGTGCGACTCATGGTGCGCAACGCCGCGCTCACCAGGACGTACCTGCGCTTCGCGCTCGTCGGGCTGTGCGTCTACGTCGTGCTCTACGGCCTCACCCAGTGGCTCGAGGCGAGCCGCGGGATGTCCGCGCTCGGCGCCGGGCTGCTCCTGCTGCCGATGAGCCTGGTCTCCGGCCTCGTCGTCGCCCCGCTCTCGCGGCGCAACCTGGTCCGCGGGCCCGTCATCGCCGCCGCCGTCGCCAGCCTCGTGGGGTCCGTCGGCGTGCTGCTGCTGAGCGCGGGCACGAGCATCGGGTGGATCCTGGCGATCACCCTGGTGTTCGGCGTCGCGCTCGGCACCGCCGCCAGCGGCAACCAGATCGCCCTCTACGTCCAGGCCCCGCCCGAGCAGCTCGGCGTCGCCTCCGGTCTGTTCCGGACGTTCGGCTACGTCGGGTCCATCGCATCCTCAGCCATCACCGGCATCGTGTTCCGCACCAGCGTCAGCGACGGCGGCCTGCACCTGGTCGCGCTCATCATGATCGGCGTGAGCATCGCCGCCGTGGCCCTCACGGTCCTCGACCGCACCCTCCGCGACCCCGGCCGCACCACCCCACCCACGAGCTAGGACCCACCACCATGCCCGTCAACCCCCTCGGCCACGCGCTGCGCCACCGGCACGCCGGCCACCACACGCTCGTCTGGGCCCGCCCCGACCTGCAGGCCCCCGAGACGTTCACCCTCACGAGCCCCGCGTTCGACCACGGCACCCCGATCCCCGCACGCCACCGCGGCCGGATCTTCGGCACCAACCTCTCCCCCGCCCTCGCCTGGACCCCGCCGCCGGCCGGCACCGCCGAGCTCGTCCTCATCGTGCAAGACCCCGACGCGCCGCTGCGCACCCCGGCCACCCACGCGCTCACGCTCGGCATCGACCCGGCACTCACCGGCATCCCCGAAGGCGCCCTCGCCCACCCCAGCCCGCTCGACGGCCTCACCCACGGCAAGGGCGGCCTCGGCCGACGCGGCTGGTCCGGCCCCATGCCCCCGCGCTCGCACGGACCGCACTCCTACGTGTTCCAGCTGTTCGCGCTGGACCGCCGGACGGGGCTGGGCGAGGGCTTCGGGCTCGGCGAGGTGCTGGAGGCGATGACGGGGCACGTGGTCGCGCGGGCGCGGCTCGACGGGACGTATGAGAACCGGTAGAGCGTGACCAGGGCGGGCGGCCTGCCGACGCCGATCTCGCCGTGTCCGAAGGGTCCTGCGCACGGACCACGACGTTAATCTCGCTGGCTTGGCCTGAAGATGGAGACCTTCGAGGCCCGCTGCACGAACGCCTGGCTACTTGACTCCCGTCGAGGCGGACCATGCGGCAATCGAGTCGAGCACTCGCAGAGGCAGCTGGCTGCAAGGGCTCCGCCGTCTGCACGGGTTCGGCCACCGCCGGGGCGCCGCATGACCTACTCACGGCGCCTTGCGCGCCGTTACCGACTGGAACGACCGAGACCGGCCTTAGGACTTGGGGCTGCTGCAAGTTCAGTTGACACTCGGGTGAGCGGTTCTGCGGCGGCTGCGCAGATGTTCTCCGGCTCCACCGGGGTGGAACGACCCAGGCGGGACTCGCGGTGTGGGAGGCGGTAGGTCTGCTCGAGCCAGGCCACGATCGCCTGGCGCAGCTCGTTGCGGGTGTCCCGGCGCTTGCGGTCCAGGACGTTGTTCTGCAGTTGGGCGAAGAACGACTCCATCGCGATCACACCGCCATCGGGAACCGGCCTTCGATCCCACTCCTCCACGCAGGCGTCAGCGACGTCCTGAGCCAGAACAGCTAGGACGAGGCTTCGGGCCGGGCGAGCCGCCAGGTCCGGGTGGGCCGGCCCCAGTCAGAGCGAGTGTCGGCGTCGGGGACGAAGCCGCACCGGCGATGGGTGCGGACCGCGGGCGTGCGGTCGTCCTCGAACTCGTTGACTGCATGCGCAGCATCGGTGTCGGCCCAGACCCGGGTCATCAGGAGCGTGAGGACGGCTACGCCCAGGCCTCTGCCGCGCACCTCAGGGACGAGGTTGATGCCGATGTTCGCGACCCCGGCGTCGACCTCGTAGTGCGCATGGCCGATGTAGTCGGAGGTGATGGTGTCTCGGACGTAGAAGTAGCCGTGCCGGTCGGCAGGCTGCAGGAGCCGGTCCTCAAACGCGGCCCACTGGTCAGGCGGCCAGTCGATGCATCCGGTCACCCGGTCATAGCCCGGGTGGTCCAGGTTCCAGCCCGCGTTGTAGGACATGAACCCGGGGTCGGCCAGCCACGCCTGGCGCACGCCGAACTCCGCGCGAGAGGGAACGTAGAGCTCAACCATGCAGCGACCCTACGTCCCAGGCGCCGACATGCGACGGGACAAGACCGCACAGGCACTTCGAGGCGATGCCCCCGCTCTCGCGCATGTCGGACACCCGTTAGCCATCCGCCGGCCGCGGATGTCCCCGGAGGGCGCCATCGCGAACCTTGGCCATCGGCGCCGAGGCTCTGACCTGCAGCGATGCTCCGAGGCGATACTCGACCCGAGAACCACTCTCGGTCCACGGAACCGTCGCAAAGAACCTGACCCCTGGGGTCTGCTGCACGGTTAGGTGACACCTGATCTGGCTTGCCGGTGGGCGGGCCGGGGAGGATGTCGCTGTGCCGAAGCCCTACCCTCGTGAGTTCCGTGACGACGTCGTGCGGGTGGCCCGAAGCCGCGAGCCCGGTGTGACGGTCGAGCAGATCGCCAAGGACTTCGGGGTCCACCCGATGACGTTGTTCACGTGGTTGCGTCAGGTCGACGTCGATGACGGCGCCCGGCCCGGGGTCGGCCGCACGGAGTCGGCGGAGCTGGGCGAGGCCCGCCGGCGGATCCGGCTGCTGGAGCAGGAGAACGAGGTCCTGCGCCGCGCGGCGTCCTACCTGTCCCAGGCGAACCTGCCGGGAAAAGGCACAACCGGCTCGTGAGTGAGCTCGCCGGCGACCAGATCCCCGTCGCGGTGACGTGCCGGGTCCTCAAGCTCGCAAGGCAGCCCTACTACCGGTGGCTGGCCAACCCGATCACTCCCGCCGAACTGGCGCGGGCGTATCGCGCCAACGCGCTGTTCGACGCCCACCGTGACGACCCGGAGTTCGGCTACCGGTTCCTGGTCGACGAGGCCGCCGACGCCGGTCAGGCGATGTGCCGGCGGACCGCGTGGCGGATCTGCGCCGACAACGGCTGGTGGAGCGCGTTCGGCAAGAAGACCCGCGGCAAGGCCGGCAAGGTCGGCCCACCGGTCCACGACGACCTGGTCGGGCGCGACTTCACCGCCACCGCACCCAACCAGCTGTGGCTGACCGACATCACCGAGCACCGCACGGGCGAGGGCAAGGTCTACTGCTGCGCGATCAAGGACGTGTTCTCCAACCGGATCGTGGGCTACTCCATCGACTCGCGGATGAAGTCCACCCTGGCCGTGGCTGCCCTTCACAACGCCGTCGCCCGCCGCGGCGTGGTGGCCGGGTGCGTGGTTCATTCTGACCGGGGCTCGCAACTTCGATCAAGGAAGTTCGTCCGGGCGCTGAACGGTCACGACATGGTCGGATCGATGGGCCGGGTCGGCGCCGCCGGCGACAACGCCGCCATGGAGAGCTTCTTCTCCCTGCTGCAGAAGAACGTCCTGGACCGGCGCACCTGGGCCACCCGCGACGACCTCCGGATCGCGATCGTGACCTGGATCGAACGCACCTACCACCGCCGGCGCAGACAAGAAGCCCTGGGCCGATTGACCCCCATCGAGTACGAGACCACCATGACCGCACCGGCCACCAAGGCCGCGTGACTACCCGCTGTCACCTAACCGTGCAGCAGACCCAAGCGACCTGGAGGCGGCGGAACGGCTGCTGGCGACACCGCTGAAAGGTACACCCGGGGCGGAGCGTGCCCCCAACTGCCAAGGCGGAACCCCCGACTACTCGTGAACGCCGTCAAGAAGCGAGCGTATCGGCACGAAGTAATTCGTTGCGTCTCCGAACTTCGCTCGGTCGATCACAAGTGCGCTTACCCTACGAGGTGGTTCCCCTTGTTTCAGATAGCGGCTCGGCAGCGCCATTGAATCCAGGAACTGGATGTACGGGTACTCGAGCGAAGCTCGCTCCACCAGCGAACTGCGCACCCCCGCCTCGACTACTGCGATACAATCGCGCACATCCGGATCAAACCCATTGATTCGCGCCACCAGATCGATCGGCGCCCCTAGATAGTCAGTGTCGACACGGACACATTCGCCACCGGTGAACGACGCCCGCGCCTCCAAGGAAGGGTAGCTGGGGTCGGCGTCGACCTCGACGTGCCAGTATCTGTTTATCGCATCGAACACTGCTGGCAACTCGATGACAGTTCGCCAGTCAGTGGCATGCAGCAGAACTCCGTCGCCAAGCTCCTTAAAGACCTCCGCGCCAGGGTAAGCATCAATAATTTCGCCGAGCAACTGCGAGAAGACCCGGGCTCGCGCGAAGGACCTGCGGTCTCCCGCGGCGACACGATACGCCGCACTCCCGCGAAGATCCAACATCCCCCAGTACCCGCCGACCGTTGGCGCCCCCTCGTATGCCTTGTACACAGAGTCTTCGATGTCTTTGGCCCGTGCCAACAGACGCGCGCTTATCGAACGCATTGGGCTGCTTGTCATCTCTACTCAAGCCCAACCAACTCGAAGACATCACGGTCCGACATCCCCATCAGGAGGTCGACCGTTGTTTGCACTCTGCGCACAGGGTCGTCAAGCCCACTCTTGGCTGTCGCTACCAGATCCGGGGCATTCCATCCTTCCAACCTCGAGTGCCGCTCTATCAGTCGGTAACCAACCTCCTTATACGGCTTGTAGAGAACTTCAAGCGCATTGACAATGATGCCGTCCAGCGTCAAGTTACGCGATAGTATCCGCTCACGGCTAAAGATGTCGGACTCCAGGAACTGCTTCATCAACGTCAACGTCAGAGCGCCGCGCTTGGAAAGGGTGACCACCGGTTCAACTTCACTGACCGTTCCAGGAGTCGCTTCAGTCATGTTGCGCTGGCTCGTGCGGACAAGGTCGTCGATAAAGTACGTGTAGAGTTTCCCGGTGTTGTCGTCCACAAGTGCAGCCTTGACAGACTCTTCGAACTCGTGTCCGTAATTTCGACCAAGTCTCTGATGAGCAGTCTGCTCCCCCTCCAGGGCAGCCACGCGCGACGCTTCACTCAGATTCTCTAGCACCCATGTGATGTCGTCGCAGTACCGGGCGAGCATCGCTTCATGAGTGCCGTGTTCTTGCCTAATCGTCTGCGGCTCATCGCTAAGCGAAATCGAGTGCTCAAATGCGCTCGGGACCACCTCCGGATCCCCCAGAGAATGCCGCCACACGCCGTACATCGTTTGAGCGAGATAAGCCGACTCTTTGCTCCGATGGAGAAAGGGGTTCGTCGTCAGCGCCCAATAACTCTCCTGACCCGTGGAATAGGCAGGAGCGTTGCTCCAGCCGCGGGCCCACGGCAAGTAGGCATCAACCTTTCGTCGCAGATCGTCCGACTCGATCTGGTCGACCCAGTCCGGAGGAACCAGGGGGAGCCCGCTGCCGCTAGGGACAGCCTTCAGCAGTTCGCCCTGCCGTGGGCGCTTTGCCTTATCGGTATCGTGCGAGTCCTGGGCCTTGATCTGGGCCTTCACCCAATCTGCAACGATCCGCTTCCCGCGGTGCACAAACGGGACACCGCCAACCTTCGAGCCGAGGACGATTGCCTCAACTAGTTCAGAATTGAGTTTGAGACGATTCGCCACAGACCGGGCAACGTGGGCTGCCCTCAGCGCGTGCGTGGTGTAGTTGCGCGCTAGCCGGCTTCCGCCGATGAAGAGCACATGATACTTCTCGTCTTGCCTGCGAAACTCATCTGAGTAGAGGATGCGGTCCCGGTCGAGCGATACGGGGGTACGGCCCCGCAATTTCGCCTCCCCCTCGGAGGTTCGCCAGACCTCTGAGTAGTACTCGAAGCTGTCGCGCCCACCCTTGACGAGCGAGGCCGACATCGATCGGAAACCAAACTCCCCAATCCCGGCTTCCAGCTCCGCGACGTGATCCTCGTAGCCTGCAGGCATCGGAACCCCCCAAGGTCGGCGCGCCGCGGCGGGATGGCCGAGGCGCAGACACCTTCATGCTATGGGGTCGAGGGGCGGATCGGGGCCGCATCTCGCTGCTACCTGCCGGAGCGTCGGGCTCAATCCGGTGAGGCCCACGTCGTGAGAGGGGCTCCATGTCCGCGGTTGTCACCGACGCCATTGACGGCACCATCCAACTGGCAGGCGTGAGGTCGCCGTCAACCCCGTGTGGCCTCGTCCTCCCGGCTCGGACCATGTGCAATCGCGAGCTACCCAGCATGCGAGCCTACGCGAGCATTCCTGGCCGCGAGGTGCGAACCCGCCTGCCTCAATCGATGATCTCGTGTCAACGACCCGCTGAGGCTTCCGCCATGGGAGCGCCGCGGGCTTCGGGGCCTCGCGTGCAAGGAACGAGGGTTAGCGCGCGTTCGATGGTTGCATGCTCCCTTCTCACTGGCGCGCCCCCCTCAGGTTGCCATGGAGGTCCGCCACGTCCGTCCCTGTCCTAGACAGACCATCCACTTCCTGAGAGAGCCGCCGACCGCACGCTGACCCTGAGCCCCAACACAGCCTTCGCGGCCCTTGCGCCCACGCACCGAGATCAGCCTGGCCATCACGAATAGCTGTGCGCCTGGGCAGATTCGAACTGCCGACACCCGCTTCAGGAGTCCGATCTTGGTCTGTGGATAACGCGCTGACCTGCGGAACTGCAGGCAGGTAGTTCGCGTGGTGACCCCGTTCCGGGGTGTGCGCTGACCACGCGCTGACCACGAGCCCGCCTGCGCACCCGCTAGTCGACCTCAAGGGGCGGGCTCGGAGTCCGCGCGCCGCCGAAACGGCGCCGACGCTCCCAACGGTCGAGTGCCACGACGCGAGAGCGGTCGCCCTCTGCCGTCGGCACCTACCCCTCCTCCGCCGAACGACGCCGCGAGTACCTCGGAGACAGGAACCTAGTACGAGCGTCTCCAACCGTGAGCTGCCCGGCGCGCACGTCGTCCATCGCTCGTTCCAGTTCCTCGACCGAGGGCAGCCCTGTGACAGCGAAGCCAAAGTGGCCGTCTCCGTACAGGGACGGGCTTCCAGTCACTCCGTTGAGGAACCGCACGACGTCATCAACCGCCTCCACCCAGAACCGCACGAATCGAAGTTCCCGGTGGGTGATGTATGGCGACGTCGTCCACTTGCTGAAGGTCCCGCGGCCGTCCCACCCGATGACCGCCGTGGCGGACGCAACCGCGAGCTCCTGCGCCTTCACCTGCTCAGAGAAGTCGTATCCACGCCACGCGAGTCTCGACATGTCGGCACCGACGCTCTTCACGTCGTCCACCTCTCGGAGCCGACGCGCAGCCTGTCGCCACGCTCTCCGATTGTGCTTGCCTAGCTGCAGTCGAAGGACTCGTCGCGCAGGGACAAAGACTTCGGGCTGGCCGTCCTCGGCCGGGACTTGCCTAACCCCGAGAGCCGACTCTGCAACCGACCATGCAGGCAAGAATCCCAGGGAAGGAAGCCCGGAAGGACGCCCCTCGCCTCCGCGCCTACGCCGGCCGCCCCGCCCCGCCAACGCTTCTTGGTCTAGCAGATGAAGTTCCATCAGCATGTAGTCAGAGCTCAGCGACTCCTCAAGCAGGTAAGCCGCGAGGTCGCAGACAAGTGACGCCGGGTCATCGCCGTATCCGACTCGGTCAAAGTCATCTAGGAGGCGAAGGAGAACGTCGCGCGCGTGCGCCATGGTTGTCCCGCTCGCCTCCAAGCCCACCTCGTAGGCGTACCGCCGATTCCTCAGGTCGTCTTTCAGCATTGCCGAGTAGAATCCGCTTCGATCGCGCCCCCTGCGACGTGCAGCCAACTCGTCTGCCTGGAAGAACCTCCAGGCGGGAATCCCGATCCTGGGACCTAAGTCATGGAGCTCAATCATTGTCATCATCATCACCATCCACGTCGCCAAAGTCGAGGAGACGAAGGTACCTCTCCGTCTCGGTGGGTGGAGTCGCGCCGGTGCCAATGGCCTGGGGTCTCAGCCACCGCACATAAAATGCGCCTTCGAAATGGCCCGCGCGAACGTCCCGCAGGAGACGCATCGTTGACTCACCGAGTTTCAAGTTTTTCTGTGATGTCCTTGCGTAACGCCCGCCAAAAGCGCCCATCTCGAACAGTCCGGCCGGCACGCCAAACTCCTCGATCGCCCTATTGGCGCGCATTTCGATGTTCGATCGGTCGATCCCTCCGGCCGTGAGGCCAAACAGCAAGGTCTCAGAGGCCAAGGTCGCCGCGGCGCGTGCCAGCACCTCAGTCGCCTTCTCCCTGTCGGCAAGGGCGTACTTCCACACCGCGTCAAACGGGGCAAACAGGCGCCGATCGCCCCGCACCTCGGAAACCACCAGCGCAATGCCGCTCAACTGAAGTAGACGCAAGTGAGGTTCGGCGACATAAGAGCTGATGACCGAGGGGTCATTCTGCCGCACCGTTGCAAGCAGCCGCTTCGTGGCGACGTCGCCAGCCCAGTAGAGGAGTGTCGCCTTCTGCCGCAGTTCCTCGGCGTCGCCTGGGTCACACTCGAGCACTCGCCGCAGGAGGTTCTCGTGTGCGCGGTAGTACGCCCAACCGAAGTGATCGGGCCTATCGGAGTCGGGCGCTGGGTCGACCATGGCCGCTAGTCGAGCGATCGGCATCTCAAGGAGGTCTGCCAGGGCTCGAGTGCGCTGATCCAGGACAGCCGTGCGAGTGTCAGGCCAACGGTCGTCGTGCTCGAGATGGACCGCTTCGCACGCGTCCAGCAAGGCACGGGCGGCCCGTGTTGCCGTCCCAAGCTTCTCAGTCAGTTCGTACGCGCGGCTCAGCGCGGCCCCAGCGGCCCACGCCCTCACTTGGCCGACCTTCAGCACCCATGGCCAGAGCTCGGCTTCGACGTACGCGACCAATAGAGATAGTTCGTCTACCGCTTCTGTGGCGAGTGCCCTGGCGATCAATTGAACGATGGCGTTGTCTGGAGTGATCCGTTGTCCTTCGATGCGGTACTCAAACGATATTGCCTCACGTAGGTTCTCAATACCCTGCGTGACCAGACCGCCCGCTGGCAGGTGCTCGCTGCGGTTGAGTACGTAACTCGGAAGATCAGGAAGACTCCGCCGCATGCGCTCGCAGTAGTCCGCATAGCCCAGGCATGCACTGAGCGCCTCGAGCATGACACAGTCGACAAGATTGTGAGCGCCCGCCTCATCGGGAAGTGCGAGGTGCTCCTCCCGCGAGAGGCCCCTGCCGGATACCGGCCTAGAGTCAACAGAGAACGCGAGAGCCTCCCTGCTCCCGGCAAAATCGCTGACGGCGTTCATTGGCGCGAAGGTCGCAGCGGCCAACCAAAGCCTCATCTCCGCGAACTGGCCGTACGCGCCGAGGGTGCGGGAGAGTGGGGGAAGCCCGCGCACCGCGCGCTCAACGGAGCTCAGATCGCGTCCGGCGAGTACACGCTCAAAGAAGTCAGCAAGCCAACGCTCAAACCATAGCTCGTCAACCACCTCGCTTGCTGGAAGTGTCGTACCTGTGGCAAGTGCCACGCTGACTTCGGAATGCGACGAAAGAAACCAGTCCTTGGCTTGAGTGCGCCTCGGGCTCCACCCGGGCAGCGTTCTGATCGTGTGCTTCACCTGTGCGTAGTCTAGCCACGCGACCTGCAGATAGCGGAGTGCGGTTCCTATCCGCGGGTCGTCAGTAGCATTCTTCCCACGTCCGCCGGCACGCTCATGCTCGCGGTCCAGGATCAAGGTGACGAGATCGTTGAGAGTCTCTAGGCCCTCTCGAATCCCGACGTTTGACCGGCGGACACTGACGAGAGAGTGCATCTTGCGCCTACCAAGCACATGTGCGCGGCGAATCCACCGATTAAGTGTCCTCTGGATTTGCGGGAACAATGAGGTTGGTTCGAGGAGGAGAAACAAGGTGGCCCAGATACGACCGAACGAGACTACGACCAGCGCTGCGGCGACTCCAGCCAACGCAAGGGTCAGGTTCGTGGGTGCTTGGTCTAGCAAGGGGAGCGCCAACGCGCCAGCCGTGTAAACGACAGCTTGCGTGAAGAAGGTTGCGTACCACCCGGACTCTGGCTGGCGGACGATGTGGTCCCTCAGTCGTCTAGTGGCATCTTCGTAGGTCGTGGATACGACAAATGTAACGCTCGCGAAGTAGACCGCTACGAAAACCCCCGCCACACCAATAGCCGCGGTGAGCAGAGCCGTCGAGTCGAACTCTGGATCTACAGAGGAGGTGATCCAGCCGCCGAAGTCCTGTGCCCACTTCGGAACTTGCTCCTCAAGACTCTCCGTCCAACGGTGCACCTGCGGCGCCCGCTGAGTCACCCACAGCCCAACGATCGGCACACAAAGCAGCAGCAGCGATCCGCCAAGCGCTCGGGATCCGATCGACAAGAGCCCCGCGAGTCCCCTCGCCCGTCTCCGAGCGCTCACCTGGACCGATGTCGCGCTGGCGCCGACCGCCTGCCCGTAGGCGCGAAGGCGCCAGTAGTGCTGTGACTCCATCGCCCGGAGTCTCAGGGCTGCAAGTAGGAAGCTCACGCCAGCGCCTCCGCTCGATGTCGACAGGGACGGGGCAATGGCCATTCAGACACGGCCTCGGCGGCGCGGCTCGCAGAACGGGAGAGCTGGCCGTCCCCACGAGGCTGCATCACCGGCGCTTCTCCAGATGGTTCCTTGGCGTACGGGTTGCGCAGAACGATAGGGCCGGACGTCGCACGCCTCGCCGGTTTGGCGCGCAGATCAAGCAAACCGCCCGAACTCGTTCGGGCCGCGCGGCGTCGTCCGGGAGTCCACCCGACGTCAGCTGACTGAAGCACGAGGGCTACCCACAGCCCCGATCGGCGACGGCCGGGTATCCGCGCACACTTCGTGCAAGAAGAGTCGCGGTCGTCATCGGGTTGCGGTGGCGAACGAGGCAAGGCATCGCGGTCGCCGAGCGACTGTCGACCGGCGGTGAAGCCCGGTCTTCTAGGACAGGAAGTCCTCGACGTCTTTGACCACGGCGGCGTATGCACCGTCGATGTCTCGGAACTCGGGGCAGAAGCTGTACACCTCGCCGCCGAGCAGATAGTCGACGTCCGCCCAGCCACCCGTCCAGACCACCGCCTCGAACTCGTCGTCCGTGGCGTGCTTGCGCAACGTGAACCCCAGTGACTCCGGCACCCGGACATCGGAGCGATCTGAGGTGATCGGCTGAGGCCACGTCGCTGCTTCATCACGCCAGGTCAGCGGCCCCACCGCCGCCCAACGCCGCCACTCCTCGAGGACGGACCGCAGTCGCGCTGCAAGGACATCCAGATCAACGAGGTGCTCCACAACCCACATGGTGCCGCGTTCGCCAGCGGTTGGGCTCCGTCCCGCGACATTCGCGCTGACGTGAGCCGCCAGAACCGGCCAGGAACAGCCGGAAGCACCAGTCGCCACCTGACGACGGAGCGTCAACGCGACGCACCGCCGTCCGACCCAACGAGCACTGACGCGCCACGAATGACGCGATGACGGACCGGCGGCGCGGAGCGCCGTCATCGCACTTGTTCGCGTGATTGCCGACGAGGCCAGTTCGTCATCGCTCTGTCTATCGGGCATGAGGAGCCTGGCGTCGTGTGCAGGACCCGACTCCGCTCCTCTGCGGCGCGAGAGGGGCCAGGACGGCGGGCAGCGACGGATCTTCTCGTCAGCCACCGCACACCTGCAGGTAGCGGAGTCGACGCCATGAGGGGAGTGACTGCCGGTGATGTCGATGCACAAGCTCACATCCAGGGACGGGTACGCCTACCTCACCCGGCACGTCGCCGCGGGCGACCTCGGCCTCGACGCTGGGGCGTCGCTGACCGCGTACTACGAGCAGACCTGCAACCCGGCTGGCCGGTGGCACGGCGAGGGTCTCGCTGGGCTCGGCCACGGGCTGTGGCGCCTCCACCTCGGCGACGTCGTCACCGAGGCGGCGATGACGGCAGTCTTCCGTGACGGCGTCGACCCGCTGACCGATGACGCACTCGGCCGTCCCTACCGAGACTTCGATGACGGGAAGCGGCACGCCGTCGTCGGCTACGACCTGACGTTCACCGCTCCGAAGTCCGTCTCGGTCCTGTGGGCGTTGGCCGATGACGCGACGCGCGTCATCGTCTATGACGCGCACCGGGCGGCGTTGGCGTCATCGCTGGAGTTCGCCGAGCAGCGAGTCATCCGCACGCGCGTCGGCGACGCCGGCCGTCATCAGGTCCGCACCCTCGGGATGGTCGCGGCCGCCTTCGATCACTGGGACACCCGGGCTGGTGACCCGAACCTGCACACCCACGTCGTGGTCGCCAACAAGGTCCAGGGCCCCGACTGCGTATGGCGCAGCATCGGCAATCGGCCAGACCTCGCCGCCTCCATAGACCTCGGGCACCGCCCTGACCCGGTGCATCGACGCCAGGCGCTGGAAAGCCGACCAGCTCGCGAAGCTGGACGCCGGCTCGTGGATCGACCCGACGCGCGGGCGCATCACGTTCGGGGCGCTGGCCGAGGAGTGGCAGGCCTCGCGCGGTCACTTGGCGGTACGCAGCCAGGAGACCACACGGTTCCTGCTCGACAAGTACGTGATCCCGGAGCTCGGCGCGTTCCCGATCGCGGCGATCTCGGCGGCCGACGTCGAGCGGGCGATGTCAGCGATGACGGCCCGCGGGCTGGCGACGGCGACACGGCGCCGGGCGCTGTCGATGATCCGGCTCGTGTTCGACTACGCGATCCGCGACCGGCGGCTGAGCGTGAACGTCGCGCGGATGGTGTCGCTGCCGCGCGGAGGGACCAAGCGCGAGCCGCACTGGCTGCGGCCCGAGCAGCTCGGCCGGCTCGTGATGGCGGTGCCTCCGCTGTGCCAGCCGGTGGTGCTGTTCCTTGGGACGACGGGGTGCCGGTTCTCGGAGATGGCCGCGCTGCGGGTCGACGACGTCGTGCAGACCCCGCACGGGCTCGGGGTCCGGGTGCACCGGGCGGCGACACAGTCCAAGCGGACCAGCGGTGCGGTGTTCGGGCCGACGAAGACCCACCAGACCCGGACCGTGCCCGTGCCGGCGGCGCTGGATGAGTACGTGCGGGAGCGGGTCGCTGCGACCGCGGCGGGCGGGTACCTGTTCCCGAGCCCGACCGGCGCGGTCTGGACGAACACCAACTTCCGCGCACGGTCGGGGTGGATGGAGGCGACGCGGCGAGCGGGCGTCGAGGAGACGACGATCCACGATCTGCGGCACACGGCCGCGTCGCTGCTCATCGCTGCTGGGGCGGACGTGAAGGCGGTGCAGGTGATCCTCGGGCACTCCACCGCGACCATGACGATGGACCTGTACGGGCACCTGTTCAGCGAGGCCATGTGGCAGGCGATGGAGCGGCTGCCGGTGATACCGCTGATGGTGGCGACGCTGGCGATCGACCCACCAGCCGTGGAGGCGCCCGACCCTCTCCAGTGACCGAGGCACCGGCGCGTCGGAGCTACAGGTCCTCGCTTGCCCGTGGGCCTTCGATGCGAAGCCGTGGCCGAGCACCGCATCGCGAGCAGATCGTCGCCAACCCAGGATTCGATCCGTGGCAGTGGGCTTGACGACTCCGAAGACTCCGTTAATCTCAGTGCTCACCAGAGCTCAGTGAGCACCAGAGATCAAGATACGTAGGAGAGCATCATGACGCTGACCATCCACATCGACGAGGAGATCGTTCGACGAGTCATCCGGCCCGGCGGCGACCTCACTCTGCGCGTCGTCGTCGACTCGCAGACGCCTGATCCGGACCCGGAGCCGGTCGGGCCGCCCAGGGGTCCGCTAGCCATCCTCCTCGAGCGTGGCGACCTCAAGGCGGGAGACAAGTTGCGCTGGCACCGACCTCGCCTCAAGGTCACGCACTTCGCGACAGTGCTCGCCAACGGTGAACTTGAGGTCGCCGGAGCTCGGTACGGGTCCCCGTCGGACGCCGCATCAGCCGTCGCGAGCTCCAGCGCGAATGGGTGGACGGCATGGCGCCGGGAGGACGGCAAGACGCTCGACCAACTCCGGTGAAGCGCAGCTCTGGGAACACCACAGCCTGGGCCGTTGTTGATCGACTCATGGTGTTTGGTTGCGGTCTGGGTGCGTGCGCGGGTTCAACTCCCGCCGAGCGCTGGTCCGTCGCGCCCTTCTCTGGGCACTCGCCCTTGCCGGCTTCGCCGCGCAGGGGATCATCGCGGTGGATGCCGCAACGAGCGTCGACGCCGCTCGGGCCATCCTTGAGGGGTGCGCCGCCGTAGTGGCGTCAGGTGCGGTGAACTTCGCCACCGCCTCGCCGGCGCCCGTACCCCCGCGGACGGGGGGCGCCCGTACCGGAGTCAAACACCGACGCTCAGAAGCCCCGCCGCACCAGCGGCGGGGCTTCTGAGCGTGCTCCCCCCGGCGCGAGCAGGTTGCCGCTTCAGGTCGCCGCGATGCGTTGCCGCGGCTCGTCAGGCGCGTCCGCCGACATCCGTCCACGTCCTAGACAGACCATCCACGTCCTGAGACACCCCGCTGACCATCCGCTGACCACGAGCCCCAAACCGGCCCTCGCGCCCCTCGCGCCCCAGTCACTGAAACCATCCCTGACCAGCACGAACCCTCTGTGCGCCTGGGCAGATTCGAACTGCCGACACCCGCTTTAGGAGAGCGGTGCTCTATCCCCTGAGCTACAGGCGCATGGCACTGGGCAAGTACGTGGGCAGATTCGAAGCCGGGGGTGCGGCGCCGGTGGTGCGGTGGTCCTTGTCAGTGCCGTTGCGGCCGTCGGACCCGTCTGGGAGGGCCCGCCGGACGCCGTGAGCCTACCGTGGACGCGCCGGGCGCACGTGTGCGGGGCGTGCGGATCAGACCGGCACGGGCTCGCTGGCGCCGGTGCTCGCCAGGGCGCGCAGAGCGTCGACGCCGACCGGTTCGTGGGCCAGCATCGGGACGATCGCGCACCGTTCGGCGTCGTCGGTCAGCACCCTGGCGATCTGGGGGCGTTCATTGGCGGCGCGGGCCAGCAGCAGCGGGTCGGTGGTGCGGGCCGCGGCCAGGCTGGTGTTGATCACCCAGGCCCAGGGCTCGATGCCGGCGCGGCGCAGGTCGCCGGCCAGGTCCTCGGCCTCGAGCACCGGGGTCGCCTCGGGCAGGGTGACGACGAGCACCTTGGTGTGCGCCGGGTCCTGCAGGCGCATCATCGGCGTGGTCAGCGTCCCGGCGGTCGAGCCGAGCTGGCGCACCACGTCCCGGTGGTACGAGCCCGTGGCGTCGAGCAGCAGCAGGGTGTGCCCCGTCGGTGCGGTGTCGATGACGACGAACCTGCGGCGCCCCTCGTTGACGACCTTGGAGAACGCCTGGAAGACGGCGATCTCCTCGGTGCACGGGGACCGCAGGTCCTCCTCGAGGCTCGCCCGGCCGGCCTCGTCGAGCGCCGCACCCCGGCGCTGCAGGACGGCCTGCCGGTAGCGCTCGGTCTCGACCGCCGGGTCGATGCGCGAGACCTCGAGGTTGGCCGTCGTACCGCCCAGCGTCTGGTTGAGGTGTGCGGCGGGGTCCGTCGTCGTGAGGTGCACCGGCAGCCCGCGGTCGGCCAGCGCCACGGCCAGGGCGGCGGCCACCGTGGTCTTGCCGACCCCGCCCTTGCCCATGGTCATCACCAGCCCGTGCCCCTGCGCGGCGAGCTCGTCGACCAGCGCCGACAGACCGACCGTCCCGGCGGGCAGCTCCACGGGGGCGGCCGGCACCGTGCTCGGCTCGGGTTCGCCGCCGGGCTGGAGCAGCAGGGCCAGGGCGTCCAGGCCGACCATGGTCGCGGCCTTGAGCTCCAGCACGTCGCGCGGCAGCCCGGCCAGCTCGGCAGGAAGCGTCGCCAGCACGGCCTGCTCACGGTCGAACACCGCCTGCGCCAACCGGTCACCGGAGCGCGGCCGTGGCATGACCGCGTTGACCACGAGGTGCTGGCGCACCATCCCCAGGGCCGCGAGCTCGGTGTGCGTGCGCGCGACCTCGTCGACCGCCGCCCGGTGGGCACGGGTGACCAGGACGAGCCGGGTGAGGTCCGGGTCGGCCAGGGCTGCGACCGCATCGGCGTAGACGTGGCGCTGCCGGTCCAGACCGGCCAGCGGGCCGAGGCAGGACGCGTCACCCTTGCCGGTCTGCAGGAAGTCGGTCCACGAGGCCGGCAGCTGCAGGAGCCGGATGGTGTGCCCGGTGGGGGCGGTGTCGAAGACGACGTGGTCGAACCCGGCGACCGCACCCTCGTCGGTGAGCAGGGCGGTGAACTCGTTGAACGAGGCGATCTCGGTGGTGCACGCCCCGGACAGCTGCTCGGCGATGAGGGCGACCTCGGCCTCGGGCAGCAGCCCGCGCACCGGGGCGACGATCCGCTCGCGGTAGGCCGTCGCGGCCTGGTCGGGGTCGATCTCCAGCGCGGACAGCCCGGGCACGGCCGGGACGGCGGTGAGCGTGTTGCCGATCGTCAGCCCGAAGACCTGCCCGACGTTGGAGGCCGGGTCGGTGCTCACGAGCAGCACCGAGCGGCCGGCCCGGGCCAGGGTCACCGCGGCGGCGCAGGCGATCGACGTCTTGCCGACGCCACCCTTGCCGGTGAGGAACAGGTAGCGCGGGGCGTCGGCCAGGAAGCCCGGGGTGGTCGGTGCGGTCAGCACGACCCGCCACCGCCGCAGCAGCCGCCGGCCGCACCGGCCATCGGCAGCACCGCCAGGGCGGGCCGCGCAGTGACCCCGGCCCAGCGGGCCAGCTCGTCCCGCGAGGGGTAACGGCCGGTCATCGCGATGACGCCGTCGACCAGCACCAGCGGGAGCCCCTCGGAGCCCGAGACCTGCATGAACGCGAGGACAGCGGGCTGCTCGGTGAACCGTGACGGCTCACCGGCCAGGTTGTGCCGGGCGACCTCGGTGCCCTGCCCGCGCAGCCAGTCCAGGTCCGCGGAGAAGCTCACGAGGTCCTGCGGCACATCCGGTCCGCAGACCCCGGTGCTGCAGCACATCGCCGGTTCGTAGACCTCGATGGTGCTCACGCGTCCCACCCTCCAGAAGATCGATGTTTGTCGATCCAGCATAGATCCAGATCGACAACTGTCAATACAGCGGGGATGCTGGAGCCATGCCGTCACCCCTCGCGCTGCCACTGCTCGACGCGGACTCGTGCTCCTCACCGCTGGTGCGCACACCGCTCGACGAGGGCCGGGCGACGGCGCTCGCCCTGCGGTTCAAGGCCCTCGCCGACCCCGGCCGGCTGCGACTGCTGTCCCTCATCGGCGCCCACGAGTCCGGCGAGGCCTGCGTGTGCGACCTCACCGAACCGCTCGGCCTGAGCCAGCCGACCGTCTCCCACCACCTCAAGGTGCTGCGCGAGGCCGGTCTGGTCACCAGCGAGCGACGCGGGACCTGGGTGCACTACCGGCTGGTGCCCGAGGTCCTCGCCCAGCTCGCCGCCGAGCTCGGCAACGACGGGCTCTGGCCGGTCGCGAGCGAGCGCCCGGCTGTCGACGGGGAGACCCGGACGCGGCCGACCGGCACGACGGACTGATCGCGCCCCGGCAGGCGGGTCGACCCCGGTCACGGCCAGCCGGCCCGATCGGCGGGTCCCCGACGCCAACCGCTTGACAGCAGATTCGATACCTGTCAAATTCGAGACATGTCGAAGCCAGGGCTGACGATCGCCGGACCGGCCCCCGCGCAGCCACGCCACCACACCGACGGGTGCCTGGCCCAGCCCGAGGCCTGGACCATCGACGCCCCCGTGGCGGCCACGGTCGCCGCGACCCTCAAGGCGCTGGCCGACCCGCTGCGGCTGCGGATGCTCGCCCTCATCAGCTCCAGCCCCGGCGGTCAGGCGTGCGTGTGCGACCTGCAGGAGATCGCCGACGTCGCGGCGCCGACCGTCTCGCACCACCTCAAGGTCCTCAAGGACGTCGGCGTGCTCACCTCCGCCCGCCGGGCCTCCTGGGTGTATTACCAGGTCACACCCGGTTTCGTCCCTGCGGTGCGGGCGCTGCTGGAGACGTTCGTGCCGGCGGCTCGCGACGCACGCAGCACCGCCGCCGTGCCGCACGGGCTGGTCGACGTCGACCGGGCGCTCACGAGCACCGCCGAGGAGCTGGCCGCCCGCCACCCGGAGCTGGCCCCGGCGCAGGTGGTGCAGACCGTCCGCGAGTCCTACGCCGCCCTCGTCCGCTCCGCGACGATCCGCGACCACCTGCTGCCGTTGACCCGGCGGTTCGCCGAGCAGCGCCTGCACGACCTGACCACCGCCCTGCGGCCCGACGCCCACCGTCCGCAGGTCCTCTTCGTGTGCGTGGCCAACGCCGGCCGCTCCCAGCTGGCCGCCGCGCTCGTCGAGCACTACGCAGGCGACCGCGTGGTGGTGCGCTCGGCCGGGTCGTCCCCCGCCGGGCACGTGCACGCCACCGTCGCACCCCTCATCGACGAGCTCGCCCCGGCCGCCGACCCGTACCCCAAGCCCCTCACCGACGACGCCGTGCGCGCCGCCGACGTCGTGGTCACGATGGGTTGCGGCGACGTCTGCCCCGTCGTGCCCGGGGTGCGCTACGAGGACTGGACCGTCGGCGACCCCGCCACCGCGTCCCCGGCGGGCGTGCGCGCCATCCGCGACGAGATCGACCGCCACGTCCGCGCCCTGCTCACCGACCTCGTGCCCGACCTCGTCCTGCCCGTCTCCACCCTCCCCGCCCCCACCCTGCTTGCCCCGACCCTGCCTGCCCCGACCGAGGAGCCGACCCCATGACCCAGACGACCCCCAAGCCCAGCGCCCTGTTCGTCTGCGTGCACAACGCCGGCCGGTCCCAGATGGCCGCCGGCTACCTGCGGCACCTGTCCGGCGGCGCCGTCGAGGTGCGCTCGGCCGGCTCCATGCCCGGCGACCGGATCAACCCCGTCGCCGTGCAGGCCATGCTCGAAGAGGGCATCGACATCCGCGACGAGAAGCCCAAGATCCTCACCCCCGAGGCGGTCCAGGCCTCCGACGTCGTCATCACCATGGGCTGCGGCGACACCTGCCCGTTCTACCCCGGCAAGCGCTACGAGGACTGGGTGCTCGACGACCCCGCAGGTCAGGGCATCGAGGCCGTCCGCCCCATCCGCGACGAGATCCGCGCCCGCATCCTCACCCTGCTCGACGAGCTCGGCGTCACACCGGTCACGTCGGCCCCCTGACGCGCGCCCGCCCACCAGGCCGCCCGCCAGCGGAGAGGTGAGGATGGTGCCGTGGCCTCCCGGATGACGATCGGCGACTTCTCCCGGGCGACCCGGCTGAGTGCCAAGGCGCTGCGCTTCTACCACCAGGCCGGGATCCTCGAACCGGCGTCGGTCGACCCCTCCAACGGGTACCGGCTCTACGACGTCGACCAGATCGCCGACGCCCAGGTGGTGCGCCAGCTGCGCTCCCTGGCCGTCCCCGTCGACACGATCCGCGACATCCTCGCCACCCCGGACGTGTCGACGCGCAACGGCCTGATCGCGGCGCACCTGGACCGGCTGGAGTCCCAGCTCGACGCCACCCGGGCGGCGGTCGCCGCGCTCCGGGGCCTGCTCGCCGACCCACCCGCGCAGCTCGCTGTCGAGCACCGCAGCGTCCCCGCGATGCCGGTGCTCGCGATCGGTCAGACCATCGACCTGGCCGACCTCGGCGAGTGGTTCACCGGCGCACTCGCCGAGCTGGCGGCCTGCGAGGGCCTCCCGGGTCGACAGGCCGTCGGGCCGTCCGGGGGCGTGTGGGACACGGACCTGTTCCTCACCGAGCGCGGCGAGGCCATGGTGTTCACCCCGGTGGCCTCGCTCGACGACGTCGGGCAGCCTTCGGGTCGCGTCCGGGCCGTGCTGCTGCCCGCCGTCGAGCTGGCCGTCACGGTGCACCGGGGTCCCGATGCGACGATCGCGCAGACCTACGGTGCGCTCGGCGCCTACGTCACCGAGCACGAGCTCGGCATCGACGGGCCGATCCGCGAGACCTACCTCACCCACCCCGGCAGCGGCTCCGCGGAGGGTGCGACGGAGATCGGCTGGCCGATCTTCCGCACCGCGCGCTGACTCCCCACCCACGCCGGACACCGTCCGGCTCGGCCGCTTGACCTTCCTCCTACGGGAAGCCTCACGGTGGAGCGATGAACAACTCGACCCTCTCCCCCATGGTCACCCGGTACTTCGAGCTCATGGCCGGCCCCGACAAGACCCGCGTCGTCGAGGTGTTCAGCCCCGACGCCACGGTCACCGACGACGGGCGCACCTACCGCGGGCGCGACGCCATCCTGGGCTGGCTGTCCGGCCCCGCGAGCGAGTTCACCCTCACGTCCACCCGGCTGTCCGCGGAGCAGACCGGTCCGAAGGCTCTCGTCGTCGTCCGTCTCGAGGGCGACTTCCCCGGCGGCCGCGTCGACCTGAGCTACACGTTCGACCAGGCCCCGCACGGGCTCATCGACTCCCTCACCATCACCGCCTGACGGACGCGCGGCCGCCGGGCGAGGAGCGAGGCCCGGCTCGCCGCTGACCCGTCACCCCTCTCCCAGCACCTCACCCATATCCGTCATGGTTAATCGGTTGACCAAGCCCACGGCGCGCTGTTAGCGTCTGATCAACCGATTAACCATGACGGGGAGACGATGAACCAGCGCGGGTTCTACACGCCGGCAGGCGCGTGGGTGGGAGACCTCATCCCCTGGCAGGAAGACGGCGTCTTCCACCTCTTCTACCTGCACGAGACGCGCCGCGTCCCGGCCGAGGGCATGCCGTGGCACCACCTGGTGAGCGACGACCTCGTCGAGTTCCACGAGCGGGGCGAGGCGATCGCCTCCGGCGGTCCCGACGCGACCGACCTCAACATCTACACGGGCAGCATCGTGCGGGACGACGCCGGGGTCCACCACGCCTTCTACACCGGCCAGAACCCCGCCCGCACCGGGGCCGACGGACGGCCGCTGCAGCTGGTCCAGCACGCGACGAGCAGCGACGGCCTGCGCACGTGGCGACGCCACCCGGAGCACACCTTCGGCGCGACCGCCGGGTACGAGACCGGCGACTGGCGGGACCCCTTCGTCTTCCGTGACCACGACGCAGGCCTCTGGCGGATGCTCGTCACCGCCCGGCACGCCGACGGCCCCGAACGGCGCCGCGGGGTCATCGCCCAGTGCGTCTCGCACGACCTGTCGACCTGGGAGCCCGCGGAGCCGTTCTGGGACCCCCGTCGCTACATCGCCCACGAGTGCCCCGAGGTGTTCGAGTGGAACGGCTGGTGGTACCTCGTCTACTCCGAGTTCAGCGAGGCCTTCACCACGCGCTACCGCATGGCGCGCAGCCTGCACGGCCCGTGGACCACCCCCGCGCACGACACCATCGACGGCCGCGCCTACTACGCCGCCAAGTCGGCCGCCCGCGACGGGCGCCGCTTCTTCTTCGGCTGGATCGCCTCACGGGAGGGCTCGACCGACGACGGCCCCTGGCAGTGGGCGGGGACGCTCTCGGTGCTCGAGGCCACCCAGCGCGCCGACGGCACGCTCGCGTTCCACCCCACCGCCGAGCTGCGCGAGACGTTCGGGACCACGGCGGCGACGCTCCCCGCCGGCACCGTCCTGCGCGCCCCCGACGGGTACACGGACCTGCTCACCACCACCGACGCCCCCGACGAGGTGCGCCTCGTCGCCAGGTTCGACGTGGCCGAGGGCACGACCGAGTGCGGGGTGCTGCTGCGCGCGAGCGCCGACGGCGACGAGGGCTACGCGCTGCGGCTCGAGCCCCGACGCGGACGCCTCGTGCTCGACCGCTGGCCGCGCCGGACCACCGGCACCGAGCAGTGGCAGATCTCCGGCGACGTGCCGTACGCCGTCGAGCTGGAGCGTCCGTGCACCCTCGCCCCCGGTGAGCACGTCCTCGACGTCGTCCTCGCGGGCGAGCTCCTCGTCGCCACGCTCGACGACGCCACCGTGCTGAGCACCCGTGTGCACGACCACACGACGGGACGCCTCGGGGTGTTCGTCGGCGAAGGCGCTCTCACGATCCTCGAGTTCGCCGCGCACAGCCGCGGTGACCACCCCCGCACGACGGCGACGCAGGGCGACCTGCGCGCCGCCGTCACCGCCTGACCCAGCCCCGCACGACCCGCCACCACCGATCAAAGGAGATCCGATGACTCCCTCCCGCACCAGGCGCCGCCCCGCCGCCCTGGCCGCCCTCACCGCCGTCGTCCTCGCCCTGGCCGCGTGCTCGAGCACCGCCGGTGCCAAGGGGTCCCCCGACGTCGCCCCGAGCGGGCAGATCGTGCCCCGCCAGATCTCCTGGCTGCTGTCCCGGCCAGCCGACGGTGGCGTGATCACGGCGATGGAGAAGATCGCCGACGAGTACGCCAAGGACCACCCCGGCTTCTCGCTCAACCTCATCACCACACCCGACCGCCCGTCGTACGTGCAGAAGTACGAGACGCTCGCCGCCGCGAACAAGCTGCCCGAGCTCTTCGACACCGACGCGACCCCGTTCGCGCAGAAGCTGGCCTCGCAGGGACGCATGGTGGACGTCGGGGCCCTGCTCGACGACCTGGGCCTGACCTCCACGTACCGGCAGGCCGCGCTGAACTACCAGCGCTTCCCCGACGGCTCCCTCTCCATGGTCCCGTTCGAGTACTCCAGCGAGTACTTCTGGTACAACACCGCACTGTTCGCGCAGGCAGGGGTGTCCGTCCCGAAGACGCTCGACGACATGCCGGCCATGTGCACGGCGCTGCGCGCCAAGGGGATCACCCCGATCGCCCTCGACGGGCAGGACCAGTGGCCGCTCGAGCGGTACTGGTCGTACCACCCGTTCCGCCAGGCGGGACCCGACTACGTGCACAAGGTCGCGACGGGCGAGGCCCACTTCTCCGACCCGGCGGGCAAGGCCGCCGCCACCTGGCTGCACGACCTGGGCCAGGCAGGCTGCTTCCAGGACGGGTTCTCCTCGACGGGGTACGCCGACGCGCAGGCCCTGTTCACCTCGGGCAAGGCGGCGGTCTACAACATCGGCACGTGGGAGCTCGCGAACCTCGCGACCGACGCGCTCGACAGCAACGTCCGCGGCTCGGTCGACTTCTTCACCCTCCCGACGACCGACGGTGCGGTGACCGCCCCCGACGAGTTCGTCACCACCTCGGGGATCGGGATGGCCGTCAACGCCCAGACCTACGATCCCCTGATGCGTGACTTCCTCGCGTTCGCCCTCACGCGCTACCCCGAGGTCTACGCCGCGAGCGGGGCCCTGTCCCCCACCACCACCGTGGCGACCACGATCCCCGGCAACGCCACCCCCCTCTACCAGAAGGCCGTGGACCAGGCGGAGAACGTCGGCGCCAAGATCGCCGTGCCGTGGGACACCCAGCTCGACCCGACGACCAACACCCGCCTCCAGCAGGAGCTCACGCTCCTCGTGCAGGGCGACATCACCCCGGACGCGTTCCTCACGACGATGGACGCCGCACTCGCGGAGAACCTGGGTGACTGACACCACGACGGCCCGGGCGGGCGCGGCACGGCCGCGCCCGCCCCGGCGGCGCACGAAGCAGCTGTCGACGTCGATGCTCCCGCGACGCTCGAGGCTGTCGGTCCTCGTCTTCCTCGTCCCCCCGCTGCTGCTCTACGGCTTCGCCGTGCTCCTGCCGATCGGGCAGTCGCTCGTGCTGAGCCTGTACAAGTGGGACGGCATCAGCACCATGCGGTTCGTGGGGCTGGACAACTACGTCAAGATGCTCACCCGCGACGACGTGTTCTGGACCGCGTTCAGCAACGCGATCGGCTACCTCGTCATCTGCCTCGTGCTGCAGCTGGGCGGCGCGCTCCTCGTGGCCGGCCTGCTCACCGCGCTCCCGCGGGCGCGCGAGCTGGTCAAGACGCTCTACCTGCTGCCCGCCGTGATCTCGACCGTCGCCATCGCGCTGCTGTTCCAGCGGATCTACTCCCTCGAGCCGCTGGGCCTGCTCAACCAGCTGCTCGGGTGGGTCGGCCTGGAGCACCTGCAGACCGCGTGGCTGTCGAACGTGAGCACGGTGCTCGCCGCGGTGTCGATCCCGGAGGGCTGGCGCTTCACCGGCCTCTACATGCTCATCGTCTACGCGGCCCTCATCGCGGTGCCGCACGAGCTGGAGGAGGCCGCCCGCCTCGACGGGGCCTCCTGGTGGCAGACCTTCTGGCGCATCCGCTTCCGGTACATCCGCCCGGTGTGGATCACCACCACCGTGATGGCCACGACGTACGCGCTGCGCGGGTTCGACATCCCCTACCTGCTCACCAACGGGGGGCCGGGTCAGGCGTCCGAGCTGCTCACCACCTACATGTACAAGACGGCGTTCGTGCACACGGACTACGGGTACGCCAGCGCGATCTCGGTGTTCATCGTGGTCGAGTGCCTCGTCGCCGTCGGGCTGATCTTCCTGCTCCTGCGTCGAGGGGACGACAAGTGACTTCCGTGCTCACCACCCAGGTCGCTGCCCGTCCGGACGAGCCGTCCCGGCCGGCCCGTCGTCGGCCGGTCCGCTCCCCCCGGCTGCGAGCCCAGCGCACGCTGCTCACGGTGACGGTCGTCGCCATCGTGGTCATGCAGGTGTACCCCCTGGTGTGGCTGCTGCTGACGAGCTTCCGCACCGCGGCCGACTTCGCGGGGGGCAACCCCTTCGCGCTGCCCTCGTCCTTCACGCTCGAGAACTACGGCCGGGCGTTCTCGACGGGCAACCTGTGGCTCAACATCGCGAACAGCTTCATCGTCACCGCCGGCGCGAGCGTGCTCATCGTGGTGGCGGGCATGATGGCGGCCTACGCGCTGCAGGTGCTGGGCTTCCGGTTCAGCGGTCTGGTGCGCGGCCTGTTCCTCATGGGCATCGTCGTCCCGGTCCAGATCTCGCTCGTGCCGCTGTTCATCGACTACTCACGGATCGGGCTGCTCGACACGCACCTGTCGATGATCATCCCGTTGGCCGCGTTCGCGCTGCCGATGGCCGTCTACCTGTTCTCCTCGTTCTACGAGTACATCCCGCGCGAGACCTACGAGGCCGCCTCGCTCGACGGTGCCGGCCCGTACCGGATCTTCAGCCAGATCACGTTGCGGCTCTCGGTCAACACGATCATCACCGTGGTGCTCGTCAACTCCATCTTCATCTGGAACGACTTCATCTTCGCCAACACGTTCGTGCTGTCCGACGGGCTCAAGACCATCCCGCTCGGGCTGCAGAACTACATCGGCGCGATGGGCAACACCGACTGGACGGCGACGTTCGCGGCCGTGTGCGTCACCGTCACACCGCTCATGCTGGTGTTCCTCGTCCTGAACAAGGCCATGATCCAAGGACTCGAGAGCGGGGCGGTCAAGGGATGAGCGGCACGGACCACGGTCGGCACGGGCACGTCGTCACGATGCGCGACGTCGCGAAGGCGGCGGGCGTGTCGGTGGCCACCGTGTCGCACGTCGTCAACAACAAGCCCAGCGCCCGGATCGGCGACGACGCCCGACGCCGCGTCCAGGAGGCGGTCGCCGAGCTCGGCTACCGACCGAACGCGCTCGCCAAGACGCTCTCCCAGGGCTCGTCGCGCTTCATCGGGCTGGTCGCCGACGCGATCGCCACGACGCCGTTCGCCGGCCAGATCATCCACGGCGCCCAGGACGAGGCGTGGAAGCACGGGTACGTGCTCCTCGTCGCCAACACCGACGGCAACCCGGCGGTCGAGAACGACGCCATCACCATGATGCTCGAGCACCAGGTGCGCGGGATCCTCTACTCGACCTGGTACCACCGCGAGATCCCCGTGCCGGAGACCCTGCACCAGACCGACGCCGTCCTGGTGAACTGCTTCGCGGACGACAGCGGGCTGCCCGCCGTCGTGCCCGACGAGGAGCAGGGCGGGCGCACCGCGACCGACGAGCTGCTCGCCGCCGGGCACCGCCGCATCGCGTTCCTCAACACGACGACGCCGTCGCCCGCCCAGACCGGCCGTCTCGCCGGGTACCGCGCCGCGCTCGAGGCCGCGGGGATCGCCTACGACGAGAGCCTCGTGCACCTCGCCGAACCGCAGCAGGAGGGCGGCTACGACGCGACCGCCGAGGTCCTCGCCTCGGGGGCGACCGGGGTGTTCTGCCACAACGACCGCGTCGCCATGGGTCTGTACGACGGGCTCCGCGAGCACGGGCTGCGCATCCCCGAGGACGTCGCCGTCGTCGGCTTCGACAACCAGGACGTCATCGCCGCGCACCTGCGTCCCCCGCTGTCCACCGTCGCCCTGCCGCACTACGAGCTGGGTGCGGCCGGGGTGCGCGTGCTGCTCGGGCTGGAGCCCTCCGTCGACGTCGTGCGCGTCGCGTGCCCGCCGGTCCGCCGGCAGTCGATCTGAGGGGACCGCCGTGACCGACCCGGTGCGGCCCGCGGCGTCGGGCGCGATGCCACGGCCGCTGTTCCACCTCACCCCGCACCGCCACTGGATGAACGACCCGAACGGGCTGGTGCACCACGGCGGCCTCTGGCACGTGTACTTCCAGCACAACCCCGAGGGGCCGGACTGGGGCAACATGAGCTGGGGGCACGCGACGAGCCCCGACCTGCTGCACTGGACGGAGCACCCCGTCGCTCTGCCGTACCGCCCCGGTGAGCAGATGTTCTCCGGCTCCGTCGTCGCCTCCCGGCTGCCGGGGGACGACACGCTCACCGCCCTGTTCACGAGCGCGTACGACGACGACCACCAGGCGCAGTCCCGCGCGACGAGCACCGACGGCGGCTACACGTGGGCGACCGACCCGGACAACCCCGTGCTCGACCGCGGGACCCGGGCGTTCCGCGACCCGAAGGTCGTGCCGTACGTCGACGCTGACGGTGACGCGCGCTGGCTCCTGGTCGCCGTCGAGGCCGATGACCGACAGGTGCTGCTCTACAGCTCGACCGACCTTCGCGCGTGGACGCATCTGAGCACGTTCGGCCCGACCGGGACGGACGGGGTCGTCTGGGAGTGCCCCGACCTCGTCCGGCTGCCCGTCGACGACGACCCCGACGACCAGCGCTGGGTGCTGCTGCTCAGCACCAACCCGGTCGGTGCGGACGCCGACCCTGAGGGCTCCTCGATGAGCTATGTCGTGGGGAGGTTCGACGGGCGCGAGTTCACGCCCGACGTCGACCGGTTGACCCGGCTCGACCACGGGCGCGACCTCTACGCCGGCGTCACCTTCGACCACGCACCCGACGGCGAGGCGATCCTGCTCGGGTGGATGAGCAACTGGCGCTACGCGGCGTCCGTGCCCACCGCCCCGTGGCGCGGGGCGATGTCACTGCCACGCCGGCTCGCGCTGCGCACCGTCGACGGGCAGGTCCGGCTCGTCCAGGAGCCGTTCGGCTTCGTGCGGACGTGGCTGGACCGTGCCACGCTCGCGACGGTTGCCGGCGACGCACAGCCCGTCGAGCTCGTGTCGAGCGGGCACCTGCTCTGCGAGCTGCGCTGGGACCCGGCCGCGACGGGGTCGGTGCGGCTCGACCTGCGCGGCGACGCCGACGCCCTCGTCTCGATCTGCCACGACGTGGCGGCAGGTGAGCTGCGGGTCACGCGCGGCGGAGCGGACGCCGAGGCCGTGCACCCCGACTTCCCCTCCGTGAGCACGGTCCCGCTGGGCTGCGCGCGGCCCGTCCGGCTCCTCGTCAGCCTGGACGGCGGGCTGCTCGAGATCTTCGTGAACCAGGGAGAGCAGACCCTGTCGAACCTCGTCCCGCTCGGCACCGGTCCGGTCACCGTCACCGTCGAGTGCGACGACCGGGGCCCGATCACGGTCGTCGCGGTCGACGCCGCCGGCCTCCTCACCGCCGACCGCAGCTCCTGAGCGGCCCCGTCGAGAGGTTCGGGAACCGCGTCACCGGCGCCCGGGCTGCAGGCCGGCGCATGTCACCGTGCCCGGCCACGCCCGCGTCGGCCGACGAGCCCGGCCACCGCGCGCCAGCCCAGCAGGAACGCCGAGAGCACGACGGTCGCCACCACGACGAACGTGACGGCCGTCCCCGCCCCGGTGAGCACGCGCAGCACCATCCCGACGGCGACCGTCGAGACCACCACGACGGCCCCGCCGACGGAGGAGCCCGGTGCCCGCGACACCAGCCGCACCACGGCGTGCCCGACGAGGGTGCCGACCGCGAACGGCCAGAACGTGACGAGCAGCCCGGCGACGTCCTCCCCGTGCGAGCGGCGGCCCACGGCGGCGAACACGAGCACGGCGAGCAGGTCGAGGGCCAGGACGGCGAGGCGGCGACGGGTCAGCACGGGCACACCGTGCCACGTCCACGGCGTCGAAGCACTCCTCGCCCGCCGCGCCCGGCGGGGAGACGGACGACTCATCTGAGGACCGGCACGAGACCCGGCGCGGTGTCCGGGTGTCGTCAGGACAGTGCGTCGAGGGCGTCAGGGTTCCGTCAGGACGGGTACCGCGGGCACCCCGGCGGGTGCTGGATAGGTGCGGCGACCACCGCGGCCGCCCGGCCCGCAGGGCCGAACCCGTCCGGGAGCACTGATGGCCGATCTGGCCTTCGTGGCACTGACCCTCGTCTGCTTCAGCGCCCTCGCGCTGCTCGTGCGCGGGGTCGAGAAGCTGTGAACGTCGAGACCTGGGTGTCGCTCGTCATCGCGGTCGGCCTGGCCGGCTACCTGCTGTACGCCCTGCTGCGGCCGGAGCGTTTCTGATGAGCGCGACCACCGCCGCCGTCCTGCAGATCGGGCTGCTCGTCGCCCTGCTCGCCGCCGTGCACGTACCGCTCGGCGACTACATGGCCCGCGTCCTGGAGGGCCGCACGCACAGCCGCGTCGAGCGCATCGTCTACCGGCTGGGCGGCATCGACCCCGACGCCGATCAGCGCTGGGGCGTCTACGCCCGCTCGCTGCTCGCGTTCTCCCTGGTGAGCGTCCTGGCGCTGTACCTGTTCCAGCGCGTGCAGGCGCACCTTCCGCTCTCGCTCGGGATGGCCGACGTCAACCCGGCCGGGGCCTGGAACACCGCCGTCTCGTTCGTCACCAACACGAACTGGCAGTGGTACTCCGGCGAGGCCGTCATGGGCCAGCTCGTGCAGATGGCCGGGCTCGCCGTGCAGAACTTCACCTCGGCCGCCGTCGGGCTCGCCGTCGCGGTGGCCCTCGTGCGCGGGTTCACCCGCAGCCGCACCGACCGGATCGGCAGCTTCTGGGTCGACCTCGTGCGCGCCACCGGGCGCATCCTGCTGCCGCTGGCGTTCGTCGCGGCGATCGTGCTGCTCGTCGGCGGCGTCGTGCAGAACTTCACCGGCGTGCAGGACGTCACCACGCTCACCGGCGGTACGCAGCACCTGGTCACCGGCCCGCTGGCCTCGCAGGAGGCGATCAAGGACCTGGGCACCAACGGCGGCGGCTACTTCAACGCCAACAGCGCGCACCCCTTCGAGAACCCCACCGCATGGACCAACCTCGTCGAGATCTTCCTGCTGCTGGCCATCCCGTTCTCGCTGCCGCGCACGTTCGGCACGCTGGTGCGCGACCGCCGCCAGGGCGTCGCGATCCTGTCCGTGATGGGCGGGCTGTGGGCCGCGGCCGTCGCCGCGACCACGTGGGCCGAGCTGCACGCCGCCGGCGCCGTCCCGCAGCTGGCCGGTGCCGCGATGGAGGGCAAGGAGGTGCGGTTCGGGCCGGCTGCCTCGGCGCTGTTCGCCGCGTCGACGACGAGCACCTCGACCGGGTCGGTCAACTCCTTCCACGACTCGTTCACCGCGCTCGGCGGCGGCGTCACCCTGCTCAACATCGTGCTGGGCGAGGTCTCCCCGGGCGGGGTCGGCACCGGGCTGTACGGGATGCTCGTCATCGCCGTGCTCGCCGTCTTCCTCGCCGGGCTCATGGTGGGGCGCACCCCGGAGTACCTGGGCAAGAAGATCGGCCGGCGCGAGGTCACGCTCGTCGCACTGTCGATCCTCACCATGCCGGCGCTCGTGCTGGTCGGCGCGGCGATCACGGCGGGGGTGCCGAGCCTGCGGGACGCCTCGCTGCTCAACACCGGACCGCACGGGCTGTCCGAGATCCTCTACGCCTACGCCTCCGCGGTGAACAACAACGGCTCGGCGTTCGCCGGGTTCGGCGCCGCGACCACCTACCAGAACACCGCGCTCGGGCTGGGCATGCTGTTCGGCCGGTTCGTGCCGATCGTGCTCACCCTCGCGCTCGCCGGGTCGCTCGCCACCCAGCAGCCCGTCCCGGCCGGTGCCGGCACGCTGCCCACCCACACCCCGGTGTTCGCCGGGCTGCTCACCGGTGTCGTGCTCATCGTCGCCGGGCTCACCTTCTTCCCCGCACTCGCACTCGCACCCCTCGCCGAGGCCCTGTCATGACCACCAGCACCCCCACCCTGCGCCCGGCCGCCGGGGCCTTCGAACCCCGGCAGCTCATCGCCTCGCTCCCCCAGGCGCTGCGCAAGCTCGACCCGCGCCACCAGGTGCGCACACCCGTGATGTTCGTCGTCTGGGTCGGCGCCGTGCTCACCACGGTGCTCGCCGCGGTGCACCCCAGCGCCTTCGCCTGGGCCATCGCCGCCTGGCTGTGGGCCACGGTCGTGTTCGCCAACCTGGCCGAGGCCGTCGCCGAGGGACGCGGTCGCGCCCAGGCCGCCTCGTTGCGCCGCACCCGCACGACGACGACGGCCCGGCGCCTGACCCCCGACGGCAGCACGCAGGAGGTGCCCGGGACCGCGCTCGTCGTCGGCGACCGGGTGGTCGTCGAGGCCGGTGAGGTGATCCCCGGCGACGGCGACGTGGTCGAGGGCGTCGCCGCGGTCGACGAGTCGGCCGTCACCGGCGAGTCCGC
Source organism: Cellulomonas citrea (assembly GCF_009829685.1). Lineage (GTDB taxonomy): Bacteria > Actinomycetota > Actinomycetes > Actinomycetales > Cellulomonadaceae > Cellulomonas > Cellulomonas citrea. The sequence continues at coordinate 71,038 of NZ_VWSD01000001.1, forward strand.
CCCCGTGATCCGCGAGTCCGGCGGCGACCGGTCGGCCGTCACCGGCGGCACCCGGGTGCTCTCGGACCGGATCGTCGTGCAGATCACCGCCAAGCCCGGCGAGACGTTCCTCGACCGGATGATCGCCCTGGTCGAGGGCTCGGCACGGGCCAAGACGCCGAACGAGATCGCGCTCAACCTGCTGCTGTCCTCGCTCACGCTCATCTTCCTGCTGGCCGTCGTCACCCTGCAGCCGTTCGCGGTGTACTCCGGGCAGGCGCAGTCGATCACCGTGCTCGTCGCGCTGCTCGTCTGCCTCATCCCGACCACCATCGGCGCGCTGCTGTCGGCCATCGGCATCGCCGGGATGGACCGGCTGGTGCAGCGCAACGTCATGGCGCTGTCCGGCCGGGCCGTCGAGGCCGCCGGTGACGTCGATGTGCTGCTGCTCGACAAGACCGGCACCATCACGCTCGGCAACCGGCAGGCCGTCGAGCTGGTCCCGGCCGACGGCGTGGCGGTCGACGCCCTCGCCGACGCCGCGCAGCTGTCCAGCCTGGCCGACGAGACCCCCGAGGGGCGTTCCATCGTCGTCCTGGCCAAGACCGAGTACGGGCTGCGCGAACGGCCCGCCGGTGAGCTGGCGCAGGCCACCTTCCTGCCGTTCACCGCGCAGACCCGGATGAGCGGCGTCGACCTCGCGGAGCCCGAGGGCACCCGGTCGGTGCGCAAGGGGGCCGCGAGCGCCGTCATGGCGTGGGTGCGCGAGAACGGCGGGCACCCCACGGCCGACGTCGGGCGCACCGTGGACGCCATCGCCGGGTCCGGCGGCACCCCGCTGGTCGTGGCCGAGCAGGTGGGTGACGGTCCGGCGCGGGCGCTGGGCGTCGTGCACCTCAAGGACGTCGTGAAGTCCGGGATGCGCGAACGGTTCGCCGAGCTGCGCGCGATGGGCATCCGCACCGTGATGATCACGGGCGACAACGCGCTCACCGCCGGGGCCATCGCGGCCGAGGCCGGGGTCGACGACTTCCTCGCCGAGGCCACCCCGGAGGACAAGCTCGCGCTCATCCGCACCGAGCAGGCCGGCGGCCGGCTCGTCGCGATGACCGGGGACGGCACCAACGACGCCCCCGCGCTGGCCCAGGCCGACGTCGGGGTGGCGATGAACACCGGGACCTCGGCCGCCAAGGAGGCCGGGAACATGGTCGACCTCGACTCGAACCCGACCAAGCTCATCGAGATCGTCGCGATCGGCAAGCAGCTGCTCATCACCCGCGGCGCGCTCACCACGTTCTCCATCGCGAACGACATCGCCAAGTACTTCGCGATCATCCCGGCCATGTTCGCCGTGGTGTACCCGCAGCTCGACGCGCTCAACATCATGCGGCTGCACTCACCGCAGTCCGCGGTGCTGTCGGCCGTCATCTTCAACGCGCTCATCATCGTGGCGCTCGTGCCGGTGGCGCTGCGCGGGGTGCGGTACACCCCGTCGAGCGCGGCGGCCATGCTGCGCCGCAACCTGCTGGTCTACGGGGTGGGCGGCATCATCGCGCCGTTCCTCGGGATCAAGCTCATCGACCTGGTCGTCTCCCTGCTCCCCGGAATGTGACGGCGTGCTGCCATGAACTCGATGCTTCGTCAGGTGCTCGCCGGTGCACGGCTGCTGCTGGTCCTCACCGTGGTGCTGGGGGTCGGCTACCCGTTGGCCGTGTACGGCGTGGGACGGCTGGTGCCGGACCGGGCCGACGGCTCGCTGCTGCGGGTCGACGGCCAGGTGGTGGGCTCGCGGCTGATCGGCCAGCAGGTCACCGGTGACCAGTGGTTCCTGCCCCGCCCCTCGGCCGCGGGCGACGGGTACGACCCGCTGGCCTCGGGCGCCTCCAACCTGGGCCCCAACGACCCGACGCTGCTGGCCACCGTCACCCAGCGCCGCCAGGAGGTCGCCGACCGCGAGGGCGTCGACGTCTCCGCGGTGCCGGCCGACGCGGTCACCGCCTCCGGCTCGGGGCTGGACCCCGACATCTCGCCGGCCTACGCCCGGCTGCAGGTGGCCCGGGTCGCCCGGGTGCGCGGGCTGGACCCGGCGACGGTCTCCGCCCTGGTCGAGGCGCACGTCCAGGGCCGCGACCTCGGCGTGCTGGGCGACCCGCACGTCAACGTGCTCGAGCTCAACGCCGCGCTCGCGGGGCTGGGCTGAGCGGACGATCCGGGAGAGGCTGGCCCCGTGGCTGACGAGGAGCGCAAACGCGGCACGCTGCGCGTCTACCTGGGCGCCGCCCCCGGCGTCGGCAAGACGTACGCCATGCTCGACGAGGCCCAGCGCCGCAGCGAGCGGGACGTCGACGTCGTCGTCGCCCTGGTCGAGACGCACGGCCGGGCGCAGACCGCCGCCCACCTGGCCGGGCTCGAGGTGCTGCCGCGGCGCACCGTGGAGTACCGCGGCGCCACGTTCGACGAGCTCGACGTGGACGGTCTGCTCGCCCGCCACCCCGCCGTCGCGCTCATCGACGAGCTCGCGCACACCAACGTGCCCGGTTCGCGCAACGCCAAGCGCTGGCAGGACGTGCAGGAGGTGCTCGCCGCCGGGATCGACGTGGTCACCACGGTGAACATCCAGCACCTGGAGTCGCTCAACGACGTCGTCGAGTCCATCACGGGCGTGCACCAGCGCGAGACCGTGCCCGACGAGGTGGTTCGCCGCGCCGACCAGATCGAGCTGGTCGACATGAGCCCGCAGGCGCTGCGCCGCCGCCTCGCGCACGGGAACGTGTACGGGCCGGACAAGATCGACGCCGCGCTGACGCACTACTTCCGGGCGGGCAACCTCACCGCGCTGCGCGAGCTCGCCCTGCTGTGGACCGCCGACCGCGTCGAGGACGCCCTGGCCGCCTACCGCCAGGACCACGAGATCGCCGAGCCGTGGCCCGCGCGCGAGCGGCTCGTCGTGGCCGTGACCGGCGGGCCGGAGACCGAGGCCCTCGTACGCCGCGGGGTGCGCATCGCCAGCCGGCCGGCCGGTGGTGACCTGCTCGTCGTGCACGTGGCGCGCGGCGACGGGCTCGCCGGGCCCAGCCCGGACGCCCTGGCCCGGCAGCGGTCCTTCGTCGAGTCGCTCGGCGGCAGCTGGCACACCGTCGTCGGGGACGACGTGGCCACGGCCGTGCTCGAGTTCGCCCGCGGGGTCAACGCGAGCCAGATCCTGCTCGGGGCCACCCGGCGGCGCGGTCCGGTGGCGGCGCTCTCCCCCGGGATCGTCCCCCGGGTGATCCGCGGGTCGGGCGAGATCGACGTGCTCGTCGTCACGCACGAGCAGGCCGGACGCGGGCACCGGGCCCCACCTCGCCGCAGCGGGCTCGGGCGCCGGCGGCTCGTGGCGGCGTGGGCGCTCGCGGCGTTCGGGCCGCTGCTGCTGGGCCTGGGTCTGCACGGGCTGCTGCTCGACTCGCTGCCCACCATCCTCATGCTGTTCCTGGCGCTCACCGTCGGGGTGGCGCTGGTCGGCGGGCTCGGGCCGGCGCTGCTGGCCGCCGTGATCGGCGGGCTGGTGTCGAACTACGGGTTCGTGCCGCCGGTCGGCACGTTCACCATCACCGAGCCGCAGAACGTGGCGGCCATCGCGGTGCTGCTCGCCGTCGCGGTGGCGGTCTCGACAGTGGTGGACCTCGCCGCCCGCCGCACCGTGCAGGCCGCCGCCGCCCGCGCCGAGGCCGACACCCTGGCCACCGTGGCCGGTGCGGTGCTGCGCGGGGCCGATGCGGTGCCGGCGATGCTCGACCAGCTGCGCGAGGCGTTCGCCCTCGACGCCGTGTCCCTGCTCACCCGGGACGCCGAGACCGACCCCTGGCAGGTGGTGCACGCCGTCGGCCGGGACGCACCGCACGCCCCCGACGAGGCGAGCAGCACGGTGCCGGTGCGTGACGGGCTCATGCTCGCGCTGCGCGGCCACGACCTGTCGGCCGAGGACCTGCGGGTGGCCACGGCTGTCGGGCTGCACGCCGAGGCCGCCCTGGAACGTGACCGGCTGCGGGTGCAGGCGCGCGCCACCAAGGCCGAGCAGCAGCGCACCGCGATGCGCACCACCCTGCTGGCCGCCGTCTCGCACGACCTGCGCACCCCGCTCGCCGCGATCAAGGCCGGGGTGAGCGCGCTCACCACGAGCGGCGACGCCATCGCCCCCGACGACCGTGTCGCCCTGCTCGCCGACGTCGAGACCAGCACCGACCGGTTGCAGGCGCTCATCGACAACCTGCTCGACATGAGCCGGCTCGACGCCGGGGCGGTCACGGTGCACCGGGCCCCGGTGGCGCTCGACGAGGTGGTGCCGTTCGCCGTGGCTCCGCTGGCCTGCGACCGGCTGACGATCGACGTGCCCGAGGACCTGCCGCTCGTCGTCGCCGATGCCGGGCTGCTCGAACGGGCCGTCGCCAACCTCGTCGAGAACGCGCTGCGCTACACCGACGGGCCGGTGCGCGTCGTGGCCGGGGCCGTGCCGACCGCCGTGGTGGTGCGGGTGGTGGACCGCGGCCCCGGCATCCCCGACGCCCGCAAGGCCCAGGTGTTCGCGGCGTTCCAGCGGCTGGGCGACTCCCCCGACGGGCACGGTCTGGGGCTCGGGCTCGCGGTGGCGCAGGGCTTCGTCCGGGCCAACGGGGGCACACTGGAGGCCGAGGACACCCCCGGCGGAGGACTGACCATGGTGATGACGCTGCCGCTCGACCCCGCATGACCCGGGTGCTCGTGGTCGAGGACGAACCGGCGCTCGCCAGGGCGCTGGCCATCACGTTGCGCGCGCACCGCTACGACGTGGCCGTGGCCAACGACGGGCGCGCGGCCCTGGACCTGTCCGCGAACTGGCACCCGGACCTCGTCGTGCTCGACCTGGGGCTGCCGGACCTGGACGGGATGGACGTGCTGCGCGCCATCCGCGGCTGGTCGGCGGTGCCGGTCGTCGTGCTCTCGGCGCGGCAGACCTCGGACGACAAGGTCGAGGCCCTCGACACCGGCGCCGACGACTACGTGAGCAAACCGTTCGCGATGGACGAGCTGCTCGCACGGCTGCGCGCCGCCGTCCGCCACACCCCGACCGGCGACGGGCCACCCGTGGTCGTCACCGCGACGTTCACGGTGGACCTCGCGCTGCGCAAGGTCACCCGGGACGGGGCCGAGGTGCGACTCACCCCCACCGAGTGGCACATGCTCGAGCTGCTGGCCCGCGACGTCGGCAAGGTGGTGGGCCGCCGCGAGCTGCTCACCGAGCTGCGCGGGCCGGACCTGGCCACCCAGACCCACTACCTGCGGGTCTACCTCGCCCAGCTGCGCCGCAAGCTCGAACCGGACCCCACCCACCCGCGGCACCTCGTCACGGTGCCGGGGGTGGGCTACCGGCTGGTGCCCTGAGTCGCTGTCAGCCCGCCAGGTCCCGCCGCCGCAGCCCGACCGCCCCGACCGCACCGAGCAGCACCGCGACGACGACGAGCACGACGAGCGGCCCCGGCGTCACGGCGTGCCCGGGCACCACCGGCAGGTGGGCGTAGGGCGACAGGTCCACGAGCCAGCCGGGCAGGTCGAGCAGGCTGCCGAGCACCCCGACGACGAACGTCCAGGCCAGCAGCGCCCAGCACAGCGGCACGAGCCGCGGCACCCAGCCGTACAGCGCGAGCGCCGCCCCGGCCACGACGAGCGCCGCGGGCACCTGCACCAGCCCTGCGCCGAGCGGGTCGGTGAGGGTCGGGGCGCCGGTGCCGCCCGCGGCCAGGTGGCCGAGCCCGAGCGCCAGCCCGCCGAGCGCCGGGATCGCCACGACCCCGGTGACCAGCAGCACGGCGACCGCCCCGAGGTAGCGCCCGCGCGCCACCGGACCGGCGAGCACCTGCGCGAGCCGCCCCGACGTCTCCTCCCGGACCAGCGCGACGACCATCGTCACCGCCCACGCCCCGGTGGCGATCCCGACGAACCCGCTCACCATCGACACGAGCAGGTCGGCGATGCCCCCGGCCCCACCCAGCGCCTCGATCACCTGCGCGAACTGCGGGGACGTGCCGACGATGTCGCCCGCCGACGGCAGGATGAGCCCGACGAGCATCGTGTACGCCGCGGCGCTCACCGCCCAGGTCGCGATGCCGGGGCCGTGCAGCCGGGCCGCGAGCGCCAACGGGCTGCCGAGCCCGGTGGTCCCGGCCGGTCCGGGGCGCGGCTGC
>NZ_VWSD01000200.1 GCF_009829685.1 Cellulomonas citrea
CACGTCACCGGCGGGGGTGCGGTCGCGTCCGGTGAGCGGGACGGTGACGACGGGGTGGTCGGTGTCGAGCGCGTCGACCACCTGGGCGTCGAGCGCGTCGGCGCGCACGTCGACGGCCAGGGCGCGGGCGCCCTCGACCCGGGCGCCGTAGGTCACGGCGGCCGGGCCGCGGCGGGCGGGTGCCTCGCCGACGGGTCCGACGAGGCCGAGCCGTTCGAGCCGGGTGACCATCTGGGCGGCGGTGGGCTTGGACAGCCCGGTGAGCGCGCCGAGCTCGGCGCGCGTGAGGGCGCCGTGGTCGAGCAGCAGGGCGAGCGCCTGCGCGTCGTTGCGCGACCGGAGCCAGCCCGGTGTGCCGGGGGCTGGTTCGTTCGAGTCCGCCATCGGGTCTCCCGTCTCGATGGCGGGGACACTAACAGGGAAGTTTCTTTATAGATAGACCCCGGACCGCTGCTGTTCATCCACCCGCTGCCGGGGCGCCCGCGCGACGGCGCGCGAGAGCCCGCGGGCACTCACCGTCGGTGCGGGCCCGCGGGCTGCGGCGTGGGTGCGCCCGGCCTCAGCGGAAGAGCGAGGCGAGCAGACCGGTCACCAGGAGCGCGGCCAGCGGCCAGGCGACGGCGCTGACGACCAGGTAGGTCGCGCGGCGGGCCTTGGCGGCGGCGGTCGGGCCGGAGGTGGGGGCGGGGCCGGAGTAGATCGCCTCGGCGAGGTCGCGTGCGCGGTCGGCGACGCGGGTCAGGGAGGCGGGGGCGGGGAGCGTGGTCATCGTCGGTCGCGTTCCTTCAGGAGTTCCTTGTGAGAGCTGCGTGCTGCGGGCCGGGGTCGCCGGCGGGGTCCATCATGCGCGCCTGTGACGTGCATTGACAGGACCAAAGGGCTCAACGCTCCTGACATCGACCACCTTCACCCGCTCCCGTCCGACGGCCGGACGGGCCGTCTCAGCCCTCGGTCGAACGGGGCCGCGCAGCGCGATGTGGGTGCGGCGGCGGACAATGGCGGCATGCACTTTCGCTACCTCGGCCGCTCCGGCCTCAAGATCTCCGAGATCACCTACGGCAACTGGATCACCCACGGCTCCCAGGTCGAGAACGAGCAGGCCATCGCCTGCGTCCGGGCCGCCCTCGACGCGGGGATCACCACCTTCGACACGGCCGACGCCTACGCCAACGGCGCCGCCGAGACCGTGCTCGGCGAGGCCCTCGCGGGTCAGCGGCGCGCCTCGCTCGAGATCTTCACCAAGGTCTACTTCCCGACCGGCCCCATGGGTCCCAACGACACCGGGCTGTCGCGCAAGCACATCCGCGAGTCGATCGACGCCTCGCTCACCCGGCTGCGCACCGACTACGTCGACCTCTACCAGGCCCACCGGTACGACTACGAGACGCCGCTGGAAGAGACCATGCAGGCCTTCGCCGACGTGGTGCGCGCCGGCAAGGCGCTCTACATCGGCGTGAGCGAGTGGACCGCCGAACAGCTGCGCGCCGGTCACGCACTGGCCACTGAGCTGGGCGTCCCGCTCGTGTCCAACCAGCCGCAGTACTCGATGCTCTACCGCGTCATCGAGGGCGAGGTCGTGCCCACCAGCCGTGAGCTCGGCATGTCCCAGGTGGTCTGGTCGCCCGTCGCCCAGGGCGTGCTCAGCGGCAAGTACCTGCCCGGTCAGCAGCCGCCCGCCGGGTCCCGGGCCACCGACACCAACGGCGGCGCGCAGTTCATCAAGCGGCTGCTCTCCGACGAGGTGCTCACCGCCGTGCAGGGGCTGCGCCCCATCGCCGACGAGCTCGGTCTCACCATGGCCCAGCTGGCCATCGCCTGGGTGCTGGCCAACGACAACGTCGCCACCGCGCTCGTCGGCGCGAGTCGTCCCGAGCAGGTGACCGACAACGTCAAGGCGTCGGGCGTCACCATCCCGCCCGAGCTGCTCACCCGGATCGACGAGGTGCTCGCCGGTGTCGTCACCGACGACCCGGCCCTCACCGCGCAGAGTTCGCCGAAGGCGCGCCTGGTCTGAACCCGCCGCACACCACGGCAGCACCGGCGACGCCGGGTCCCGCACGTCGGGGCCCGGCGTCGCCCTTTCGCGGAGCCCCGCCGATCCATCGGGCTGGACGATGGATCGGTGCCGCGGCACGCTGACGGAGTGCCGCCCGCCCTCCCGCCGGACCATCTCGCCGACCACCTGGCCGACCAGGTCGACGAGGCGTTCCGTGCCGTCTACGCCGCGTACCACCGGCGCGACGGGACCGACCGGGGGCTGTCCGGCGCCTCGCGCGCGACGCTGACGCACCTGGCGCTCACCGGCCCGGTGACGGTCGGGGAGGCGAGCGCCCACCTGGACCGGGCGCAGTCGGTGACGAGCGAGATCCTCGCCCAGCTGGAGCGCAACGGGCTGGTCGAACGTCGGCCCGACGAGCAGGACCGGCGCCGCACCTACGTGTGGCTGACCGATGCCGGCCGCGACGCGCTGCGGCGCGAGCAGTCGGTGCTCGACCTCACGCTGCTGGCCACCGCCCTGGAGGGGGTGGACGAGGACGCGCGCGGCGTCGTCCTCACCGGTCTGCGCACCCTGCTGGCCGCCGCACCCCACCGGAAGGACCTGCCATGACCGTCACCGCCCGGTGCGAGAGCTGTTCGATGCCGATCGAGAGCGGCCGGTACTGCGCCCACTGCACCGATGAGCAGGGCCACCTGCAGGACTTCGACACCCGGTTCGCCGCGATGGTGTCGTGGCAGCAGCGCTCGCACCCCGAGCTCAGCCGCGCGCAGGTCGAGGCGGACACGCTCGCCTTCATGGCGACGATGCCCGCCTGGCGCGACCACCCCCGGGTCACTGCGCGCGGCTGACCTCGCACCGCCGCCCACCGGCCACCGGCGGCTCAGTGCCGGTGGTGCAGCGCGGCGAGCAGGTCGGGCCCGGTGAGCCCCAGCAGGGCCACACCGAGCACGAGGGCGATGATGCCGGCCCACAGCTCACCGGACCGGGTGAGCCAGGCGGTGAACGCGTCCATCACCTGGGTCCGCCGCTCCACGGGCGTCGCGACGTAGGCGACCACGACGGCCGCCTGGATGGCCAGCGCCGTGACCGCGTAGGTGAGCACGAGGCCGATCACCGAGACCAGCGCGAGCCCCTTGGTGCCGATCTCCACCATGGCGACGACGAACACCACGTCGATCACGGACTGCACCGCGACGAGCGCGGCACCGAACGCGAACAGCAGCGGTTCGGGCAGGGCGAGGCGCTGCACGAGCGAGTCCGGGGCGTGCGTGCGCGCCCCCCGCGCGGCGCGCACCACCATGTACGCCCCGAGCGCCAGCACGATGACGCCGCCGGCCACCTCGATGCCGGGCACCAGCCACGGCATCCGGTGGGTGAGCCGGACGACGACCTTGCCCACCCCGGTGGTGAACACCATCCCCATGGCGACGAGCGCGACGAGCGAGCCGGCGAGGAACACCAGCGCGCGACGCAGCCCGCGGGGCTGGGCGAGCAGGATCGGCATGAACACGATGCCGACCACGTCGACGGCGGCCAGCCCCAGACCGGCGACCTCGCCGAGCAGGCCGATCATGCGGCCACCTCGCTGGGGGCGACGAGCGGTGCCGTGCGCGACGGCGGTGCGGTGGTCGTCATCGGTCGGTCAGCGCCGTCCGGTGAGCCCGCCGCCCACCCAGCTGCGGATCGCGGCCGCATCGGCCGAGGTGAGCTCCATGCGGGCACCGCGGCACAGGCCGACGACGTAGTCGGCCCAGGTCTGCGCGACCTGCGCGGCATCCGGCGCCGCGGCCAGGTCGAGCCCGGAGTAGAGCACCCCGCCGCATCGAGAACGTCATCGAGCCGCAGGTGCCGTCGGGCGGTGAGGACGACTACGTCGTGCTCGAGCACGTCGGCACCCCGCCGACCTTCGACTTCCCGGTGCGCGACCACCTGGACCTCGG
>NZ_VWSD01000201.1 GCF_009829685.1 Cellulomonas citrea
GCCGGCGCTGCCGCGGCCACGGGCGGCGTGCTCGCGGGCCTCGCTGCGCTGCCGGCCGCCGCGATCGCCGGGATCGCCGTGGCCGTCGTCGCCGTGGCCGCCTCCGTCGCGGTGGTCGTCCAGCTGGCCACCGGTGGGCCGCCGGCCGCAGGGCCTGCGCCGTCCGACGAGGCGTCCTCCCATCAGACCGTGAGCCAGGCGCCGTCCGCGGCGTCGTCGCCGCAGACGAGCGCCACGCAGCCGAGCGACGTGCCGACGGCCGTCGCACCGACCGCCGTGGCACCGACGGTCGCGCCGTCCGACGGTGCGCCGACCGGGCCCGGTCAGTCCTCCCGTCTGCTCGCCGCCGCGCCGGCACCGGCGCGGGTCGTCGTCACCGTGCCGGACGGGGGGCTCACGCTCGTCGCAGGCCAGGACGACCAGCCGCTGGCCGTGGGCTTCACGAACCTCGGTGACCAGCCCGCGACGAACCTCGCCGTCGACGTCACCCTGCCGCCCGGGGTGAGCGTGGCGGGTCTGGTGGAGGGCAACCTCATCGCCTCCGGCGGGGCGGCCGTGCCCGCTGCCTCGACGTCGTGGGTCTGCGTCCGGGGCTCTGGCGACGTCGCCGCGCGGTGCGTCGTCGGGGTGCTGGCCGGCGGGGCGAGCGCGCAGCTCGTGCTGCACGTCTCGGTCGCCGAGTCCTACGACGCGGCCGACGGGAGCATCGGGCTACGGGTGGCGGGCGACTCCATCGAGGCGTCCGCACCGAGCGTGCGGGTCGCGTTCCGGCCGGCGCCGGCGCGGATCGCCCTGCGCGGCTCGGTCCCTGCGCTCACCCTGGTCACCGGGCGCAGCCGGTCGTTCGCCGTCGTCGTCGCCAACGAGGGTGCCGTGCCGACCACCTCCGCCGCCCCCGCGCGGGTGCAGGTCAGCCTGCCGGACGGGGTGCGGAGCAGCACGACGACGAGTGGTCCGTGGACCTGCGCGCCCGGTCGCGGCACGGTGGTGTGCACGGGGGTGCTCGCGGGGCGGACGGCCTCGACGCTGGCCCTGGACCTGGTCGCCGACCCGGGGGTCGAGGTGCGCGCCGGAACCGTCGGGATCACCGTCGGACCGACCCATCTGGCGGGTGCGGCGCAGGTGGCGTACTCGGTGCTGGACCCGGCACGGCTGACCGTCGAGGTGCCGGCCGAGCCCGGGGCACTGGCCCTCGGCAGCACCCGCGACGTGCCGGTGCAGGTGGCGAACGTCGGGGAGCTGGCCTCGCAGCAGGTGACGGTGCGGCTCAGCCGGCCGGAGGGTGCGGCGTGGGCCGGTGCGGCGAGCGGGGACGGCTGGACCTGCCGCATCGTCGGCCCGGTCCAGCTGTGCACGCACGACGGGATGGACCCGGCTGGGACCAGTCGGCTCGTCGTGCACCTCACCGGGCTCGCGGGCCGGTTCGGCGCGGTCGGCGACCTGGGCGCCGCGGCAACCGCCGACGACGCCGACGAGGGCGAGCCCGCGGCGGTCGCGCTGCGGGCCACGGCACCCGTCGTGACCGTGGGCACCAGCGGTGGGCGGCTGCTGCTCACCGACGGCAAGGTGGGCACGGTGACGTTCTCGGTCGACGTCGCCGCGGGTGCGGACGCCTCCGGGGTGGTCGTCACGGTCACGCTGCCGCCGGGGATCAGCTACGCCTCCGACTTCGCGGCGCAGACACCGGGGTGCGCCCAGGGCCGCAGCGCCCGGGAGGTGGTCTGCGACCTCGGGCAGCTCGGTGCGGGCACCAGCACCCGCGTGCTGGTCGCCGCGCAGGCGGCCGGTGCCGCCACCGGCTCGACCGGGATCGCGGTGGCGGCCGACGGCGACGTCGCGGCGACCGGGTCGGTGCCGGTCGTGTCCTCCTCCGGCGGACTGGCGCCTGAGGTGTCGTTCAGCGGGGACGTGCACGTCACGCAGGTCGGCGCCCCGCTGCTCACCTGCACGCCGAGCTCGAGCTGCACCTCGGCCGTGGAGCGGGGCACCGCGGACAACAACGGCCAGACCATGGTGCCGCTCGACCAGCGTCCGCCGGCGGGTGAGCGCCCGGCCACCCGCGCCGTCTCGTCCACCACGACGCTCACCGTCCCCGAGGGGGAGCAGGTGGTGTGGGCCGGGCTCTACTGGTCGGCCAACGCCGCCGCGGGCGACGACTGGAGCACCTCGCGGACCGCGGCGAGGATCGCCGGGCCCGGCGGTGCCTACGAGGCCGTCGACGGGGCGGTCGTCGCGGACCAGAAGGACTCCAGCGGGCGCAGCTACTACCAGTCCTTCGCCGACGTCACCTCGCTCGTGCAGGCCGGTGGCCCGGGTGCCTGGTCGGTGGCCGACACCGCCGTCGCGACCCCCGGTGTGCAGACCGGTGCCAGCTCCAACTACTACGCGGGCTGGTCGCTCGTCGTCGTCTACGGGACGGTCGGCACGGGGTCGTCCGCCGCGCGGACGGTGACCGTCTACGACGGCGGCGCCTGGGTCGACACCCGCGCCACCACCCCGGCGTTCGAGTTCGCGACCCGGGCCGGGTCGCAGGCGACCATCGGTGTCGTGGCCTGGGAGGGCGACCGCCGGGTGACCGGGGACCAGCTGCTGCTCAACGGCACCGCGCTGACCCCGCGCACCTGGGACGGCTCGTCCGGGTCACCCAGCAACGCCTTCGACTCCACGGCCACCGGGTGGGGGCTGATGAACTCGCTGGGCGTCGACGTCAAGGCGTTCCGGCCGCAGACCCTCACCTCGGACATCGGGTCGCTCACGCCGACCACGAGCGGCGACCTCTACCTCATCGGTGTGGTCACGGTCGAGGCGGCGGCGCCGCAGAGCCCCTGACCGCGGGTGGTCGGGGCCGGCCTGCCGGTCAGATGTCGGCGGGGGCAGCGGCCCGGGGAGCTGCGGCGCCCGTCGGATGCGACGCCGTGCCCGTCGGGTGGGCCGACGCGCCGGTCGATCTGGTCAGACGATGCCGTACAGGCGGTCGCCCGCGTCGCCCAGGCCGGGCACGATGTAGGCCTTCTCGTTGAGACGCTCGTCGACGGCCGCGACGACGACCTTGACGTCAGCCCGGTCGCCGACGAACTTCTCGACGGTCGCCAGGCCCTCGGGGGCGGCGATGAGGCAGATCGCGGTGACGTCGCGGGCGCCGCGGGTGAGCAGGTAGTCGATCGCCGCGACGAGGGTGCCGCCGGTGGCGAGCATCGGGTCGAGCAGGAAGCACTGCCGGCCGGACAGGTCGTCGGGCAGCCGGTTGGCGTAGGTGATCGCCTCGAGCGTCTCCTCGTCGCGGCGCATGCCGAGGAAGCCGACCTCGGCGGTCGGCAGCAGCCGCGTCATCCCCTCGAGCATGCCCAGCCCGGCGCGAAGCACCGGCACGACGATCGGGCTCGGGTCGGCGATCTTGACCCCGGTGGTCGTGGTGACCGGCGTGGTGATCTCGACGTCGTGCACCGCGACGTCGCGAGTCGCCTCGTAGGCCAGCAGCGTCACCAGCTCGTCGACCAGCTGACGGAAGGTGGGCGACGGGGTGTTCTCGTCGCGCAGGACGGTCAGCTTGTGGTTGATGAGGGGGTGCTGGGCGACGTGCAGGCGCATGGCCGCAGCCTACTGGCCGCCCGGTGCCCCCGGGTCGGGCCCTGTGGGCCCGGGGGCGTCGCCGAGCCCGTCGGCTGCCGTCGCTGGGCCGGGGGGCCGGCGGGAGGCCAGGATGGGGTCGTGCGAACCAGGGACCACGAGACGGCGGCGATGGGGGTCGCCCTCGACGAGGCGCGAGCGGCGCTGCTCACCGGCGGTGAGCAGAAGCGGCTGGTGCTCGAGGCGCTGCTGCGCGGGCCGGCCGAGGTGCTCGTGCTCGACGAGCCCGACAACGCCCTGGACGTGCCGACCAAGCGATGGCTGGAGGACCGGCTGGT
>NZ_VWSD01000202.1 GCF_009829685.1 Cellulomonas citrea
GGATCGAGACCGAGTACGGGATCCTGCAGCCGGCGCACCCGACGGCGAACCCTCGACCGGCCCGGTCGCCTCGGCGAGCGTCGGCTGGTCCGGGCGGTCGGTGCGGACCCGGGCGCGTTCGTCCCGCAGCGCCCGCTCCATCCGGGCGATCGGCCCGAACGTGTCGGTCGACAGCTGGTCGCGGGCCGCCTGTGCGGCGGCGTTGAGCCGCGCCACCGAACGGGCCACCGACCGCGGCGTCTCACGGTCGAGCACGAGGTCGCGCAGGGTCGGCAGCCGGGTCGGGACCGGTTCGTCCTCGTCGCGCAGCACGAGGGCGTGCGCCAGCACGTCGAGCGCCGCACCGCCGACCAGGTCGCCGCGCCCGTGGTAGTCGTCCCACCGGTCGATGACCGCGCGCAGCACCCGCGCCTGGTTCTCGGCGCGCTCGGCGTACCGACCCATCCAGTACAGGTTCTCCGCGGTGCGCGGCGAGATGCCGGTGGCCGGGCCGCGGCCGAGGCCCGCGTCCTCCAGCACGTCCTCGTCCCAGCCACCCGGTTCGGGCAGCGACCGGGCCGGCGGGGCGAGCACCCACACGTCCTTGGCGCGGGCGCCGAGCGAGGAGGAGACGACCGGCTGGTCGGACACCCGGGCCAGGCCGCCTGCCATGACGGTGTACGTCGCGTCGTGCGCGACGGCGTAGGTGCGCAGCACGGCCGCACGCGGGGCCGAGGTGTCCACCGCGCCTGCGTCGCCCGAGCCGGTGCCGCGCAGCGCCTCGGGACCGCCGGGGCTGACCGGCTGCTGGCCGACCCACGCCCACGGCTGCGCCTCGATGCGCGCGGCCAGCTCGGCGCGCTCGGCACCCGACAGCGTCCAGCCGAGCACCGTCCGCACCCCCGGGCCGGCCTCGGTGGGCAGCAGCACGAGCTCGTCCAGCCGGTCCAGCACGTACCGGCGCGCCACGTCGTCGCCGCACCACCACGTGCGTGCCGACGCGAGCTGCAGGTCGGCGCCGAGCACGGCCCGGGCCAGTCGCGGCAGGTGCGCGAGCACCGCGGGGCTCTCCAGCACCGAGCTGCCCAGCGGGTTGACCACGCTCACCGTGCCGGCCCGCACCGCCCGGACCAGCCCGGGTGTGCCCAGCCGGGACCCGGAGTGCAGCTCGAGCGGGTCGCACCAGGCGGCGTCCACCCGGCGCAGCACGACGTCGACCGGCTCCAGGCCCTCGAGCCCGCGCATCCAGACCCGCCCCTGGCGCACCAGCAGATCGGCTCCCTCGACGAGCGGCAGCCCGAGCATCGAGGCCAGGTACGCCTGGTCGAAGGCGGTCTCCGACCCCGGGCCCGGGCTGAGCAGCACGGCGCGCGGTTCGGTCGCGGTGGGCGGAGCCGCGTCCTGCAGGGCGTGCCGCAACGCGTGGAAGAACGGCCCGAGCCGGGCGATGCTCGCCTGCCGGTACACCCCGGCCATCACCTGGGCGACGACGCGCCGGTCCTCCATCGCGTAGCCGGCGCCCGACGGGGCCTGGGTCCGGTCGGCGATCGCGCACCAGCGCCCCGCCTCGTCGCGCACCACATCGGTGGCGGTGAGCACCAGGTCGCGCCCGCCGGGCAGGGCCAGCCCGTCGACGGCCCGTTCGAACCCCGGGTGGGAGAGCACCGCGGTGGGGGGCAGCAGCGCATCGGTGAGCAGCCGGCGCGGGCCGTACAGGTCGTGCAGCACCGCGTCGAGCAGCTCGGCGCGCTGGACCAGCCCGGCGTCCAGCTCGGCCCACTCGGCGGCGTGCACCACGACCGGCTCCGGGTCGAGCCGCCAGCGGCCGTCCCCGCCGGCGTAGGTGACGCCGTGGTCGCCCAGCACGGTGTCGAGCCGGTCGCGCGCCTCCTGCAACGACTGCTCGGTCGGTGCCTGCCCCGGGGGCAGCCACGACCAGTCCGGCCGGTGCTCGACCGTCGTGCCGGTGCGGGGCACCGGGGACGAGAGCAGGTCGGTCACGGGTGCAGTCTGGCCTATCCCCGCAGCCGGTGGGCATCGGCCGGCCGCGCCGCCGGGCGCCCGGCGACCTCGGGACCTGCTGCGAGTCCGCCGAGCGGGGCGTCCGTGCGGCGTACCGTCTGCGGCGTGAGCCACGAGCCCCGTGACGCCGGCGACCGCCCGCCTCGCCTGGTCGACGACCAGCTCAGACCCGCCGGCCGCACCCTGGTGCGCTGCGTCGACTACTGCCCGACGAGGGTCGAGGTGCATGTGGTCGACGACCTGTCGGACTTCCTGCGGACCCCGCGCCCCGACTGGTCGACGGTCCGCTGGATCGAGGTCGTCGGCATGAAGCGGGTCGCGGACGTCGAGGCGCTCGCCGCGCGGTACGAGCTGCACCCGCTGGCGGTCGAGGACGTGTTCAGCCGCGAGCAGCGTCCCAAGGTCGACGCCTACGGCGGTGAGGGCAGCGACCTGGCGGCCAGGATGCTGGTGACGGCCCGTGAGCTGCACGCCTCGGGGAACCGGATCAAGACCTCCCCGGTCTCCATCTTCCTGGGCCACACCACCGTGCTGACCTTCCAGCACGCGGACACCGGGGTCTGGCGGCCCACCCGCATGCGGCTCGAGCAGGGTGCCTCGCGGGCCCGCGGCGCCGATGCGAGCTTCCTGCTCTACACGCTGCTCGACGCCGTCGTGGACGCCGCGTTCCCCCTGCTGGAGCACCTGGAGGGGCGGCTGGACCGGCTCGAGGCCGATGTCCTCGACGAGGCCGACCGGACCCTGCTGGTCGAGATCCAGGACGTGAAGCGTGACCTGGTGACCGTGCGCTCGGCGATCTGGCCGCTGCGTGAGGTGGTCGCGAACCTGCAGCGCGACCAGCACGAGTGCATGTCGCCCACCACCCAGGTGTACCTGCACGACCTGCGCGACCACATCGTCCAGGTGGTCGAGCTCATCGAGGGCTACCGCGAGCGGGCCCGCGACCTCACCGAGTCGTACCGCACGTCGTTGTCCGCCCGGTCGAACGACACCATGAAGGTGCTCACGATCATCGGCACGATCTTCATCCCGCTCACCTTCCTGGCCGGGGTGTACGGCATGAACTTCCACGTCTTCCCCGAGCTGTCGTGGAGCTGGGGCTACCCGATGTTCTGGGTGGTCTGCGTCGTGGTCGCGGCCGGGATGGTGGTGTGGTTCCGCCGACGCGGCTGGTGGTAGGACGGCCAGCCGGGCTCAGCCGTGCCGGTAGACCTGACCGGGCGTCGTGGTGCCGAGCAGCTGCGGCACCGTGACCAGGGTGTAGCCGGCGGCCCGCAGCCCGTCGACGATGCCCGGCACGGCCTCGACCGTGGACGGGTGGATGTCGTGCATGAGGATGATCGACCCCGGTGCGGCGGCCTCGAGCGCCCGCTGCGTTGTGATCCCGGCGTCCCGGTTCTTCCAGTCCTCGGTGTCGACGCTCCAGCAGATCGCCGCGTCGCCGCGGGCCGCGAGCAGCGCGAGCGCCTGGTCGTCGTACGCGCCGTAGGGTGGGCGGACGAGCGTCGGGGTCAGGCCTGCGGCGGTCTGGATCGCGGCGGTCGTCTGGTCCAGCTCGACGGCGACGTCCTGCGCGGACAGCTTCGTGAGCCAGGCGTGGTCCCAGGTGTGGTTGCCCAGCGCGTTGCCCTGCGCGGCCTCGCGGGCCACCAGCTCGGGGTACTTGGCGACGTTGCGCCCGACGAGGAAGAACGTCGCCGGGGCGCCCTTGGCCGCCAGCTCGTCGAGCAGCGTGGCGGTGGAGGGGCCCGGACCGTCGTCGAACGTGAGCGCGACGCACCGGTCGACCGAGCAGTCCGGGGCGGCGGCGGGTGCTGCCGCCGCCGGGGCGGCCGGTGCC
>NZ_VWSD01000203.1 GCF_009829685.1 Cellulomonas citrea
TCGCCCGGCGCGCGCTGGCCGAACCGGGCCCGACGGACACCTTCGACGGCGCCGACGCCGCGCTGGCCGATGCCGCGGGCCGTCCGGACCTGCTGGGGAGCCTGCTGCGGGTGGTCGCGGCCGACGGCACCCTCGTCGAACCCGGCGCACCTGCCGCACGCTGGGACGATCTCGTCGCCGAGGCGGTGCCGGGCGACCCGGCCCCCCGTCCGTACCTCGTGGCGCTCGGACCCGACCGTGGTCGGTACCGCGTCGGCCCGGTCGCCCAGCTGCGCATCGGACCGCTCACCACACCGGTGGCCGCCGGGCTGCAGGAGCAGTGGCTGGCCGCGGGCGGTGGGGCGCACGCCGCCCGAGCCGTCATCGCCGTGCACAGCGTCGAGGCGATCGGCGTGCTGCTCGGCCAGGGCGCGCTCGTGCACGGCCCGGCCGCCCGTCCCGTCGCAGCCTTCACCCGCCACCCGGTCGGCATCGGCTGGGTGGACGGTCCGCGCGGGCTGCTCGTGCACCGGTACGCGGTCGACGAGCGGGGCACGGTGACGGCCGCGACGATCCTCACCCCGACCGCGCAGAACGAGCCGTGGCTGGCCGCGCTGCTCGCCACGGCCGCCGGGGTGGACCAGGCGGGTGCGACCGTGTCGGCCCTCGACATGGAGGACGCGATCCGCGAGGCCGACCCGTGCCTGCCGTGCTCCTCGGCACCGGCCGGGACGATGGGGCTGCAGGTGGACTCGGTGCCGGTCGGCGCACCGACCGGCACGACGACCAGGAGCGCATGATGTGCATCGGGGTGCCCGCACTCATCACGGCGATCAGCGGCGACGTGCTGCCGATGGCGACCGTCGACCTCGCCGGTCAGCAGCAGGAGTGCTGCCTGGCCTACGTGCCCGACGCGCAGGTCGGCGACCACGTCCTGGTGCAGAACGGGTTCGCCGTCGACCTGCTCGACCCGGAGGCCGCGGCCGCCTCGCTCGCCGCATTCGTCGAGCTCGGCGTCATCGCACCACCCGCCCCGTAGGGCCGGCCGCGGCGGACCGCGGCCGGCACCACGCTCACGCCTCGACGGCCTCGAACGTCAGGCTCACCGAGTTCATGCAGTAGCGCTGACCCGTCGGGGTGGACGGGGCGTCGTCGAACACATGACCCAGGTGCGAACCGCACCGGGCGCACAGCACCTCGGTGCGGACCATGCCGAGGCTCGTGTCGGTGCGCTCCACCACGGCCTCGCCGGCCAGCGGGGTGAAGAAGCTCGGCCAGCCGCAGTGCGAGTCGAACTTGGCGTCCGACCGGAACAGCTCGGCGGAGCAGGCCCGACACCGGTACACCCCGGCGCGGTGCTCGTCGAGCAGGGCACCGGTCCAGGCTCGTTCGGTACCGGCCCGGCGCAGCACCGCGAACTCCTGGGGCTCCAGCTCGAGCTGCCACTGCTCGTCGGTCTTCTCGATCTCGTACGTCATCGGTTCCTCCTGAGGGGTCGCTCGCACGGGTGAAACAGCGGCCGGGGCCACCTCGTTCCCGCGAGGTCTCCCGGGCGGGGTGGACGGGCGTCTAGCGTGTGCCCTGGCGCGCAGCTGCGCGCGTCTCCCGAGTGGTGCGAAGGGGTGGGAGTGCTCTCCTCCGGCCATCGACCGTTCCGGTTGACGCGGTACTTCGTGCTGGTCAGCGGCGTGTCGATGGCGGTGCTCGGCATCGTGCTCGTCATGGTCACGTCGTCGGTGCTCAACGAGCAGAGCGCCCGGACCGCGACCGCCTCGGCGCACGACCTCATGGGCTACGCGGTGCGCCCGCTCGACGTGCCGACGCTGCGGTCCGGGACGTTGAGCCGTCAGCAGCGGGACGCCGTCCAGGAGACCGTCGGCCGGTTCACCGACCGGATGGTCGACCTCACGTTGTGGACGACGTCGGGTGCACTCGTCTACTCCACGACGGACGACCGGAGCTCGACCGCCCGCGACCCGCTGAGCTTCACCAAGGCGCTGACCGAGGAACGCCCGCAGACCTTCGCGACGACCGACGTCACGCTCGGGCCCGACGGCACGGTGCGCCGTCCCGTGCTGGACATCTACCTGCCGGTGCACGCCGCCGACGTCAACGGCCCCGGGGGAGGCCGCTCGGACACCGTCGTCGCGGTCGCGCAGATCCGGCTGGACGACTCCGAGGCCCGCGCCGGGGTGTCCGAGGCCGTCCGACAGGTCACCGCCGCCGTCGTGATCGGGCTGGTGGCGCTGTGGCTCGTGCTGCTGCGCACCGTGCACACGACGTCACGCCGGCTGCGCGCCGTGGCCCGGGAGAACGCCCGGCTCGCCCTGCTCGACTCGCTCACCGGGCTGCCCAACCGGCGGCTGCTCGCCGATCGGATGCGGCAGGCGATCGACCAGGCGAGGCGCGACGAGGGGCGCGTCGGGCTGGTGCTGCTGGACATCGACCGGTTCAAGGACATCAACGACACCCTCGGCCACGACCGGGGCGACGAGCTGCTCGAGCAGGTGGCCGAACGGATGCGCGGCTCGCTGCGCGACGACGACCTGGTGGCCCGGCTCGGCGGTGACGAGTTCGCGATCCTGCTGCCCCAGGTCGCCTCCGTGGACGACGCCCGCCGGCTCGCCGAACGGGTCGGCACGCTGTTCGACCCGCCGTTCGAGCTGGGCGACCTGGTGCTGCACGTCGAGCCGTCGATCGGGGTGGCGTGCCTGCCTGACCACGCCGACGACGCGTCCTCCCTCATGCGCACGGCCGATGTCGCGATGTACCGGGCCAAGCACTCCCGGACGGGTGTCGCGGTGTACTCGGCGCACACCGACAAGTCCTCGACCGTGCGGCTGCAGCTGCTCGGCGAGCTGCACCAGGCCTTGCGCGAGTCGCGGCAGGACGAGCTGCAGATGTACTTCCAGCCCAAGGTCGACCTCTCGACCGGGCGCACCGTCGGGTACGAGGCACTCATGCGCTGGCACCACCCGCAGCGCGGGATCCTCACCCCGGACCTCTTCGTGCCGCTGGCCGAGCAGTCCGGCGTCATCCGTGACCTCACCCGGCACGCCCTGGCCAGCAGCGTCGCCCAGCTCGCGCAGTGGCGTGCCCAGGGGTGGCACGTGCCGGTCGCGGTCAACCTCTCGGCGCACGACGTGACGAGCGAGACGATCGTCGAGGAGATCTCGGCGCTGCTCACCCGGTACGACGTGCCGGCGAGGCTGCTGGAGGTCGAGATCACCGAGACCGCCCTCGTGTTCGAACCGGCGCGGATCGTCCCCGTGCTGGCCCGGCTGGGGCGACTCGGCGTGCAGGTCGCGATCGACGACTTCGGGATCGGGTCGACGTCGATCTCCCAGCTGCGCACGCTGCCGGTGGACACGCTCAAGATCGACCGGCTGTTCATCCGGGACCTCACCGAACCGGAGCGCGAGGCCCCCGAGGTGATCGTGCAGGCGATGGTCGACCTGGCGCACAGCTTCGGCCTGTCGGTGGTGGCCGAGGGCGTCGAGGACGAGCAGACCGCCGTCGTCCTCACCCACCTGGGCGTCGACCAGGCGCAGGGGTACTTCTTCGCCCGGCCGCTGCCGGCCGACCGGTTGGAGCCGCCGCACCTGGCCGGGCCGGCGCGGATCGACGGGCTGGCCGGCCCGCGGCTGTGGTGAGAGCCCCCTCGTCGTCGAGGGGTCAGCCGTCGAGCGCACGCCCGGGCAGCAACGTGCCGGCCGGGTCGTAGCGCACCGCCAGGGCGCGCAGCCTGCTCGCGGTCGAGGCGCCGAACACCCGGTCGGCCCAGACCCGGCCCGCACCGTCGTCCAGCCCGGCGAGC
>NZ_VWSD01000204.1 GCF_009829685.1 Cellulomonas citrea
GCCGCGCGCCGGTGGCCGGGTTCGCGCCCGGGGTCGGCCGGCGGATGTTCTTGTCCGGGCTCGGCTGCGTGCTCACCGTCGCGGCCCTCGTCTGGTACCTGGTGGCGGTGGCGCGGCTGGCCCTGGACTACCAGCGCGATGCCCTCGTGGTGACCGGGGGCTGGGTCGGCGTGCGGCTCATGGGCGTGGTCACGGTCGCGGCGGCCGTGCTCACGATGCGCCGTGCGGTGGCGGCCCGGCGCGAGGGTCACGGTGTCGCGACCGGCGTGCTGCCGCGTGTCGCGCTGGGCCTGGCCGCGGCCGGCGGTCTGGTGCTGCTCGTCGTGCTGGCGTACTGGGGAGTGTTCCAACTCGGCATCTGACGAGTGGCAACGTGCCCGCGCTCGCGCTCAGGTGAGGCACGATGGGGGCCGATACTCCAGTGGGTGACGAGTCGGGAGGGGAGCTCTGTGCGCACGTCGTGGGGTTCGGCGACCGACCGGGGAACCGTCCGGGAGGTCAACGAGGACGCCGTGCTCACCTATCCGCCCGTCTTCATGGTGGCCGACGGGATGGGCGGGCACGACGCGGGTGACCTCGCGAGCAGGATCGCGGTCGAGGAGTTCGCCCAGCTCGCCGGCCAGTCCCAGCCCACCGGTGACGACGTGCGTGACTGCTTCGACCGCACCTCGACCCGGATCCGCGCCGAGTTCACGCACGGCCGCCAGGGTGGCACGACCGTCGCGGGGGTCGCCCTCACCCACGACGAGGGTGGTTCGTTCTGGCTCGTCTTCAACATCGGCGACTCGCGGGTGTACCGCTGGACGGCTCGCGGGCTGGAGCAGGTGAGCGTGGACCACTCGGTGGTCCAGGAGCTCGTCGACGCCGGTGTGCTCACCCGCGAGGAGGCCGACCGGCACCCCGAGCGGCATGTGCTCACCCGGGCGCTGGGCACCGACGGCCTGCCCGAGCCCGACTACTGGCTGCTTCCTGCGGGGCAGGGCGACCGGCTCATGCTGTGCACCGACGGCCTCACCCGTGAGCTGGGTGCCGGGGACATCGCGGCGACGCTGGGCTCGCGGGCCGACCCGCAGGCGGCGGCCGTGGCCCTGGTGGACGAGGCGCTCGCGCGCGGGGCACGGGACAACGTCACGGTCGTCGTGATCGACGTGGTGCCGTCGTCGGGCGAGACGAGCCTGGCGGACGCGTTCGACGACGAGCACCCGACGGTCTCCCGCGGCAGCGGGCACCGCTGGGACGAGATGGTGGACGGGGCGACGGTTCCTCGTCAGGTGCCGCAGGACGGAGCACGGTGAACGGGTCGAGCTACACCCCGGGCGGTTGGACGGCCCTGAGCTGCGACGGGTGGGTCGCCCTCGTCGAGCCCGATGCGGGCGACGAGATCGCGCTCGAGCTGTGGCGGCAGGGCCTTCGTGGTGCGACGTTCGTCGACGGACTGTCGGCGCTGTCGAGGGCCGGTCTGGGCGCGCTGCCGAGCTTCGCCCTGGCCGTGCGCGGTCCGGACGGGTCGACCAACGTCGCCGTCCGCGGACCGGTGCGGGTCGAGGCGGTCACCGACGAGGGGACGACCGTCGTGGACGGCTCGGCGGTGAGCACCTGGTCCGAACGCGTGCTGCCGTCCGTGCACCGGCTCACCGCCCACGTGTCCGGGGCCTCGACGTCACCGCAGCTGCCGCTCATCGGTGGGCTGGTGCGGGCGGCCGGCCTCACCGTCCCGGCGCAGCTCGACCTCGTCGGGTCGGTTGACGAGGGGGCGACAGGTGCGGACGCCGTCGGGACGGCCCCGGAGCCTGCGGACGCCGGTGCGCAGCCCGTGGGTGACCAGGTCGACGACGACGGCGCGACGGTCGGTCAGGACCCGCTCGCCCCGTCCGGCCCCGACGCGCCGGCAGACGGGGACAGGTCGGCGGACGAGCCTGCGGACGGCGAAGGTCCTGCGGACCGCGACGGTCCGGCGGCTCATGGGGCGGACGGCGACGAGCCCGTGCCTGGTGAGGAGTCGGCGGGCGAGCCGACGGCTCATGGGGCGGGCGTCGACGAACCGGTGGTGCTGTCGGCCGAGCAGGTCCCGTGGGACCGGCCGACCCAGGTGCTCGACCCCGTGCTCGAGCCGGTGCTGGACCCCGTGCGGGAACCCGCCATGGCGGCCGCCGGTGCGCCGACCGAGGCGATCGCCCGCCCGCCCGTCGCGTCGTCGTACGAGACCAGTGACGACGCGTCCTTCACCATCATGTCCAGCAGCCTGGCCGACCTGCGCGAGAGCCTGCCGGTGTGGGACGGGCGCCCTGCCCCGACGGTGCAGACGGCGGCCGCGCCCGTCGTCAAGCTCGTGCTGTCCACCGGGCTCGTCGTCGCCCTGGACCGGCCCGTGCTGCTCGGACGTGCCCCCCAGGCCTCCCGGATCGGCGGCCGCGACCTGCCCCGGCTCGTCGCGGTGCCGAGCCCGCAGCAGGACATCAGCCGCACGCACGCCGAGGTGCGTGTGGTCGGTGACGACGTCCTGGTCACCGACCTCGACTCGACGAACGGCGTCTACCTGCTCGCCCCCGGCCTGGGCTCGCACCGCCTGCACCCCGGTGAGCCGACCGCGCTCGGCCTCGACCAGACCGTGGACCTCGGCGACGGGGTGACCTTCACGGTGGAGCGGGGGACATGACGGGGGTGCGCTCGCCGAGCACGCCCCCCGAGCTCCCGGGCTACACCGTTCAGCGGCTCATCGGCCTGGGCGGGTTCGCCGACGTCTTCCTCTACCGCCAGCACCTGCCGGCCCGTGACGTCGCGGTCAAGGTGCTGCTCGCGCCCACCCTCGACGACGATGTGCGGGCGCGGTTCGTCACCGAGGCCAACCTCATGGCCCAGCTGTCGCACCACCCCGCGATCGTCACGGTGCACCATGCCGGTTTCGCGCAGGACGGGCGTCCGTACCTGGTGATGGAGTACTGCTCGCAGCCCGGGCTGGCAGAGCGGTACCGGACCGAGCGCCTCACGGTGGCCCAGTGCCTGCGGATCGGGGTGCGGCTGGCCTCGGCCGTGCAGACCGCGCACGACGCGGGCATCCTGCACCGCGACATCAAACCGGCGAACGTGCTCACCACGGACTTCGGCTGGCCGGCGCTCACCGACTTCGGGATCGCGGCGACAGCAGGCCAGGGCTCGGGGTCGGCGGTCGGCATGTCGATCCCGTGGGCACCCCCCGAGCTGGTGGGCCCGCGACCGGCCGGCGACGAGCGGTCCGACGTGTACTCGCTGGCCGCGACGATCTACTCGGTGCTCGCCGGACGCAGCCCCTTCGAGGTGCCCGGGTCGGCGAACACCGCACCGGAGCTGGTGGCCCGGATCGAACGGATGCCGTTGCCGGCGGTCGGGCGCCCCGACATGCCGGTGGCGCTCACCGGGGTGCTGGAACGTGCGATGGCCAAGGACCCGGGGCGGCGGTACGCGAGCGCGGTCGCGGTGGCCCGGGCGCTGCAGGACGTCGAGCAGGCGCTCGGCCTGCCGGTGACGGCGCTCGACGTCGTCGGGCTCGAGACGGGCGGTTCCCGCCGGCCCCCCGAGGTCGCGGCGCCCGGGCACACCGAGCTCGAGCAGGACGAGGCGACCCGGCTGCGGCCGATCCTCGAGCTCGGTGCGGCGGACGGCGCGGCGTCCGACCAGACCCGGCAGCGCCCCGTCCGGGAGCTCGTGCCGGGGCCGTCGCACGAGGCCGTGGGCCTGCGTCAGCCCGGCGCGGTGCCGGCCCAGGTCTCGCCCGCCGCAGCCGACGAGG
>NZ_VWSD01000205.1 GCF_009829685.1 Cellulomonas citrea
GGGCGGGGCGGCGGCGGTCGACGGCACGACGGGAGGCTGCCCGGGGGCGGTCGGTGCCACGAGCGGGGAGCCGCTGCGCTGCCAGTGCGCCCAGGCGGCGGTCACCGAGGCGGTCGCGGTCGCGTAGAACTCCTCGTTCTGGCGGTAGGCGGCCACGATCTGACCGGCGTAGGTGTCGACGAGCGCACCGAGCCGGCCGGTGATCCGGGCACCGTGCAACGGGGTGCCGTCGAACACCGAGGAGACCGGGACCGAGTCGGCCTGCACGGCCGGGCTCGGCGCCAGCGACCCCGTGACGGCCGTGGCGACCAGCACGAAGACCACGCCGCCGACGACGATCTGCCGGGTGTGCGGTGCGAGCGTGCGCACCAGCTCCTCGCGTCGACGGCGACCCAGCAGGACGCGCACCCCCAGCCCGGCCCCGACCAGGACGAGCAGAGCCACGGCGGTGCGCCGGGCGGCGTCCTCGGCGAGCGCGACGAGCACCTGGTGCACCGTCGCCCGGGTCCCGGAGAAGAAGGCGATGTACTGGTCGAGGTCCTGACCGAGTGCCTCGAGCGTGGCCGCCTGGCTCACGTCGGTGACGCCGCGCGGGATCTCCCCGACGGTGGCCCGCACACCGAGGCCCAGCGGTGCGGGCGAGTCGATCTGCACGGTGCCGAGCGGACCGACGTCGACCGTGACGGTGGAGTCCGTCGTCACGTCGAACCGCGCCACGTGCGGCCCGAGCGACCCGGTGGTGCTCGCCGTCGTGACCCCGAAGACGAGGGCGACGAGCAGCACCGCGAACCCGCCGGCCACCCGCGGGGCCCAGGTCCGCAGCCTGGGGTGGGGACCTCGTACGCCGGGCATCGGTGCCGAGCCTAGACGCGCGAGGTGGTGGGCTCAGTCCTGGCGGCGGTTGACACCCAGACCGTCCAGGAAGGTGGGGCCCTGCGCCGCCAGCTCGCGGGCGTAGTCCTGCGCCCATCCGGAGAAGGGCGTGCGGGCCAGGGAGTCGTTCGCCATCCGCGGGTCCGCGGTCACCTCGGTGACGCAGAACGACGGGATGGCCAGGTCGGTGACCGGGCCGCCGCGCTCCACCTCGGCGATCATGAGCGGGGCGTTGGCGCCGAGGAACTCGTCGATCACCCAGCCGTCCTCGCCGAGCCACACGGCGTGCCGCAGCTTGGCGACCCGCAGCCCGCCGCGACGGATGAGCTCGAGCCCGACGAGCGGGTCGAGGGAGCGTTCGGCCTCGTAGCGGGTGCCCTCGTTCATCGGCCCCTTGACCGTGACGGCGGAGAAGTCGATCTCGTCGGCGTGCTGCTCGAGCAGCGCGAGCTCGTCGGCCGTCGGGTCGAGCGCGGTGCGCACGGTCGGTGCCTGCACCCGCACGCGCAGCGCGAAGCCGCCGTCGGCCAGGAAGTAGCTCTGCACGATGAGGCTGGGCGCGTCGTCGACGAGGTGGGCCGGCACGCCCGTGACGAAGAACCGGCGCTCGAACTCGAAGTCGCCGCTGCCGCTGTCGCTCACGCGGTGCCGTCCTGTCGCATCGGGCGATCGTAGCCGGGCCGTCGAGCCCGACCGCCCTTTCGTGAACAACTCTTACATTTGATCCGTTCACGATATGGGGCTAACGTCCTGGTCATGGACACCGCCGAACGTCTGCGCACCGCCGGCCTGCGGGTCACCGGGGGTCGGGTGCAGGTGCTCGAGGCCCTCGCGGCGCACCCGCACGCCGACGCCGAGACCGTCCGCCGGGCGCTCGTCGACCGCGGCTACCCGATGTCCGTCCAGTCGGTGCACAACGTGCTGGGCGACCTCGCCGACGCCGGTGTGCTCGGCCGGATCGAGCCGGCCGGCTCCCCCGTCCGCTACGAGAACCGGGTGGGTGACAACCACCACCACCTGGTCTGCCGCAGCTGCGGCGCCGTCGAGGACGTGGACTGCGTCGTCGGCGCGGCCCCCTGCCTCACGCCGTCGTCCGCCGCCGGCTACACCGTCGAACGCGCCGAGGTCGTGTTCTGGGGCCGCTGTCCCCGGTGCGCGGCGGGCGCCTGACCACTCTCACCCGCTCGACCCCACCGCACGTCGACCGCAGGCCGCGGCCGACGCGCCATGTGCTGCCCGCGCACCGCCACGGCTGAGGCCGGGCGTCCGAGCCGCACCACCGAAGCCCGCCCGGCCGCGGTCCCGACCGCGACACCCGTCCCACGGAGGTCCCCATGAGCACCCCGCCCACCACCACCGGCGCCGGCGCGCCCGTCGCCAGCGACCAGCACGCCCAGAGCGTCGGACCCGACGGCTCGATCGTCCTCACCGACCACTACCTCGTGGAGAAGCTCGCCCAGTTCAACCGGGAGCGGGTCCCCGAACGCGTCGTGCACGCCAAGGGCGGCGGCGCGTTCGGCACCTTCGTCACCACGCACGACGTGTCGGCGTACACCCGCGCCGCCCTGTTCCAGCCCGGCGTCACCACCGAGACCCTCGCCCGGTTCTCCTCGGTCGCCGGGGAGAAGGGCTCGCCGGACACCTGGCGCGACCCGCGCGGCTTCGCGCTGAAGTTCTACACGAGCGAGGGCAACTACGACCTCGTCGGCAACAACACCCCGGTGTTCTTCATCCGCGACGGGATCAAGTTCCCCGACTTGATCCACTCCCAGAAGCGGCTGCCCGGTTCGCACCTGCGCGACAACACCATGCAGTGGGACTTCTGGACGCTGTCGCCCGAGTCGGCGCACCAGGTGACCTGGCTCATGGGCGACCGTGGCATCCCCGCCTCGTGGCGGCACATGGACGGGTTCGGCTCGCACACCTACCAGTGGATCAACGCCGCCGGCGAGCGGTTCTGGGTCAAGTACCACTTCCGCACCCGGCAGGGGCACCGCACCCTCACCCAGGAGCAGGCCGACCTGCTCGCCGGGCAGGACGCCGACCTGCACATCCGCGACCTGTACGAGGCGATCGAACGGGGCGACCACCCGCGCTGGGACCTGTCGGTGCAGGTGATGGCCTACGAGGACGCCGCGACCTACCGGTTCAACCCGTTCGACCTCACCAAGGTGTGGCCCAAGGCCGACTACCCGCTCCTCCCGGTCGGCACACTCACGCTCGACCGCAACCCGGACAACTACTTCGCCCAGATCGAGCAGGCCACGTTCGCACCCTCGAACTTCGTGCCCGGCATCGCGGCCTCGCCGGACAAGATGCTGCAGGCGCGGATCTTCTCCTACGCCGACGCCCACCGGTACCGGGTCGGCACCAACCACGCCCAGCTGCCGGTCAACGCCCCGCACGCCGCCCCGGTGCACAGCTACGCCGCCGACGGCGCGGGCCGGTACTCCTTCACCGACCCGCAGGTCCCCGTCTACGCCCCGAACTCGTTCGGCGGCCCGCACGCCGACCCCGCGGCGCACGGCGACGACGGTGGCTGGCACAACGACGGCGAGCTGGTGCGCGCCGCGGTCACCCTGCACCCGCAGGACGACGACTTCGGCCAGGCCGGCACCCTGGTGCGCGACGTGATGGACGACGCCCAGCGCGACCGTCTGGTCGCCACGGTCGTCGCGCACGTCGGCCAGGTCACCGTGCCGCTGGTGCGCTCGCGCGCCGTCGAGTACTGGCGCCAGGTCGACGCCGACCTCGGCGCCCGGGTCGCCGCGGGCCTCGC
>NZ_VWSD01000206.1 GCF_009829685.1 Cellulomonas citrea
TGGCCGGCGACCCGCTCACGCTCACCTCGGTGCTCGACGCGGTGCCGCCCGGTCCGCCGCCGCCACGTGGCCCTGGCCAGGTGCTCGCCCTCGTCGGCTCGACGGCCGACCTGGCGGCCGTGGTACCGCTGCTGGTCGACCGGATGCGGCTGGCCGTGGCCGATGTGGTGGCGGTCGGTGGGACCGGCCGGCTCGTGCTGGGCGCCCTCGGGGCGCAGGCGCCGACGCAGCTGGGCGACACGACGTCGATGACGAGCTGGCGGGCGCGTGCGGCCACGGCCCGGCACCCGTGGCTCGTCGTGGTCGAGGCCGAGTCCGACGCCGAGGGCCGGGCCCGGGCGGCCGAGCTGGTGGGTGCCTGCCGGCCGGACCAGGTGTGGGCGGTGCTGGACGCGCGGCTCAAACCGGCGGACGCCACCCGGTGGCTGGCCGACGTCGGCGCCCACCGTCCGGTGGACGCGCTGGCGGTGCGGGCCCTGCTGGACACCGCGGCGCCGGGTACGGTGCTCGGGCTGGGGCGGCCGGTGGCCTGGTTGGACGGGTTGCCGACCTCACGCCTGGTGTGGGCGGCGGTCCTGGGGCAGCCGCTGGACGCCGCGCTGGGCTGAGGCGGTGCGCCGGCGGCCCTGCTGGTCGGCGGGTGGTCCGTCGCCTGCGGCGACCGCACGGTAGGGTCACCCCATGCTGGTGCTCAGCCGTCGCGTGGGTGAGCGACTCCTCATCGGTGACGACGTCGTGGTGACCGTCATCGAGGTGCGCAGCGACGGTGTGCGGCTGGGGATCGAGGCGCCCCGGGAGATCCGGGTGCACCGGGCCGAGGTGCTCGAGGCGGTCCGTCGCAGCAACGTCGAGGCCGTCGAGGCGGATGACAGCACCGAGGCCGCGCTGCGTCGGCTGGTGGTGCCGCCCACGCCCGCCACCGGCCCTGCGGCGGAACCGGCCGAGGCTGCCGCCGGACCGATGTCCGCCGGGCCGCCGACCCCCGCACCGAGGCCGGGTCGCCCGGTCCCTGGTCCGTCGGCCGTGCGCCCCCGCGCCCCGAAGCCGCGCTGACAACTCCTCACACCAGCTGCTGCCTTGCCGATGAGCAGGCGAGGGGCGGTGTGCAACCGCGACCTCGGAACGGAGGTCCACGGCCATGGCGGCGCGCACGGAGACGGCCCGCAGGACGAGTGGTCGCACCCGAGGTGCGTGGTTCTGGGACCGGCCGATCGCCCTGCAGGTCGCCTCGGCGGTGGCCCTGCTGTCGGCGGTCTTCGTCGTCGTCGGTGGTGGCGGTGCCGTCGCGCTGTGGCACGCGGGCGTCAACCTCGAGCAGATGTCGGCCAGCACCACCGTGCAGAACGAGCTCGCGGCGCTGTCCAGCGGGCAGCTGCGCAGCCACACCTATGCCGTCCAGGTGGCCGCGGCCGACTCCTCGTCCCGTGACGTGCTGCTGCGCGCCTGGAAGGCCAACGACGCCGCGGTCGACGACCAGATCACCGCGTTCAGCGGTGAGCAGGGCGACACGTGGCAGCAGTTCGTCGCGGGTTGGAAGGCCTGGGAGACGGTGCGCGACACGACCGTCCTGCCCGCCGCCGAGCACGGCGACCTCATGGCGCTCGCCCAGGGTCTCGCCGTCCCGGCCGCCGACCCGCAGGTGGCGGGCACCCCGCTGTCCACCCTGCAGTCGCACAGCGACGCCCGGGTCGCCTCCGTGATGAGCAACGGTCAGCGAGAGATCCGCACCGTCATCGCGATCCTCATGGTGGCGTTCCTCGTCGGCGCGACCGCCTCGGGGCTGCTCACCGTCACCGTGACCCGGCGGATCACGCGCGCGCTGCACGGGGTCGAGGTCACGCTCACCGCGATGGCCGACGGCGACCTCACCACCCCGGTGGTGGTGACCACCAAGGACGAGGCCGGCCGGATGGCCGCGGCACTGGGTCGGATGCAGGAGTCGCTGCGCACCACGTTGTCGGAGGTGATCGCCGCAGCCGGACGGGTCACCGACGCCGTCGGTGGGCTCACGGCCGCGAACGGCCGGGCCGCCGGGTCCACCCGGGAGACGTCCAGCCAGGCCGATGTTCTCGCCGGGTCGGCCGAGCAGGTGTCGCGCAACGTGCAGGCGGTGGCGGCCGGCGCCTCGCAGATCCACCAGTCCATCTCCGAGATCGCGAGCAACGCGTCGTCGGCGGCCTCGGTGGCCGAACGGGCGACCGCGGCGGCGCGCACCGCGAACGAGCGTGTCGCGCGGCTGGGCGACTCGAGCCGGCAGATCGGCTCGGTGGTCAAGGTCATCACGCAGGTCGCCGAGCAGACGAACCTGCTGGCGCTCAACGCGACCATCGAGGCCGCGCGCGCCGGGGAGGCCGGCAAGGGCTTCGCCGTGGTCGCCGGTGAGGTCAAGGCGCTCGCCCAGGAGACCGCTCAGGCCACCGGGGACATCGCGCGCCAGGTCGAGGCGATCCAGCTCGACACCGGGGGAGCGGTCGAGGCGATCGAGGAGATCGGCTCCATCATCGAGGCCATCAACGACTACCAGACCACGATCGCCGCCGCCGTCGAGGAGCAGGCCGCCACCACCACCGAGATGTCCCGTGGCGTGGACGAGGCCGCGGCGGGGACCGAGCAGATCGCCGGGTCGATCGGCGGGGTCGCACGGTCGGCCGGGTCCAGCGCGGTCGTCGTCGACGAGGTGCAGCAGCAGATCGGCATGCTCACCCAGGCCGCCGACGAGATCCGCCGGTCGGTGTCCGGGTACCAGACCGGCCGCTGACGACGCGGGTGCGGCAGGTCGCCGCACCTGTCGTGGCCACCACGACGGTGGTCCTGCCCTGCCGTACCGGGTGGGGACGTGCGGGTCGCGCGACCGGTCGGGTCCCTCGTCCTGCGCACGTCCGGGTGCACGTACGTGCAGGTCGGAGGGGCGGCGTGAGCGCATCGTGCCGTGTCGTGAGCGGGGCTGGCCCTGGTCTCACGTCAATTTCTCAGGTTCGGTGCCCCCGCGTCGATGAGCAGTCTGCACGGGGGACTGACGAGGAGGACAGGCGTGGACGACAACGAGGACATCGTTCGTGAGTTCCTGGTCGAGAGCTACGAGAACCTCGACCAGCTGGACCGCGACCTCGTCGAGCTCGAAGGTGAGCCCGGCTCGCGGACGCTGCTGTCCAGCATCTTCCGCACGGTGCACACCATCAAGGGCACCAGCGGGTTCCTGGGCTTCGGGCGCCTGGAGCGGGTGACCCATGTGGGCGAGTCGCTGCTCGTGGAGCTGCGCGACGGCAAGCGTGAGATGGACCAGCGCACGACGGATGTGCTGCTGTCGATCACCGACACGGTCCGGGCGATCCTGGGTGCGGTCGAGCAGGACGGCACCGAGGGCGAGGTGGACGTCGACGAGGTCGTCGCGGCGGTCGAGGCCCTGCGGTCCGGTCAGGTTCCGGCGGCACCGGCCGCCGTCGAGCCGGTCCCCGAGGCGGCCGCCCCGGTCGAGGTGCCCGAGCAGGTCGAGCCGGTCTCCGAGGCGCTCGCGGCCGAGCCTGAGCCCCTCGCACCGGTGGTCGAACCCGCCGCCGAACCGGTCGCCGTCGCACCGGCTGAGGCCGAGCCCGCCGCCGTC
>NZ_VWSD01000207.1 GCF_009829685.1 Cellulomonas citrea
CGGCACCGTGGCCCGGCGGCCGTGGACCGCCGTCGTCGCGAGCACCCTGCTGCTCGCCGCGCTCGCCGCCCCCGCGGTCTGGCTCACGCTGGGCCAGAGCAGCGACGCCGACTGGCCGCTGAGCTCGGAACGACGCATCTCCTACGACCTGACGACCGCCCAGCTGGGCGCCGGGGCGAGCGCCACCCTGCAGGTGGCCCTCGCCCTGGACCCGGCAGCGACCTCGGCGCACGACCCTCGGCTCACCGAGGTCGCCGACTCGCTCGCGGCGGTGCCGGGCGTCACCTCGGTCGCGCAGCCGACGCTGGCCACCGACGGGACGGCCGCCGTGCTCCGGGTCCAGCCGGCCACGGGAGCCGCCGACCCCGCGACCGGCGACGTGGTCACCGGGCTGCGGGCCGTCGAGGCCCCGGACGGTGTCACGGTGCACGTCGGCGGTCCGACCGCGACCCGACTGGACCTGTCCGACCGGATCGCGCAGCGACTGCCGTGGCTGGTGCTCGCCACCGTCCTGGTAGCCGCGGGGCTGCTGGCGCTCGCGTTCCGGTCGGTGGTGGTGCCGCTCAAGGCCGCCGCCATGGACCTGGTCTCCGTCGCCGCCGCGTACGGCGTGGTGACCGCGGTGTTCGAACGCGGCTGGGGAGCCGGTCTGGTCGGCCTGGACGGGCCGGTAGCGATCGACGCCTACGTCCCGATGATGCTGTTCGCGGTGCTCTTCGGGCTGTCGATGGACTACGAGGTGTTCCTGCTCTCGGCCGTCCGCGAGCACTGGCTGCAGACCCGGGACAACACGCTGGCGGTGCGACGCGGCCTGGCCGAGACCGGACGCATCATCAC
Source organism: Cellulomonas citrea (assembly GCF_009829685.1). GTDB lineage: Bacteria > Actinomycetota > Actinomycetes > Actinomycetales > Cellulomonadaceae > Cellulomonas > Cellulomonas citrea. The sequence goes on from NZ_VWSD01000207.1 coordinate 838, forward strand.
CGCCGCCGCGCTCATCATGTTCTCGGTCTTCGCCTCGTTCGTCCTCACCGACAACCCGGTGATCAAGGTGTTCGGAGTGGGGCTCGCGGTCGCCGTCGCGGTCGACGCCACCGTCGTGCGCACCGTGCTGGGCCCGGCCGTCATGGTCCTCACGGGTCGGTGGACGTGGTGGTGGCCCGGCGCCCGCACCGCCCAGGTGCCACCCGACCACCACGACGAGGCCGCCCCCGCGGACGAGACCGGGGCCCGGGTCCCGCCGCCCGCGCCGTAGACTCAGCCCCGCCAGCCACCCGCCGCACCCCGGGAGAGCACTGTGGGACGTGTCGTCGTCGACGTCATGCCGAAGCCGGAGATCCTCGACCCGCAGGGCAAGGCCGTCGCCCGCGCACTGCCCCGCCTGGGCATCGAGGGCTTCACGAGCGTCCGGCAGGGCAAGCGGTTCGAGCTCGAGGTCGAGGGGCCGGTCACCGAGGCCGTGCTCGCGGCGGCCCGCGAGGCGGCGACCACGATGCTCTCGAACCCCGTGATCGAGGACGTCGTCCGGGTCGCGGAGGACACCGGGGTCGTCGCGTGACCAAGGTCGGCGTCGTCACCTTCCCGGGCACGCTGGACGACCGGGACGCCGCACGCGCGGTCCGGCTGGCCGGGGCCACCGCGGTGAGCCTGTGGCACGCGGACGCCGACCTGCACGGGGTGGACGCCGTGGTGCTGCCGGGCGGCTTCTCCTACGGCGACTACCTGCGCGCCGGGGCCATCTCCCGGTTCGCCCCCGTGATGACGTCGATCGTCGAGGCCGCGGGCAAGGGGCTGCCGGTGCTCGGCATCTGCAACGGGTTCCAGGTGCTCACCGAGGCCCACCTGCTGCCGGGCTCGATGATCAAGAACGACCACCTGCACTTCATCTGCCGCGAGCAGGCGCTCACGGTGGAGAACAACCGCACCGCCTGGACCGGCGACTTCGCCGTCGGCGACACCGTCACCGTGCCGCTGAAGAACCAGGACGGCCAGTACGTGGCCGACGCCGACACGCTCGAGCGCCTCGAGGGCGAGGGGCGCGTCGTGTTCCGCTACCGCGAGGTCAACCCGAACGGCTCGCGCCACGACATCGCCGGCATCACCAACGAGGCCGGCAACGTCGTGGGGCTCATGCCGCACCCCGAGCACGCCGTGGAGGCCGGTTTCGGCCCGGACGGCGCCAAGGGCCCGCGCACCGGCACCGACGGTCTGCGGTTCTTCACCTCCGTGCTGCACGCGCTGGTCTGAGTTGCCCTTCGAGCTCACCGACGTCGACTGGGACGACGCGACCGCACGCGCCCTGCGGGACGCCCAGCAGGCCGAGCTCGCCGCCCTGTACGGCCGACCTGACGAGGGCACCGGCATGACCGGTGCCGACGTCGTGGCGATGGTGGTCGGTCGCCTCGACGGTCGCCCGGTGGCCTGCGGTGCCCTGCGCGACGCGGCCGACCTGGCCGGCGACGTGGGCCCGGGCGCCGCCGAGCTCAAGCGGATGTACGTGGCACCGCCCGCCCGCGGCCGCGGCTACTCGTGGGACGTGCTGCGCGCCCTGGAGGCGCGGGCCGTCGCGCTCGGCTTCGGCCGGGTGGTGCTGGAGACCGGTGCGCTGCAACCTGCGGCGATCGCGCTCTACGAGGCCGCCGGGTACCTGGCGGTGCCGGCGTACGGCGCCTACCGCTGCGCGCCGAGCTCGGTCTGCTACGCCAAGGCCCTGCCGCAGCAGAGCTGACCGCGGCGGCGGCCCGTCGGGCGGCGGCCGCTCAGCGCGCGGCGGCCAGCACCTCCTCGGTCGTCACCACCGTGGCGAAACCGCCGGCGTGCAGGCTGGTGGCGGTCGCCCGGCTCAGCTCGTCGGCGGTGAGCACCGCCCCGTCCGGCCCCGCCGCATCGAAGGTGAACGTCGCGTCCAGCGGCAGCAGCACCTGGTAGCCGAGGTTCCCGGCCATCCGCACGGTGGTCTCGACGCACATGTTGGTCTGGATGCCGGCGACCACGAGGTGCCCGATCCCCGCCGCCTGCAACCAGGCGTGCAGGTCGGGGGTGCCGTAGAACGCCGAGTTCACGGTCTTGGTGACGTGCAGCGCGGCGGGCACGTCCGCCACGACGTCCATGAGCGCATGGCCGGGGGCGTCGGCGGCCAGCGGCCGGCCGGGTGCCGAGGCGTGCTGCACGACGACGACGGGACGGCCGGTGCCCACCCACGTCGCGGCGAGCGCGCCGATCGCGGCCTCGGCGCCGGGGTTGCTGCGGCGACCCCAGAACGCGAGGTCGTCGAACCCCCGCTGGACGTCGACGAGGAGAAGGGCGGACCGGGCGGGGAGCGTCGTCATGCCGTCAGCCTGGCGCCCGGCGAGTCCTCGGCGTGAGTGGCCGGAAGGACGTCGAGCGATGGCTTCGGGCCAGTAGGGTGGCGGCGTGCTGAGGGTCGCGCTCGTGCTGCTCCCGGGCGCCCGCATGTTCGACCTGGCCGTCGCCTGCGAGGCGTTCCGCCCCGCGCACCTCCAGGTGCCCGCGCTCGACCTGGAGCTGCGCCGTTGCGCGCTGGCCCGCGGTCCGGTCGAGATCGGCGACGGTGCCGTCCAGCACGCCGAGCGCACCCTGGCCTGGACCCGACGCGCCGACCTCGTCGTCGTCCCCGGACTGGTCACCGGCGCCCCCGACCCGGACCCGCAGGTGCTGGCGGCCCTGGTCGCGGCGCACCGGCGCGGG
>NZ_VWSD01000208.1 GCF_009829685.1 Cellulomonas citrea
CCGCACCAGGTCGGCGAACGGCACCGCCCGGTCCAACAGGTAGTTCTCGTGCGTGCCGTAGGTGGCGCCCTTGCCGTCCACGTTGTTCTTGTACAGCGTGACGTCCGGCAGCGCCGGGCTCGCGGCCGGCCCAGGGCCACCATCTGCGCCCCCGTGAGGGTCGCGATGTCCAGCACCAGGTCCGGCTTCTCCTCGACGGCGCTCACCAGGCCCTTCGAGCAGGCTCACGGGGTCACCGGCGTGGTTCGTCCGGGTCCAGCGCGCCGATCCGCCGGGCGGGTAGGTGCCCAGCACCGACCGGGCGACCCACGCACCGAGGCCGCCCACCACCGCGCCGACGACCGCCGGCACGGCGTCGTTCACCCGCCGGTCCCCGCCGCCGCCGGGGCCGTCGGGGTGCGGTTGACGGGCGGCAGCACGACGGCCGGCGGCAGCACGGTCTCGGAGTCGCCGAAGCCGTAGTGGCCGACCTGGCCGCCGATCTGGGCGGCGAGGGCCAGCGGGACGTCGACCTGCGCCGAGACGGCCTTCATGCCGGACACCGTACTCACGCGGGAGGCCAACGTGGCGTCCTTGAGCAGGGCGTCGACGAGCGACCCGTTGCCCCGCGCCCCGCCGACGAGCACGGCGCCCTCGCTGCCGCTGGCCGCAGCGGAGACCACGTCGAGCCGGGCGCTCTGCACGTCGTCGGCCGGCGGGGTGGCCGTGCTGTCGGTCGTCGCGGCCTCGGGGGCGACGACGACGATCGCGTCGGCCGGGGTCGAGACCGTGCCGGTCACGGTGATGAGGGGGCTGTCCCCGGACGACAGCAGCTCGAGCAGGATCGAGGCCGAGCTGGCCTGCTTGTCGGGCGCCGCCGGGTCGGCCGACGCGAGGGCCTGCGTGAGCGCGAGGGCGAGCTCGGCGTCGGCGGTGGCACCGGCGGCGGGCGCCGGCGACAGGTAGGTCACGAGGTTGCCGGCGAGCGCCTGCCGGAACGACCGCTGCGCCGGGTCCGTCCAGGCGGCCGTGAGCTGCACGTGGGCGCTCACCGAGGCACCGGACTGCTGCAGGCGGGAGTCGATCGCCGCTCCCAGGTCGGTCAGCACGTCACCGAGCGCGACGACCGCGACGCGACGGCCCGCGAGCGTCCCGTCGAGCAGCCGACCGGCCGACGCATCGATGTACCCCTGGGCGTGGTTGAGCGAGGACGTGGTGGTGTCCAGCTCGGACCGCAGCGACTCCTTCTCGGCGCGCAGGGACGAGACCTGGCCGGTGAGCGAGTCGCCGATGGTCTCCTTGAGCGGTCCGGCGCCGAGCGCGATGCCGACCGCGAGGGCCAGGAACACCGAGATCAGCGAGACGATGTGGTAGCGGAAGTCGATCACGTGAACAGCCCTCGGTCAGTGACGGATGGGTGACTGGGCGCCGGTGAACAGGCCGACCACCCAGGAGAACAGGTCGTCCCACCGCGCGCCCACCAGACCGAGCAAGGTCTGCCCGGCGGCCGTCGAGGCCAGTGCGATGAACAGCGCCACCAGTCCGGAGGCGATGAGCAGCACGAGCTGCAGGTTGGAGATGCGCTGCCGGTAGAGCCGGGACACGCCCTTGGCGTCGACCAGCTTGCCCCCCACCCGCAACCGGGTGAGGAAGGTGCTCGCCATCCCCGAGCGCCCCTTGTCGAGGAACTCCACGAGGGTGGCGTGCGTACCGACCGCGACGATGAGCTCGGCGCCCTTGTCGTCGGCGAGCAGCATCGCGACATCCTCGCTCGTCCCGGTGGCCGGGAAGAGCACGTACGGCACGCCCAGCTGCTCGACCCGGCTGAGCCCCGGTGCGCGGCCGTCCCGGTAGGCGTGCACGACGACCTCGGCCCCGCAGGTGAGCGCCTTGTCGGACACGGAGTCCATGTCCCCGACGATCATCTGCGGCTTCCAGCCGGCCTCGAGGATCGCATCGGCCCCGCCGTCGACGCCGATGAGGACGGGACGGTACTCCCGGATGTAGGAGCGCAGGGTGACCAGGTCGTCCTTGTAGTGGTACCCGCGCACCACGATGAGCACGTGCCGGCCGTCGATCGAGGTGGCCACCTCCGGCACCCCGACGCCGTCGAGCAGCAGCTCGCGCTCCCGGCGCAGGTAGTCCATGGTGTTGGCCGCGAACGACTCGAGCTGCACGGACAGCCCGGCGCGCGCGTCCTCCATCGCCGCCGCGACGGTCTGCGCGTCCTGGGCCACGCCCTCGGCGACGAGGCGTTCACCGAGGCGCACCACACCGTCCTCGACGTGCAGCTGGGCTCCTTCGGTCACCGCCATCACGTCGGGGCCGAGGTCGTCGACGAGCGGGATCCCGGCCTCGACGAGGATCTCCGGGCCGAGGTTCGGGTACCGGCCCGAGGTGGACCGGGCGGCGTTCAGGACGGCCGACGGCCGGCACGCCACGAGGGCCTCGGCCGAGACCCGGTCCAGGTCGAGGTGGTCGATGACGGCGACGTCACCGGGCCGGAGCCGCTTGGTGAGTGCCTTGGTCCGGGCGTCGACCCGGGCCGGGCCGACGACGGTGCCGGTCTGAGGCTGCGGGCTGTTCTTGCGCTGAAACACTCTCATCGTGAGTCATCGTCCCACGTCGGCCAGCTCCAGGAGCTCCGCCGCGTGGGCCAGTGCCGTCGCCGAGGTCTCCTGACCGGACAGCATGCGGGCCAGCTCGGCCACCCTGGCCGGGCCTTCCACCGCGCGCACCCCCGAGGCCGTGACCACGTCGCCGCCGTCCGATGTCGACTTCGTCACCACGAGGTGACGGTCGGCGAAGGCGGCCACCTGGGCCAGATGGGTGACGACGAGGACCTGAGCGGTGCCCGCGAGCGCGGCGAGCCGACGGCCCACCTCGAGCGCGGCCCGGCCACCGACCCCGGCGTCGACCTCGTCGAACACGAAGGTGGACGCACCCGCACCCGCGGTGCCGGCCAGCGAGACCTCGAGCGCCAGCATCACCCGGGACAGCTCACCGCCCGAGGCGCTGCGTGCGAGCGGCAGCGCGGGCGCACCCGGATGGGCCACGAGCAGCATCTCGACCTCGTCGGCGCCGTGGACCGAGGGTTCGCCGGGGCGCACGTCGACCTGCAGCTGGGCGCCGGCCATCGCCAGACCCGCGAGCTCGTCGCTCACGGCGCGGCCCAGCTGCGCGGCCGCAGCCGTGCGACCGGCCGTCACGGCGCCCTGCACCTGCGCCAGCTCGCGGTCCAGCTCGGCGAGCCTGCTCCGCAGCTGCTCGACCCGGTCCTCGCCGCCCTCGAGATCGGCGAGCCGCAGCCCCGCCTCACCCGCCCAGGCGAGCACCTCGTCGACGTCGGACCCGTAGGCGCGGGTGAGCGTGGCGAGCTCGGCACGCCGCTGCTGAGCTCGTTCGAGGGCGCCCGGGTCGGCCTGCACCCCGTCGAGGTACCCCGCCAGGTCGGCCGCGGCGTCGGCCAGCAGGTAGCCGATCTCCGCGACCCTCGTGGCCAGCGGCGCGAGCTCCGGGTCGTGCACCGCGGCGTGCTGCAGGGCGCGCAGCGCACCGTCGACGGCGAGCGCG
>NZ_VWSD01000209.1 GCF_009829685.1 Cellulomonas citrea
GACCCCCGCCCGTCCGCCCCGCGGCCCGTCCGGCGCCCCCGGTCCGGGCGACTGGGACTCCCGGCGGCTCGACCGCGACCTGCTGCGCCCCGACACGCTCGCGGTGCGCGGCGGTCTGGTGCGCAGCGAGTTCCAGGAGATGTCCGAGGCGCTGTTCCTCACCCAGGGCTACGTCTACGACGATGCGGCCGCGGCCGAGGCCGGGTTCGGCAACAAGCTCGACCGGTTCCTGTACTCCCGGTACGGCAACCCGACCGTCTCGACCTTCGAGGAGCGGCTGCGGCTGCTCGAGGGGGCGCAGGCCTGCTACGCGACGGCCACCGGGATGGCCGCGGTCTTCACCACGCTGGCCGCCCTCGTGCGGTCCGGGTCGCGGATCGTGGCGGCGCGGGCGCTGTTCGGCTCGTCGGTCGTCATCTTCGACGAGATCCTCGCGAAGTGGGGTGTGCGCACCGACTACGTCGACGGGCACGTCCTGTCCCAGTGGCAGGAGGCGCTCGCCACCCCGGCCGACGTGGTGTTCTTCGAGACGCCGTCCAACCCGATGCAGGACCTCGTCGACATCGCCGCGGTGAGCGAGCTGGCGCATGCGGCCGGGGCCACCGTCGTGGTGGACAACGTGTTCGCGACGCCCGTGCTGTCCAAACCGCTCACGCTGGGTGCGGACGTCGTCGTGTACTCGGCGACCAAGCACATCGACGGGCAGGGCCGGGTGCTCGGCGGCGCGATCCTCGGGCCTCGGGAGTTCGTCGAGGGGCCGGTGCAGCTGTTCATCCGCAACACCGGGCCGTCGCTGTCGCCGTTCAACGCGTGGGTGCTGCTCAAGGGGCTGGAGACCATGTCCCTGCGGGTGCGCCACCAGACCGCCGGCGCCCTCGAGCTCGCGACCTGGTTGGAGGCCCAGCCGGGTGTCGGCCGGGTGCGCTACCCCTACCTGCCCTCGCACCCGCAGCACGAGCTGGCCCGGGCGCAGCAGACCGGCGGCGGCACCGTGGTCACGTTCGACCTGGCGGTCGCCGACCCGTCGGACTGGCGCGAGGCCAAGCGGGCGACATTCGCCTTCCTGGACGCGCTGCGGGTGGTCGACCTGTCGAACAACCTGGGCGACGCGAAGTCGATCGTCACCCACCCGGCGACGACGACGCACCGCAAGCTCGGGCCGGAGGGCCGGGCGAAGGTCGGCATCGCCGAGACGACGGTCCGGCTGTCGGTCGGCCTGGAGGACGTCGCCGACCTGCGCGACGACCTGGCCCAGGCCCTCGCCGCGGTCTGAGCCGGGGGTCAGCGCTCCAGGTCGGCCTCGCGCGGGCCGGGGTTCGAGCGCGCGTCGCTGCCCGAGTTCCACTGCGGGTCGTCCGGGTCCAGGTCACGCGGCTCCGGGCCGGGTGAGGACGAGGCGTCCGACCGGCTGTGCCGGCCGTGGCCGCCGACGTCCGCCGGTTCGGGGCCCGGGCTGGAGTGCTCGGCCGACGCGCGGTCGACGGGCTCCTCGTCGGCGGGCGGGCGTCCAGGTCCGCGGGTGCTGCTCGGGTGATCGGTCATCGTCCACCTCAAGGTCGCGTCGCCGACGACCGGGCGCCGTCGACCTGTTCACGGTAGGTCGACGGCGCCCGGGCCGCAGCGCGAGCCGTCAGCGGATGGCCGCCGCGGCCCGGGCCCCGAGCGGGATGAGCAGCACATCGTCGACGTCGAGGTGCTCGGCGGCGGCCAGGACGTCGTCCACGAGCCGTTCGGCGGTGGTGACCACCCAGGTGGCCGACGGCGACCAGGACAGCCCGGACAGCGCATCGAGGTGCGAGAGCTCGGTGCGCTTACGGGCCACGGAGGCGGCGTCCGCCACGACCGCGACCTGCAGCTCGAGGGTGAGCCGCACCTCGGCGCGGCGGCGGCCCGCGGCGGCGAGCTCCTCCTCCACCAGGGCGATCACCCGGGCGAGGGCGCCGTCGGACGGGACCGCGGCCGAGTGCCGCAGCCGCACGACGTGCGCCTCACGCGCCGCGGCGACGATCTGCGACTCGGACTCGGGCCGGGCCTCGACGACGTCGGGCGGCAGGTCGAGCCGGTCGACGTGCAGCCGGGGTGCGGTGCGACGGCCACCGATCAGGTCGGTGCCGGCCGGCGCCGAGGAGGCCCGACGCGAGCCGGCCGACGAGGTGCCGGTCCGGGGTGCGTCGGTGGGCAGAGCCCCGGTCCGGGGTGCGCCGACGGCCGGGGCCTCGGTGCGGCCGGCGCGGGCGGACGTGGTGTGCGGGGACGGGGCAGGGGCGAGCAGGGTCATGGGACGTGCCTTCCGGGCGGAGTGGTGCACGCAGCGGGCCGGACGGCCTCAGCGACGTGCGGGTCGCTGCTTCAGCGACACCAGCTCCGGGTCCATGACATGTCGGCAGGGTAGGTGCGCGGGTTCGTCCGACGCGAGGCGAGCGGCGCGCGGCCGCACCGCTGCCGGCCCTGCGCGCCGATGTCGGTCCGCTGAGCAGCGCCGATGGCCCGTCGGGCTGCCGCGGCGGGTCGTTCACACCTGCGCGACCCGCGGGCGCCGCCGTTCACATCTGGCCCGTCACGGCCCCAGACCGGCGATGAGGTTGACGAGCAGCGCGACGATCACGGTGCCGAACAGGTACGACAGCAGCGCATGCCCAAGGGCGTGCCCCCGCATCCGGGACGAGCCGAGGTCGGTGTCCGAGATCGCGAAGCTCATGCCCACCGTGAACGCCACGTACGCGAAGTCGGTGTAGCGCGGCGGTGTGGTCTGGTGGAAGTCGATCCCGCCGACCGGGGGCGTGTAGTACATCCGCGCGTACCGCAGCGCGCTCATGGTGTGCAGCGTCGTCCAGGACACCGCGACGGCGGCCAGGGTCGCGACGAGGGTCGACGGCTGGTTGCGCTGGGTGAGCACGACACCCACCCCGGCCAGGCTGGCCAGCGCCGCGACCAGGACGACGACATGGGCGCCGAACCGCGTCGGCTCCTCCCGGGTCGCGTGGCCGGCGGTCTGCGCCGGCCCCATCGGCATGGTGACCGCCAGGGTCCACAGCGAGTACACCGCCCCGGTGGCCGCCCAGGCGCCGAGCAGCGCACCGACGACCGTCGGCCAGCGAGGCAGCAGCCCGACGAGCACACCCACGACCGCAGCGACGAGCAGACGGACCAGGGGGGACGGGTCGGCGAACCGGCCGGGGAACGGCTGCTGCACGCGACCAGTGAACCCCACGAGGATGTGCGTGCGGGACGACGCGCCTCAGGCGTCTGCGCTGGAGCCTGCGCCGGCGAACGTGCGCCGGTACTGCGCGGGCGGCACCCCGACGTGCGCGACGAACTGCTGGCGGAAGGTCACGGGGCTGGTGAACCCGACCGCCTGCGCCACGGCCGCCACCGGGAGGTCGCCGGACTCGAGCAGGGCGCGGGCCCGCTCCAGCCTTTCGGTCACCAACCAGCGGTGCACCGAGGTGCCGGTCTCGTCGCGGAACCGGCGGGTGAAGGTCCGCGGCGCCAGGTGCGCGCGGGCCGCCAGCTCGGTGAGCGTCCAGGGGCGGGCCGGGGCCTCGGCG
>NZ_VWSD01000020.1 GCF_009829685.1 Cellulomonas citrea
GCCGCTCGCGCTGGCCCCGGCAGTCGAGGCGAGCGTGGTCGGGTCCAGCGCCCCGAGGAACCCCGCCCGGGCGGCGGCGGCAGCGGCCGGGCCGTCGGAGGCGTAGCTCGAGGGGTCGAACGCCCCGCCGCTCTTCTCCCCGACCTGGAGCTGGAGCACGCGGTCGTCGCCGTCGACCACGGTGGCACCGCCGAGCCGGTCGAGCGCCGCGCGCACATCGGCCGTGTCCACCGGCGCGGCCACGTCCACCTCACCCGTCCCCAGCGCCGCGACCTGGTCGAGCGGCGCGAGGTCGGAACGCACGACGACGCGCGTGAACCTGGCCCGGTGGGCGCCGGAGTAGGTGGGGTTCGGCTCGAGGACGACCTCACGGTCGGGGGCGACCGAGGTGATGACGTAGGGCCCGTCGTCGACCGCCGCGGACGGGTCGCCGGCCAGGGCGCCCGCGTCGGCCGCCGTCCGCCACGTGCGCGAGATGGCGACCAGAGCGGTGCGGTCGTCGTGCACGATCGCGTCCGTCACAGCGGCGGCCCAGTCGGTTGACGAGGCCGACGGCGAGGGGGCCGACGGGGAGGCGGCCGGTGCCGAGGCCTGCGGGGATGCCGGCGCGGCGCCGGTCGACGTCGGGTCCGTGACACCGAGACCCGACGCGCTCACCTGCGGGGTCGGTGCCGCGGTCGAGGTCCGGCCGAGTGCGAGCCGGCCGATCACGTGGGCCGGCAGGTTGACGTCGAGCGCTACCTGCCAGTCGGCCACCGGCTGGTCGTAGACGAGCGTGAGCGAGTGCGCGTCGAACGCGGGGGTCGCCGTCGCGTGCACCAGCGCCGGGGACGTCGCGGCGAAGGCCACCTGCTGGTCGAGGGCGGCGGGGTCGGTGAGCGAGCCGTCGGAACCGAGCGTCGGCACCGCCTCGTCGAGCTGACCGGACCGCGCCGCCCACTCCAGCAGCAGGTCGGCGCCGGTGACGGGGACCCCGTCGGACCAGCGGACGCCGTCGGCGAGGGTGTACCGCACGGTGAGCGGGGAGTCGGAGACCTTCTCGACCGTGCCGAACGACGGGTCGGCCACCGCAGCACCGGCCGCGTCGAGCGAGGTGAACCCGGTGTGCGTCAGCCCCCGCACGAGCGTGCTGCCAGGGGTACGTCCGAGGGACGTCGCCGCGTTGAGCGAACCGAACGCGTAGCCGACGGCCACCGTCGCCGTGGTCGACCGCTGCTGGTCACCGTGCCCGGTGCACCCGGCCAGCACCAGCGCGAGCACCCCGACGAGTGCGGCCCCTGCGATCCGCTGCCCCGGCCGTGCGTTCATGACGGGCTCAGGACCCCTCGAGCAGCATCGCCCGCAGCTCACGGCGCTCGCGCTGCTTGGCCGGGTTGGGCAGCGGCACGGCGGCGATGAGCCGCTGCGTGTACTGCTCCTGCGGGTTGCGCAGGATGGCGTCCCGCGTGCCCTGCTCGACGATGCGACCGCGCTGCATGACGGCGATCCGGTCGGCCAGCAGGTCGACGACCGCCAGGTCGTGCGTGACGAACAGGCAGGCGAACTTCAGCTCGGTCTGCAGGTTCTGCAGCAGCTCGAGCACGTGGGCCTGGACCGACACGTCGAGGGCCGAGGTGGGCTCGTCCGCCACCAGCAGCTCCGGCGACAGCGCGAGGGCCCGGGCGATGCCGACCCGCTGCTTCTGGCCGCCGGACAGCTCGTGCGGGTAGCGGTTGCGGTAGGACCGTGGCAGCTCGACCTGGTCGAGCAGGTCCTCGATGCGGCGCTGCAGCGCCTCACCCTTCGCGAGCCCGGCCAGGTACATCGGCTCCCCGATCGACTCACCGATCGGCAGCCGCGGGTTGAGCGAGGACGACGGGTCCTGGAACACCATGCCGACCTTGCGGCGCAGCGCCGCGACCGACTTGCGGTCCCGGGTCGACACGTCGATGCCCCCGACCGTGAGCCGCCCCTCGGCGACCGGCAGCAGCCCGACGGCCGCCCGCCCGATCGTGGTCTTGCCCGAGCCGGACTCGCCGACCAGGCCGACGACCTCACCGGGACGGACCACGAGGTCGGCGCCCTCGACGGCCCGGAACGCCGGCATCCGCCCCTGCTTGGGGTACTCGATCGCGACCTGCTCGAGCAGCAGGATCGGGGTGGTGGCGTCGTGGGCCTTCGCGCGCTCGGCGCGACGGGACTCCTCGAGCAGCCGGGCGTTCTCCGCCTCCCGACGAGCCAGCTCCTCGGCGCTCACGTCGACGACGAGGTTCTCGGCCCCGGTCGCCGAGACCAGCGCCGCGGTGAGGTCGATCTCGGCGCCACCCAGGTGCGGGACGGCCGCCAGCAGCTCCTGGGTGTAGGGGTGCTGCGGGGCCGCGAACACCTGCTCGGCGGTCCCGGTCTCGACGATGAGACCGCGGCGCATCACCGCGATCCGGTCCGCGAGGTCGGCCACCACGCCCATGTCGTGCGTGATGAGGATGACCGCCGAGTTGAGGTGGTCACGCAGGTTGCGCATGAGGTCGAGGATCTCGGCCTGCACGGTGACGTCGAGCGCCGTCGTCGGCTCGTCCGCGATGAGCAGCGACGGGTCGCAGGCCAGCGACTGGGCGATCATCGCGCGCTGCCGCTGCCCGCCGGACAGCTGGTGCGGGTAGGAGCGGAACGCCTTGGCCGGGTCGGGCAGCTCGACCATCGTGAGCAGCTCGATCGCCCGCTCGGCGGCCTGCTCGTGGGAGATCCTGTCGTGCAGCCGCAGCGTCTCGACGATCTGCGCCCCGATCGTGTAGACGGGGTTGAGCGCCGTCATCGGCTCCTGGAAGATCATCGCGATCTGGTTGCCGCGGATGTTGCGCATGCGCGAGGCCGGCATGCCCCGCAGCTCCTCGCCGTTGAGCTTGATGGAGCCGCGCACCCGGGCGTTCTTCGGCAGCAGGTCGAGGATCGCCATCGAGCTCACGGACTTGCCGGAGCCGGACTCGCCGACGATGGCGAGCACCTCGCCGGCGGCCACCTCGTAGTTGAGGCCGATCGCGGCCGGGACCCAGACACGGTTGACGGCGAAGTCGACCGACAGGTCACGGACCTCCAGCACCGGCGGCTGGGGGGAAGTCGTGGTCATCGTGCTGCTCCTGGGATCATGGCCGTGTGCCGACGAGCGACGAGGTGTGGACGTACCGACCGCGCAGTGCGATCCCGGCCACGGTGGCGGTGTGGCTGCTCGCCGCGGGGATGACCGCTGCGCAGGGTGCCACCGGAGGCGCGGCGGGCGCGCTGCGCGCCCTGCCGTTCGCCCTGGCCGGCGCGCTGGCCGGTTGGCTGGTGTTCTACAAGCCGTACGTGCGGGTCGCCGACAGCGGGATCCACGTGGTCAACCCGCTGCGCACCTACGACGTGCCGTGGGGCGCACTGGTCGACATCCGCACCCGTTTCACGTGCACGCTCGTCACGCCGAACGCCGTGGTCGAGGTGTTCGCGGCGCCCGGTCCCGGTCGGCACGTGGCGGCCTCGGCCACCGCGTCCGACCTGCGTCGACCCGGCGCGGGTCGCGGCTCCCAGCAGCTGCCGATGGACGTCGGCGAGCTCCCCCGCAGCGCCTCCGGCACGGTGGCCGGCGTCGTGCGCCGCCGCTGGCAGGAGCTGGTCGAGACCGACAGGCTCGATCCCGGCTTCGCGGACGTCCTCGAGGTCCCCCGCAGCACGGACGGCCGTGCGCTCGGCGCGCTGGTCGCTCTGCTGGTCCTGGGGGCGATCCTCGTCGCGCTCGGCTGACGAGGCGCCCATCGCGGCGCCGACGGCGGGCCCCACGACGACAGCGCGGGTCATCGACCGTCCCCGGGCTCGGGCGTCGTCCCACCGTCCTGCGCCGGCGCGGCGGTCGCCGCCGTGAGCGGGGCGGGCACGTCGACCTGGGCCTGCTCCTTGACCCGACGCAGCGAGACCTTCTTCTGCTGCGGGTCGAACGCGTCGCGCAGCCCGTCACCGATGAAGTTGATGGACAAGCAGATGATCACGATGAACAGACCGGGCCACCAGAACAGCCACGGCCGCGTGGAGAACGCCGCCTGGTTGCTCGAGATGAGCAGACCGAGGGACGTGTCCGGCGCCTTGACCCCGAAGCCGAGGTAGGACAGCGACGTCTCGAGCAGGATCGCCGAGGACATGAGCAGCGTCGTGTTCACGGTGATGACGCCGACCGCGTTGGGCAGGATGTGCTTGAAGATGATCCGCCCGGACGAGGCGCCCGCCAGCCGCGCCGCGTCGACGAACTCCCGCTCGCGCAGCGACAGGAAGTCGCCGCGCACGAGCCGCGCCATCCCGGTCCACAGCACGAGACCGAGGAACGTGCCGAGCAGCACGAACCCGGCCTTGAGGTTGTACCCGATGACGGCGCCGAGCAGCAGCACCGGGACGATGATGACGATGTCGGTGAACCGCATGAGGACCGACTCGACCCAGCCCCGGAAGAAGCCGGAGGCCGCGCCCACCGAGACGCCGACGACCGCCGAGATCACCCCGACGAGCACGGTGATGACCAACGAGATCTGCGTGCCGCGCATGGTCATGGCGAAATAGTCGCGCCCGACGCTGTCCTGGCCGAACGGGTGCTCGCCCAGGGAGAAGGGGAACAGCTGCAGCGTCGGCTCACCACCGTCGATGAGCTTGGGGGTGTCCTGCCAGGTGTACTTCCACCACCCGTGCCACGCGCCGATGCCCACCGAGGTGAGGGCGATCAGGACGACGAAGGCCAGCAGCGCGACGGCGATGAGTGCCGCGGTGTGGCCGAGGAACCGCTTGCGGACCAGGGCGCCCTGGCTCATGCCCTTGAGGTCGGCGCGGACCTCCTGGCTGTCCAGGGAGTCGGTCATCCGTTCGGTGGTGCTCATGCCTTCACCCTCACGCGCGGGTCGAGTGCGGAGTAGGCCAGGTCGGCCAGGAGGTTGAACGTCACGGCGGTGATGCCGACGATCAGGAACGTGCCCATCACCGGGTTCGGGTCCTGACGGGTCAGTCCGGTGACGAACAGGGCGCCCATCCCCTTGAACGAGAACACGTTCTCGGTGATGACGGCACCGCCGAGCAGCTGTCCGATGTCGAAGGCGACGACCGTGGCCAGCGGGATGAGCGCGTTGCGGAACGCGTGCCGGGTGACCACGACCCGCTCCGACAGACCCTTGGCCCGTGCGGTGCGCACGTAGTCCTGACCCATCACCTCGAGCATCGAGGCCCGCGAGTACCGCGTGTACGACGCGACCGAGATGAGCACGAGCGCCGTCGTCGGCAGCACGAGGTGGGTGAAGAAGTCCAGCCCCGAGGTCCAGAAGTCACCGTTGAGGTTCGGCGTCTGGGAGCCGATGGTCGCGATCGGGCGACCCCGGGTCGCCACGACGTAGGCCGGCCACGACTGCATGAACCGGTCGAGCAGCACGAGCCCGGCGACGAGGAACGACGTGAGGCCGGCGGCCTTCATCGACTGGCGACGGTCGTAGCCGCCGAACAGGTAGCCGGCGAGCACGCCCGCACCGATGGCCGCCAGGCCGAGCAGGACGATGAGCCACAGCGTCGCCTGCTCGAGCAGCGGCGCCAGTGCGTACATCGCGATGAGTGCGAGCACGACGGTCGTGAGGCTGGCGTAGAGCGCCTGCCGGTTCTGCAGGCCGGCGAGCAGGGCGGTGATGCCGATCGCGATGCCGGCACCCGTGAGGGCCACGAGCACAGGCCCGAGGCCCGGGTACAGGAACCACTCGCTCACGCCGAGGTAGTACAGGACACCGGCCCCGACAGCACCTGCGACCAGCGCGGTGATCCCGCGCCTGCGCCAGCTGCCCCCCAGGAGCAGCGGCCAGACCAGGGCCGAGACGACGCCGACGGCGGCGATCGCGGTCCCGGAGATCACCGGGTGCGCGAGGAAGTCGTTGAACCGGATCGCACCGAACTCCTTGAGGAGCACGGCGACCCAGAAGACCGGGAGCGAGAAGAAGAGGAACGCCACGAACGTCACCGTGTAGTCGAGCGCCGAGTACTGGCGCAGCGCGGTGACGATGCCGACGGCCACGCCGACCACGATGGCGATGAGCGTCGCCCCGGTGACCAGCTGGAGCGTCGAGGGGATCGCCGTCGACAGCGCCGTCGTGACCGGCTGCCCGGCGAGCGTGCTGCCGAGGTCGCACTGGCCGGGGATGACGCACTTGACGGCGCCGCCCAGCCAGATGAAGTAGCGCACCGGTGCCGGCACGTCGAGGTGCAGCAGCTCCACTCGCTGGGCGATGAGCTGGTCCTTGTTGGCCTTGGTCGACTCGCGGAACTCGGCGAGCGGGTCTCCCGACACCGCGACGAGCATGTACACGAGGAACGACGCGCCCAGCAGGACCAGCAACGACACCCCGAGGCGTCGCATGACGTAGGAGAACATGACAACTCGCTCTCGCCTCACACCGGGCACCTGAGCCGGTGCGGCGTGCGCAGCGTGCCGTGGCGGACCACGACCGGATGGACAGGGACTCGCCGGCCGGTGACGGCTCGACGACTGGCGACAGAACTCTAGTGCCCGTCGCGCGGGACCCCTACCCCCGGACGCGACAGCGCCGGGGCCACAGCAGTGCTGCAGCCCCGGCGCTGTCGTTCACACCGGAGGTGTGGGGGTCAGATCAGCCCTTGACGGACCACTGCCACACGTTCCACCAGACACCGGCCTGGTTGGGGTTGTAGACGTCGATCCCGGCGACCCGGTCGGAGACCGCGTCGATGCCGACCGACTGGAACAGCGGCAGGCCGTACGCGTCAGCGAACGGGAACGGGTCGATCTGCTTCTCGATGTCGACCTGCTTGGCCGGGTCGAGGGTGACGATCAGCTGGCTCGTCAGGGCGTCGACCTTCGGGTTCGAGTAGCCGTTGTAGTTGCCGCCACCCGTCGAGGAGAAGATCTGCGGCACACCGGAGACCCCGATGCCCGGGTTGATCCAGCCGAAGATCGAGGCGTCGTACGAGCCGTCACCCAGGCGCTTGCCCCAGGCAGCGTCGCCGTTGTCGACGACGGTGAAGCCGGCGTCGGTCGCGCTCTTGGCGATCAGCGTGTAGGCGTTCACCCGGTTCGGGTTCTTGATGTTGTAGAGGATGCGCACGGTCGGCGACGTGACGCCGGCCTCGGCGAGCAGCGCCTTGGCGCCGGCGACGTCGGGCTCAGCCGGGTACTTGTCCGAGCCGTTCGCCTTCGCCGAGTCGGTGTAGGCGGCCTGGGCCGGGACGAACAGCTGGGAGTTGAGCACCGCGGCGTCGGACTTCAGCGGGGTGACGATGGCGTCGAGGATGGCCTGGCGCGGGATCGTCTTGAGGAAGGCCTGGCGGACCTTGAGGGCCTTGGCCTCGTCGCCGCCGTAGGTCTTCGCGTCGAACGGGCCGCCGTTGTTGAACGTCAGGTCGACGTGGTCGTAGGCGAGCTGGTCGCCCTGGTGGAGCGTGGCGTTGCTCACGGCCTTGAGCGCGGTGAGCGTGTCGGCGTCCGCCTGGGGCGAGATGACGTCGACCTCACCGTTCTTGAGCGCCTGCACGGCCGCGGTCGAGTCCGGGATGGTGCGCATGATGATCGAGTCGAGCTTCGGCTTGTTGTCGCCGACGTACGCCTTGTTCGGCACCAGGGTGACCGACTGGTTCTCGACCACGTTGGAGACGATGTACGGGCCGCTCGAGACGTACAGGTCGGGGTTCGACGGGAGCGTCGTGGAGTCGTAGCCGGTGTTCCAGAACGTCGCGACGGCCTCGAGCTTCGGGTCCGCGGCGGTGGCGGTCGGCGCCGAGTCGGCGAGCGACTTCAGCAGGTCCGTGAGCGCCTTGGCGTCGGCCAGACCGGAGTTCTTCGCCACGATGTGGGCCGGCTCCTCGGCCGACAGGGCGATCTCCCAGTCAGCGGCCGGCTTGGAGTAGGTGAGCGTGATCGACCGGCCGTCGTCGCCGATCTTCGGGAACGAGGTCAGACCCAGCGTCCCGGTGTCGCCGGCGTAGTCGAAGTACGTGACCTTGCCGTCCTTGCTGTTGTAGTGGCCGGAGTCGACGGCCCAGGAGAAGACCAGGTCGTTCGCGTCGACGGGCTCACCGTCGGACCACTTCACACCGTCGTTGACCGTGTAGGTCACGACCAGCGGGTCCTCGGAGTCCACCTTGTAGGTGCCGAAGGAGGTGTCCTTGATGACCTTCGGGTTCCCGGCGGCGAAGGACGAGCCATCGGTGTAGTTGAACCACGAGCGCGTCGGGTACGAGATGACCTTCGAGTTGATGTCGGTGTTGCCGTTCGAGGTGTTCGGGTTGAAGGAGCTGAACGAGTTCGTCTCCGCCACCGTCACCGTGCCGCCGGTCGCCGCCGCGCTGGTCGTCGGGCTCGCGGCCGGCTTGTTCGAGCACGCGCTGAGCACGAGCGTGCCCGCTGCGAGCACGGCCAGACCGGCACCGATTCGCCTGATCTTCACATGTCCTCCTGGGATGGGGTGGGGGCGCGAACGCCCTCCGAGCGATGGCACGGCGAGGCAGCCGGGACCACCGTCAGTTGGTTCAAAGTAGTCACACACCACGTCGGACATCCGACCTGGAGCCCGCCGCAGGGGCGATCGTTACCCGATTGATACTGCTCCGGCGTGTTCCACCATGCGAGACCCGGGTTTGTGTTACGTGCCCGAAACAACTGGTCAGGGAGCCGACGCCCCACGACGACCACGTCGAGGAGGGCGCGGCCGCCACCGGTCACACGTTGAAGCGGAACTCCACCACGTCGCCGTCGACCATGACGTAGTCCTTGCCCTCGATGCGGGCCTTGCCCGCCGAGCGCGCGGCGGCGATGGAGCCGGCGGCGACCAGGTCGTCGAAGGAGATCACCTCGGCCTTGATGAAGCCCTTCTGGAAGTCGGTGTGGATGACACCGGCGGCCTGCGGGGCCGTCCAGCCCTGGTGGATGGTCCAGGCCCGGGCCTCCTTGGGGCCGGCCGTCAGGTACGTCTGCAGGCCCAGGGTGTGGAAGCCGACCCGGGCCAGCTGGTCCAGGCCCGACTGCTCCTGACCGCTCGCCGCGAGCATCTCGGCGGCCTCGTCGGGCTCCAGCTCGGTGAGCTCGGCCTCGAACTTGGCGTCCAGGAAGATCGTGTCGGCCGGGGCGACGAACGCCCGCAGGTCGTCCTGCATGGCGGTGTCGGCCAGGCCCTCGTCGTCGGTGTTGAAGACGTAGATGAACGGCTTGGCCGTGAGCAGCGAGAGGCCGGCGAGCTCCTCGAGATCGACGCCCGAGCCGTCCAGCACGCCGCCGGCACCGAGCACCTCCTGGGCGCGCACCGCGGCCGTGAGCGCCGCCGGCTCGGCCTTCTTGGCCCGCACCTCCTTCTCCAGGCGCGGCACCGCCTTCTCCAGCGTCTGCAGGTCGGCCAGCGCCAGCTCGGTGCGGATCGTCTCGATGTCGTCGCGCGGATCCACCCGGCCGGCCACGTGCACCACGTCCGGGTCGGCGAACGCCCTGGTCACGACGCAGATCGCATCGGCCTCGCGGATGTTGGCCAGGAACTGGTTGCCCAGCCCCTCCCCCGCCGAGGCACCCTTGACGATGCCCGCGATGTCGACGAACGACACCGTGGCCGGCACCAGCCGCTCCGAGCCGAACACCTGCGCGAGCTGTCCCAGCCGCTCGTCGGGCAGCGGCACCACCCCGACGTTCGGCTCGATCGTCGCGAACGGGTAGTTCGCCGCGAGCACGCTCGCCCGGGTGAGGGCGTTGAACAGGGTGGACTTGCCGACGTTGGGCAGACCGACGATGCCGATGGTGAGAGCCACGACAGGCCAGTCTAGGTGGGCCCCGGACCGGGCCGGACCCGCGCGGACCTGCGGCTCAGAACGAGGCGAGCTGGGCGAACAGGGCCGGGGCGCGCCGCTCGAGCGTACGCGCACCGATCCGGGCGCCGAGCAGCAGGACCACCACGCCGATCCCCAGACCCAGCACGAGGGTGAGCAGCCCCAGCAGCCACGAGCCGCGCACCATCGCGACCACCCCGAGGACGAGCACCGGGGAGGCGAGCAGCCCGACCCCGGTGAAGCCGGCGAGCTGGCTGGTCATCGCGGCCATCGACGCCCCCTGCGGTGTGCTGAACGGGTTCTCGCCGGGCTGGCGCGCCTTGTAGACGACGAGCGCGGAGACCACCGAGGCGCAGCCGAGCGCCACGAGCAGCAGCCCGAGCGTCATGCCCAGCAGCGCCGGCAGCGCGTCCAGCCGGTGGGCCAGCGCCGCGGACGCCACGGTGAGCACCACCGATCCGGGCACCCCGACGACCAGGGTCGAGACGATCCGCCCCCAGCGGTCCGCCGCGGCGGGCACGGGTGCCGACAGGTGCATCCAGAAGGCGCTGCCGTCGTAGGCCAGGTCCGCCGACACGGTCCAGCCGAAGATCATCCCCGCCAGCGGGCCGACGGCGACGACCATCCCGCCCCCGGGCATCGCGACGAGGAACACCACGAGCAGCAGCGGCAGCGTGATGACAGCCATCGAGTACCGGGGGTCGCGCCGCCAGTAGGTGAGGCAGCGCGCGGCGATCGCACCGGTCGGTGTGCCGGGCAGCCGTCCGAACCAGCCGAGCCCCTCGGCGCGCGCGCTCTCGCCGCCCCCGGTCGGCTCCACGGCGGCCCGGGTGAGCGCCCGGTCCCAGACCGCGACGAGCACCCCCAGCGTGACCAGCGCGATGAGCAGCCGCAGCGCGGCCCCGCCCCACTGCCCCTGCGCCACGAGCGCCGGCACCGCCCAGGCGGCCCCGAACGGGGTCCAGCCGGCGACCTCACCGAGCCTGTCCACCCCGCCCGCGCCCAGCCGCGTCACCACGCCGGTGAGGCCGGTGAGGATCGGGCCGAGCAGCATGAGCGGCAGCACCATGACGACGACGAGCACCTCGCGCACCCGGCGCCGGCCCAGCACGGCCGCGCCCAGCGAGGTCGTGGCACGTGAGCCGACGACGGCCGTGGCCAGTGCCAGCGCCATGCACGGCACGGCGACCAGGGCGGCGACCGGCTCGTGCCACCACACCACCACGGTGGCCAGGCACAGCACGGCGGTGGCGACGCCGGGCACCCCGACCACCCCGGACAGGGCCAGCCCGACGAGCAAGGAGCGCCGCGGCACCGGATAGGTGGCGAACCGCGTCGGGTCCAGCGTCGCGTCGACACCGAATGCGACCAGCGGCACCACCCACCAGCCGAGCACGAGCAGCGCACCGAAAGCCGGCACGACGCCCGCGCGCAGCGCCACGTCCTGCGTGCTCAGCGCGACCAGCCCGACGACACCCAGCACCAGCAGGCCGAGGGCGTACAGGGCCGCGAAGGCCAGCCCGACCTGCTGCCAGACGCTGCGCCGAAGACCGTTGAGCAGGAGGGTCAGCTTGAGGCGGACGAGGTGCGCAACCACTCCAGCCCCTCCCCCGCACTGCGTCCGCCGACGAGCTGGACGAAGCGGTCCTCCAGCGTCGAGCCGGCCCGCACCTCGTCGACCGTGCCCGCGGCGAGCACCCGCCCGCCGGCGACCACGGCGACGTGGTCGCACATCCGCTGCACCAGGTCCATGACGTGCGAGGACACGATGACCGTGCCACCCGAGGCGACGAAGGCCGTGAGGATCTCGCGGATGTTCGCCGCCGAGACCGGGTCCACCGCCTCGAACGGCTCGTCCAGCACGAGCAGCCGCGGGGCGTGCACCATCGCGGCCGCGAGCGCCACCTTCTTCGTCATCCCCGCCGAGTAGTCGACGACGAGGGTCGCGGCGTCCTGCTCGAGGTCGAGCGCGCGCAGCAGGTCGTCGGTGCGTGCGACGGCCGTCGTGCGGTCGAGGCCGTGCAGCAGGCCCGCGTAGGTGATGAGCTGGCGCCCGCTGAGCCGGTCGAACAGGCGCACCCCGTCGGGCAGCACGCCGAACAGGGACTTCGCGCGGATCGGGTCGGCCCACAAGTCGACGCCCTCGACCAGGACGGTGCCCGCGTCGGGCCGCAACAGCCCGGTCGCCATCCGCAGCGTCGTCGTCTTGCCTGCGCCGTTGGGACCCACCAGGCCGTAGAACGAGCCCGCGGGGACCTCCAGGTCGATGCCGCCGACCGCGACCTTGGTGCCGAACCGTCGCCACAGCCCGGTGAGCCGGACCGCGGGGGGTGCTGTCACATCCATGACAGCCACCCTAGGACCCGGCGTCCGGGACCTGCGCCGCGGGTCGGACCGGCCGGGCCCGCTCGCGGGGCTGCCGGGCACGCGGGACGTGCGGGCGGGTCGGCGACGCGGGGCGGGCGTGTCGGTGCCCGGTGGGAGCCTGCGGCCATGACCTCGTTGCTCATCGGGCTGGCCGTCGGCGCACTCCTCGGACTCGTGATCGGCTGGTTGGCGGCCGGCCGGCGGTCGCTGGCCGCCGTGCACGCCGCCCAGGTGCGCGCCACACGCGCCGAGGCCCAGCTGGAGGCCGCCGTGGGCGGTGACCGGGACCGGTTCGCCGCGCTCGCCGGGCAGGTGCTCGCCGGTTCGACCGACCAGCTCGTCCGGGCCGCCGAGCAGCGCTTCGCCGCCGACCACGAGGCGCAGGTCGGTTCGCTCATGGCCCGTGAGCAGGCGTTCCGCATGCTGCTCGAACCGCTGACCCGCACCCTGGACGAGGTCCGCAGCCAGCTCACCGCCACCGAGCAGGCCCGGGCGGAGGGGCACGCGGCCCTCGGTGCCCAGGTCGCTGCGATGCGCCAGGACGCCGAACGGCTGCGCAGCCAGACCGACCAGCTCGTCACGGCGCTGCACGCCTCGCAGGTGCGCGGCCGGTGGGGCGAGGTGCAGCTGCGACGGGTCGTCGAGGTCTCCGGGATGGTCGCCCACGTGGACTTCGTCGAGCAGGAGCACGTGCGCACCGACGACGGGTCGCTGCGACCGGACATGGTGGTGCATCTGGCCGGCGGCAAGCAGGTCGTGGTCGACGCCAAGGTGCCGTTCCTCGGCTTCCTCGAGGCCGCCGCGACCGACGAGCCCACGGCCCGGGCCGCCGCGATGGCCGCCCACGCGCGTCAGCTGCGGGCGCACGTCGACGCCCTGGCCGCCAAGCGGTACTGGGAGCAGTTCGCCCCGACGCCCGAGTTCGTCGTCATGTTCGTGCCGGTCGAGTCGTTCCTGCCCGCCGCGCTCGACGTGGACCCGGCGATCGTCGACTACGCCTTCGAGCGCCAGGTCGTGCTCGCCACCCCGACCAGCCTGCTCGCCCTGCTGCGCACGGTCTCCTACGCCTGGCGGCAGGACGCGCTCGCGCAGAACGCCCAGGCCGTCCTGGACCTGGGCAAGGAGCTGCACGGACGGCTCGCCACGATGGGCTCGCACCTGGCCCGGCTCGGGCGGACGCTCGAGACGGCGGCCGGCGCCTACAACCAGACCGTCGCCTCGCTCGAGACCCGGGTCCTGGTGAGCGCGCGACGGTTCGCGGCGCTCGACGTCGTCGACGCCGAGCTGGCGACCCCGCCGCCGGTCGACCTGCGGCTGTCCGGGGTCGGCGCACCCGAGCTGCTCGCCTCGGTGCGGGACCAGGTCGTCGCCCTGGGCGAGCCCGCAGCCGGCGACCGCGACGCGGCCGACGACGGGCCGGCGGTCCCGGCCGACGACTCACCGCAGACGCGGCACGCCGAACCGGCCTGAGGTTCGCGGCGCGAGCAGCAGTGGGCTCAGGCCGGCTGGACGTCGAGCGGGCGGCGGCCCTCACGGCGCGGCCGCCGGTCCTCGGCACCCGCCTCACGGAGGTCGGCCCGCAGCTCACGCGGCAACGAGAACATGAGGTCCTCGGTCGCGGTCCGCACCTCCTGCACGTCGTCGAAGCCGACGCCCGCCAGCACGGCCAGCACATCGCGGACCAGGATCTCCGGCACCGAGGCTCCCGAGGTCACCCCGACCGTCGCCGCGCCCGCGAACCAGGCCAGGTCGAGCTCGTTGGCCGCGTCCACCCGGTAGGCGGCACCGGCGCCCTGCTCACGCGCCACCTCGACCAGCCGCACCGAGTTCGACGAGTTCGCCGAGCCGACCACGACCACGACATCGCACTCGGCTGCCATCTTCTTCACCGCGACCTGCCGGTTCTGCGTCGCGTAGCAGATGTCGTCGCTCGGCGGGTCCTGCAGGTTCGGGAAGCGCTCACGCAGCCGCCGCACCGTCTCCATCGTCTCGTCCACCGAGAGCGTGGTCTGCGAGATCCACACGACCCGGTCCGGGTCACGCACCTCGACCTGGTCGACGGCCGCGGGGCTGTCGACCACCTGGACGTGCGCGGGCGCCTCACCCTGGGTGCCCTCGACCTCCTCGTGCCCGACGTGGCCGATGAGCAGGATGTCCAGGTCGTCCGCCGCGAACCGCAGCGCCTCCTTGTGCACCTTGGTCACCAGCGGGCAGGTCGCGTCGATCGTCTGCAACGAGCGCACCTGCGCCGCCTCTCGGACGGCGGGCGAGACACCGTGCGCCGAGAACACCAACCGGCCGCCGGGGGGCACGTCGTCCACCTCGTCGACGAACACGGCACCACGGGCGGACAGCGTCGCCACCACATGGGTGTTGTGCACGATCTGCTTGCGCACGTAGACCGGGGCGCCGTAGTGCTCCAGCGCCTTCTCGACGGCCACGACCGCCCGGTCGACACCCGCGCAGTAGCCGCGCGGGGAGGCCAGCAGCACCTTCTTGCGCACCGGGTCCGAGGTCGTCGTCACCGGTTCAGTCTAGGTGGCGGGGCCGGACGTTCCTCGGTGGGCCGCCCCCGGCGCAGCCCGTCGCCACGCCGCAGCCCCGACGAGCGCCGCAGCCGCGCTGTCCCCGACGTGCGGCACAGTGTGCCTGTGACCACGGGACCGCAGGCCGACGGCGGCCGTCTGCCACCGCCGCTCAAGGCGGCCGACACCACGGCCGAACGCCCGTGGCCGGTGCGGCACCTGGCGCCCAAGATCGCCGACTACATCGCCCGGATGCCGCCCGTGTGGGTCGAGGGCCAGGTGCTCAACCTCAAGCGGTGGAACCGGCGGGCGTTCCTCACGCTGCGCGACACCGACCTGGACATGTCGTTGTCCGTGACCCTGGACGCGGGCGCGCTGAGCGGGCTCGCGGTGGCCGACGGCGCGCACCTCGTCGTGCACGCCCGGCCGCAGTTCTACGCCAAGCGCGGTGAGCTCAGCTTCGTGGCCGACGAGGTGCGCCTCGTGGGTCTCGGCGAGCTGCTGGCCCGCCTCGAGCACCTCAAGGGCGTGCTCGCCGCCGAGGGGCTGTTCGCGGCCGACCGCAAGCGCCCGCTGCCGTTCCTGCCGGCCGTCGTCGGCCTCGTGTGCGCCCAGCAGGGCGACGCCGAGCACGACGTGGTCACCAACGCCCGCGCCCGCTGGCCGGGGGTGCGGTTCGAGATCCGCCGGGTCACCGTGCAGGGCCCGCGGGCGGTGCCCGAGGTGAGCGCCGCGCTGCGCGAGCTCGACGAGGACCCCCGGGTCGAGGTCATCGTCGTGGCCCGCGGCGGCGGGTCGTTCGAGGACCTGCTGCCGTTCAGCAACGAGTCGCTCGTGCGCGCCGCGGCGGCCTGCCGCACCCCGCTCGTCAGCGCGATCGGGCACGAGATGGACAGCCCGCTGCTCGACCTGGTCGCCGACCTGCGGGCCTCGACCCCCACCGACGCCGGCAAGCGCGTGGTGCCCGACGTCACGGCCGAACGGGCCGGGCTGGTGCAGGCCCGCACCCGCGCCCACGTCGCGGTCTCCCGGCGCATCGAACGCGAGCTGGCCGGTCTCGCCCAGCTGCGCAGCCGCCCGGTGCTCGCCCACCCGCAGACCATGCTCGACCCGCACACGAGCGGTCTGGGCGCCACCACGGCCCGGCTGCGGCGCGCGCTGGAGTCCCGGCTGCTCACCCAGCACACCCAGGTGAGCGCCCTGGCGGCCCAGGTCCGGGCGCTGTCCCCGGCCGCCACCCTGGACCGCGGCTACGCCGTCGTGCAGCGGGCCGACGGGTCGGTGCTGCGGGACGCCGCCGACGTCGAGCCCGACGAGCTGCTCGCCGTCCGGCTGGCCCGCGGCACCCTGGCGGTTCGGAGCGCGCCGGGTCAGGCTGGTTGACTGGCCCCGTGACCACCGCCGACCGCACCGGGCCCGCCCCCGACGCCCCACCGGACGTGGCCCGGCTCAGCTACGAGCAGGCCCGCGACGAGCTGGTGGCCGTGGTCCAGCGCCTGGAGTCCGGTGCCGGGACCCTCGAGGAGTCGCTGGCCCTGTGGGAGCGCGGCGAGGCCCTCGCCGCGCGCTGCCAGGAGTGGCTTGACGGAGCCCGTCGGCGCCTGGAGGCCGCGAGCGCCGGCACCCAGGAGCCCGCCGACCCCTCGGCCCGGGACGGCGCGGCCACGCACGAGACGACCACCAGCACCGACGACGAGCACGACGAGGGATGAGCATGGGCGAGGAACGGGCACTGGTCATCGGCGAGGCACTCGTCGACGCGGTGGTGCGCGCGGACGGGTCGACCGACCGGCACCCCGGCGGGTCGCCGGCGAACGTGGCGCTGGGGCTGGCCCGGCTCGGCCGGCGGGCCGACCTGCTCACCTGGCTGGGCGAGGACTCCGACGGCGCGCTGGTGCGCCGCCACCTCGAGGCCTCGGGGGTCCGCGTGCTCAGCGGCCTCACCGGGCCGAACCACACGTCGGCCGCGACCGCCCACCTCGACGCGGCGGGGGTGGCCACCTACGTGTTCGACCTCGAGTGGGACCTTCCGTCGCGGTACGAGGAGGACGCCGAGCCGCCCGTCGTCGTGCACACCGGGTCGATCGCGGCGCTGCTGGCCCCGGGCGGCGCGCGGGTCGAGACCGAGCTCGGCCGGCACCGCGCGACGAGCACCCTCACCTACGACCCGAACCTGCGGCCGAGCATCATCGGACCGGCCGACGCGAACCGGCACGTCATCGAGCGGATCGTGGCCGCGGTGGACGTCGTCAAGGTGTCCGACGAGGACCTGGCCTGGCTCTACCCCGACGAGACCCCGGCCCAGGTCGCCGAGCGCTGGGCGCAGGCCGGGCCCGCGCTCGTCGTCGTCACCCTCGGCGGCGAGGGCGCGCTGGCCTGCACCTGCGCCGGCCTGCAGCTGACGGTGCCGGCCGAGTCGGTCACGGTCGCGGACACCGTCGGCGCGGGTGACTCGTTCATGGGCGGGCTGATCGACGGGCTGTGGTCGGCCGGGCTGCTGGGGGCCGACCGCCGCGCCGCGCTGCGCACGGCCGACGCCGCCGTCGTCGAGCGGATCCTGCGCAGGTGCGCGAGGATCGCGGCGATCACGGTGTCCCGTCCCGGCGCGAACCCTCCCACCTCGGCCGAGCTCGTCTGAGCCCGTCCCCGTCGGTCGCGCCGCGGTCCCCGAGGAGGGATCTGCATGTCCGACCGCCCGCTCACCCCTGCCCAGGCCTGGGCCGCGCTGCGCACCGGCAACGAGAGGTTCGTGGCCGGTGCGATGGAGCACCCGTCCCAGGACGCCGCGCGCCGTGACCAGCTGACCGCCGCGCAGCACCCGTTCGCGGTGGTGTTCGGCTGCTCGGACAGCCGGGTCGCGGCCGAGATCATCTTCGACCAGGGCCTGGGCGATGTCTTCGTGGTCCGCACCGCCGGCCATGTGCTGGACACCACGGTGATCGGCTCGATCGAGTACGGCGTCACGGTCGCCGGGGCGAGCCTCGTCGTGGTGCTCGGGCACGACAGCTGCGGGGCCGTCGGCGCCGCGACCGCTGCCCTCGCCCATGCGCAGATCCCGCCGGGGTTCGTCCGCGCCGTGGTCGACCGGGTGATCCCGAGCATCGTCGGGCTGGTCAGCGAGGGGACGGACCTGTCGACGCTCGACCCCGCGGTGCTGGGCACCGAGCACGTGCGCCACACCGTGCAGATGCTGCAGGGCTACTCCGTCTCGCTGGCCGAGCGGGTGGCGGCCGGCAGCTGCGCGATCATCGGGGTGGAGTACGCGCTCGACGACGGGCGGGTGCGCGTCGTCCAGGTGGCCGGCGACGTGGGCTGACACCCGCCGGGCGACACGGACGAAGGTCGCCGCCGCCGGGCGCCCCGCGCGCCGCCGCCGGGTGCGCAGGCCGGACGTGGCGCAGCCGACACCGGACCAAGGTCCCAGAGACCAAGGCGGCTGGTTGGATGGCCCCATGACGTCCGTGACCGGCCCCGACGACGGGGTCCCCGAGTTCCGCATCGAGCACGACACGATGGGTGAGGTCCGGGTCCCGGCCCAGGCCCTGTACCGCGCGCAGACCCAGCGCGCCGTGGAGAACTTCCCGATCTCCGGCAAGGGTCTGGAGCGCGCGCACATCGAGGCCCTCGCCAGGGTGAAGAAGGCCGCGGCCCGGGCGAACGCCGAGCTGGGCGTGCTGCCCGCCGACATCGCCGAGGCGATCGTCGCCGCCGCCGACGAGGTCGCGGCCGGGCTGCACGACGCGCACTTCCCGATCGACGTCTACCAGACCGGGTCGGGCACCAGCTCGAACATGAACACCAACGAGGTGATCGCGACCCTCGCCACCCGGCGCCTGGGCCGCGACGTGCACCCCAACGACCACGTGAACGCCTCCCAGTCGTCCAACGACGTGTTCCCCACCTCGGTGCACGTGGCCGCCACCGCCGGTGTGGTCGACGACCTGGTCCCGGCGCTCGAGCACCTGGCCGAGGCGCTGGGCGCCAAGGCGTCCGAGTTCACCGGTGTGGTCAAGTCCGGCCGCACCCACCTCATGGACGCCACGCCCGTGACGCTGGGCCAGGAGTTCGGCGGCTACGCGGCGGCGGTGCGCTACGGCGTCGAGCGGCTGCACTCGGCCCTGCCGCGGGCGGCCGAGGTCCCGCTGGGCGGCACGGCCGTGGGCACCGGGATCAACACCCCGGCCGGTTTCCCGCAGCGGGTGATCGCGCTGCTGCGCGAGGACACCGGGCTGCCGCTCACCGAGGCGCGCGACCACTTCGAGGCGCAGAGCGCACGCGACGGGCTGGTCGAGCTGTCCGGGGCGCTGCGCACCATCGCGGTGAGCCTCACCAAGATCTGCAACGACCTGCGCTGGATGGGCTCGGGCCCCAACACCGGGCTCGGCGAGATCGCCATCCCCGACCTGCAGCCGGGGTCGTCGATCATGCCCGGCAAGGTCAACCCCGTCGTCCCCGAGGCGGTGCTGCAGGTGGCGGCCCGCGTCATCGGCAACGACGCCACGGTGGCGTGGGCGGGGGCCAGCGGTGCGTTCGAGCTCAACGTGCAGATCCCGGTGATCGCCTCGGCCCTGCTCGAGTCGATCCGCCTGCTGTCCACGAGCAGCCGGGTGCTCGCCGACCGCACGGTCGCCGGCATCACCGCGAACGTGGAGCGCGCGCGGGCGCTGGCCGAGTCGTCCCCGTCGATCGTCACCCCGCTCAACCGGGTGATCGGCTACGAGGCCGCGGCGAAGATCGCCAAGCACTCGGTGAAGGCCGGGATCACGATCCGCCAGGCCGTCCTCGACCTGGGGTACGTGGAGCGCGGCGAGCTCACGCTCGACCAGCTCGACTCCGCGCTCGACGTGCTCGCGATGACGCGGCCGCCGACGGTCTGAGCCTTGCGGGGTGCGGGGCCGCGCACCGGCCCCGCACCCGGTACGCCCCGCTGGTGCTGGGCTCAGCCCGCCTCGACGGCCACCGCCGCCCGCGCCGGCTCCGCACCGGAGCGCATGGCCAGCCCGGCGAGCAGCCCGACGACGACGACCGCGCAGGCCAGGAGCATCGTCTGCGCGGTCGCGGCGGCGAACCCGGTGTGCACGGCCTGGACCGCGGCCGCATGCACCTCGGCGACCACCGAGGCCGGCGTGCCCTCGGGCAGCGTCACGTCCCCCGACGTGCCCTGGCTCAGCCCACCGGACGCGAGCGCCTGCAGGAACACCTCGCGCCCCTGGGCGGACAGCCCGTCGGCGAGCGAGCGGGCCATCGCGGGGATCTCGACCGCGGCGCGGGCGGACAGCATGACGACGATCGCCGCGGATCCAATGACGCCGCCGACCTGCCGGGTCATGTTGAAGGCCCCCGACGCGGCGCCCGCCGTGGACGCCTCCAACCCCGCGCTCACCAGGTTCGACAGCGGCGACATCACCGCGGTGACACCGAGCGCGAACAGCGCGAGCGGGAAGACGAGGTGCCAGGCGGTGCGCTCGACGTCCGTCCACCCGGCCAGCCAGGCGACCCCGAGGGCCATCCCGCCGAACCCGGTGGCCACGATCCACTTACCGGGCATCCGGTCCGAGAGCCGACCGACGAACGGCGCGACCGCCGCCGAGATCACCGACCCGGGCAGGTCGACGAGGGCCGCGTGGATGGCCGAGAGCCCGAGGATCTCCTGCAGGTACAGCATGATCGGGAAGTAGATCCCGATCATCGCGAAGGTCACCGCGGCACCCGCCACGTTGCCGAGCAGGAAGTTGCGCCGCCGAAAGAGCCGCATCGGCAGCAGCGCGTCCTCGCCGCGTCGGGCCTGCAGCAGGCCGAACACGACGAGCACGACCAGCCCGACGCCGATCACGCCCCACACGGTGACCGGACCGGCGATGGTGCCCCAGTCGTAGGTGGAGCCCTCCTGGAGCCCGAACACGACGAGGAACAGCCCGACGACGGACAGCCCCACCCCGACCAGGTCGAGCGTGCGGGCCTGGGTACTGAGCACCGGCAGCCGACGGAAGGCCAGCCACAGCGCGACGACGCCGACCGGCACGTTGACGAAGAAGATCCACTGCCAGCCGATGGTCTCGACGAGCAGCCCGCCGAGCAGCGGTCCGGCGATGGCTGCGACACCGGCGATGGTGCCCCACAGCCCGAGTGCGGTGCCGCGCTGCCGCTCGGGGAACACCCGAGTGATGAGCGTCATCGTCTGCGGGGTGACGAGCGCACCGCCGATGCCCTGCACGGCGCGCGCCGCGATGAGCCACCCGATGGTCGGGGCGACACCGCAGGCCAGTGAGGCCGCCGTGAAGACCGCGAGCCCGGCGATGAACATCGGCCGGGGGCCGTACCGGTCGCCGAGCCGCCCGGCGACCAGCAGCAGGATCGCGTAGCTGAGCAGGTAGGCGCTGTTCACCCAGCCGACGGCGACGAGGCCGGCGTCGAAGGAGCTCACGAGGCTCGGCACGGCGATGTTCACGATCGTGGTGTCGAGCATGATCATGAAGAACCCGACGAGCAGCGCCGGCAGCATGCTCCAGGGACTGCGGCCGTGCAGGTCGACCAGCGAGTCGCCTGCCGCGGCGGGTTGCGTGGGCGGTGCCGGGTCGCTCATCCGTCCCCCTGCTGGGATCGTCGCGTGGTTCCTACCAGGAGTATCTCGGCAGCGAACCCGCCGGCCCTGAGGCGGGCGCCCTGGTCAGGTGCGCGCCCCCGCGACCTCAGCCCTGCTCGGTGATCGCCTCGAGCGGGTGGGCCGGGCGGTGCTGCGACCCACGGTCCATGAGCACGGTGGCCACGAGCCCGACGACGAGCACGGCGGCGGCCACCAGGATGGTCTGCCCGGCCGCGGTGGCGAACCCGCTGTGCACCGCCTGCACGGCTGCGGCCTTCACCTGTGCGGCGAGCGCCGGGGGCACGCCGTCGGGCAGCGCCGGGGCTCCCGCACCTCCCAGCCCGATCCCGCCGGAGGAGAACGCGGCGACGAACGGCTCACGCGCCGCGTCGGGCAGCCCGGCGGCCGCGGTCCGGGCGGCGGCCGGCAGCGTGCTGGCCAGCCGCGAGGTGAGGACGGCCACGATGGTCGCCGAGCCGATGACCGAGCCGATCTGCCGGTTGGTGTTGAACGCACCGGCACCGGCACCGGCGTCACGCCCGGACAGCCCCTGGGTGACCAGGTTGGCCAGCGGCGACATGACGAAGCTGACGCCGACGCTGAACAGCGCGAGCGGGAACACGAGGTGCCAGGCCATGAGGTCGGGGGCGATGAGCAGCGCCGCCCAGGTGATGCCGGTGGCCATCACGGCGAAGCCGACGGACACGATCCACTTGCCGGGCACCCGGTCGGACAGCCGTCCGGCGAACGGGGCGACCACCCCGGACAGCAGCGACCCGGGCAGGCTCACGAGGGCCGCGTGCACCGGGGACAGGCCGAGGATCTCCTGCAGGAACAGCGTGAGCGGGAAGAACACCCCGACCATGGTGAAGCTCACGGCGGCACCGGCGACGTTGCCCAGCAGGAAGTTGCGCTCGGCGAACAGCCGCATCGGCAGCAGGGCGTCGTCGCCGAGCCGCAGCTGCCACCAGCCGAAGACGGCGAGCACGACGACACCGGCCCCGATGACCTCCCACACCGTGATCGGCCCGACGAGGGTGCCCCAGTCGACGTTGCCGCCCTCCTGGATGCCGAAGACGACGAGGAACACCCCGACCACCGAGAGCACCATGCCGAGCACGTCGAACGAGCGCTGGTGGGTGGCCAGCGTGGGCAGCCGCGTGAGGGAGAAGTAGAGCGCGAGGACGCCGACGGGCAGGTTGACGTAGAAGATCCACTCCCAGCCGGCGCTCTCGACGAGGAACCCGCCGAGCAGCGGTCCGGTGATCGTCGCGACACCGGCGACGGAGCCCCACAGCCCCATCGCGGCCCCGCGCTTGTCGGCGGGGAAGACGCGGGTGATGAGCGCCATCGTCTGCGGGGTCATGAGCGCACCGCCGATGCCCTGCACGGCACGGGCCGCGATGAGCCAGCCGATGGTCGGCGACAGCCCGCAGGCCAGGGACGAGAGGGTGAAGACCACGAGCCCGGTGATGTAGACCGGCTTGGGGCCGAACCGGTCGCCGAGCCGTCCGGTGACCAGCAGCAGCACCGCGAAGGTGAGCAGGTACGCGCTGTTCACCCAGCCCACCTGGGTGAGGCTGGTGTCGAAGGTGGAGACCAGGGTCGGCACCGCGATGTTCACGATCGTGGTGTCGACCATGATCATGAAGAACCCGGTGAGCAGCGCCGGGAGGATGCTCCACGGGCTGCGGCCGTGCAGGTCGGGGGTGGTCCCGCTCATCGGGTGCTCCTGGGGTTCGTGGGGTGCGCGACGTCGTCGCTGGTCAGGTGGGGGTCTGTGCCGGGTCGGGCCGAGGGTGCGGGCCACGGGTCGGGGTTCCACGGCAGGCTGCCGTCGACGAGCTCGTCGACGACGCCGGCGAGCCACCGGTTCTGCGCGTCGAGCATCGCGACCTCGTACTCGACGTCGAGCATGTGCCGTCGTTCCAGGCCGCGCGCACTCAGGCGCTGGTGGGCGTCGCGCAGCTGGTCGAGCCATTCACCGTCGCGGCGCAGCCGCTCGCGCAACGCCTCGACGACCTCGGCGGCGGGCAGCGCCTCGGCCTCGGCGATCCCGACCGCCAGCAACGGGTAGGCGGGGTGGTCGTCGGCGAGCAACGAGCGCACCCGCCCCGACAGCGCGTCCCGGCCGGCGTCGGTGATGGCGTAGGTGGTGCGCTCGGGCCGGCCCCCCTGGCGGTCGGTGCGCTCGGGCCGGACCAGGCCGTCGCGTTCGAGGCGTTCGAAGCCGTGGTACACCGCACCGGCGGTGACCCGGACGAGCCGGGTGTCGTGACGCTCCTCGATCAGCCCGAACGCCTCGTAGGGGTGCATGGGGCGTTCGCAGAGCAGCGCAAGGAGCAGCACGGAGACACCCGAGAGCTCACCAGTAGGCATCGTTCCTCCTCACAGATTATTCCGGTGGGAATATCACCACGGGAGGAACCAGGAGTCAAGCCGGCGCGACGGCGGGGCCCGAGGCAACGCCCCGGGCCCCGCCGTGGTCGACCGCTACAGCTCGACGTCCCCCAGCATCTCGGTGACCAGGGCGGCCACGGCCGAGCGCTCCGAGCGGGTGAGCGTGATGTGCGCGAACAGCGGGTGGCCCTTGAGCGCCTCGATGACGGCGGCGATCCCGTCGTGCCGTCCGACGCGCAGGTTGTCGCGCTGGGCCACGTCGTGGGTGAGCACCACGCGCGAGCTCTGCCCGATCCGGGACAGCACCGTGAGCAGCACGTTGCGCTCGAGGGACTGGGCCTCGTCGACGATGACGAACGCGTCGTGCAGGGACCGGCCGCGGATGTGGGTGAGCGGCAACACCTCGAGCAGGTCGCGGTCGATGATCTCCTCGACGACCTCCTTGCTCACCACCGCGCCCAGGGTGTCGAACACCGCCTGCGCCCAGGGGTTCATCTTCTCCTCGGCACCACCGGGCAGGTAGCCCAGCTCCTGGCCGCCCACCGCGTACAGCGGCCGGAACACCATGACCTTGCGGTGCTGACGGCGTTCGAGCACCGCCTCCAGCCCGGCGCACAGCGCCAGCGCGGACTTGCCGGTCCCGGCCCGCCCGCCGAGGGACACGATGCCGATCTCCTCGTCCAGCAGCAGGTCGATCGCCACCCGCTGCTCGGCCGAGCGACCGTGCAGCCCGAACACGTCGAGGTCGCCGCGGATGAGCCGCACGTGCTTGTCCGGCGTCACCCGCCCCAGGGCCGACCCGCGCGGGGAGTGCAGCACCAGACCGGTGTGGCAGGGCAGCGATGCGGCGGCCTCCGGGTCGGGCAGGTCGGCGATGGCCACCGACTCGTGCTCCCACAGCTCGGCCATCTGCTGCTCCGTGAGGTCGAGCGCGTCCATCCCGGTCCAGCCGGAGTCGACCACCAGCTCGGCGCGGTACTCCTCGGCGTTGAGCCCGACGGCCGAGGCCTTCACCCGCATCGGCAGGTCCTTGGACACCACCGTGACGTCAGCGCCCTCGGCCGCCAGGTTGGCCGCCACCGCGAGGATCCGCGAGTCCGCGTCCCCCAGCCGCAGCCCGGACGGCAGCCCTGTCGGGTCGATGTGGTTGAGCTCGACGCGCAGCGTGCCGCCCTCGTCGGTGATGGTCAGCGGCGCGTCCAGCCGGCCGTGGCTGATCCGCAGGTCGTCGAGCATCCGCAGCGCGGCACGGGCCAGGTAGCCCAGCTCGGGGTGGTGCCGTTTGCCCTCCAGCTCGGTGATCACCACGAGCGGCAGGACGACGTCGTGCTCGGCAAAACGCAGGAGGGCCTTCGGGTCGGACAGCAGGACCGAGGTGTCGAGCACGTAGGTGCGGTGCGCCCCACGCGCGTCCTTGACGGTGCTGGCGGTGCTGGTGCTGGCCACGGCAGGCTCCCTCCGGCGCAAGCTACGCCGAGTCGGACGCCTCGCGTCGACCACCACGGCCGACGTCGAGGGCTGCGGGTCGAGGGCGGCCTGCCACGGAGGGCCAGGACCGGCCCTCCTCCCGGAGCGCTTGCTCCATGGGCGGACCTCCCAGGGACGGCGGGAGCCGTCCTTCGTCTGCGACGCTAACCCGCACCCGCGCGCGTCGTGCGACGCAACACGCCGCGACATCCAGCGTTCACACACGCACCGACGTGGGGTCGTCAGCGACCCATGCGCCGTTCACGTGCGCCGTAGGAACGCACCGCGCGCAGGAAGTCCACGCGACGGAAGTCCGGCCAGTAGGCCTCGCAGAAGTAGAACTCCGAGTGCGCGGACTGCCACAGCAGGAAGCCGCCGAGACGCTGCTCCCCCGAGGTGCGGATCACGAGCTCGGGGTCCGGCTGCCCCTTGGTGTACAGGTGCTCGGCGATGTGGTCGACCTCGAACGCGTCGGCCAGCTCCTCGAGGGAGGCGCCCGCCGCCGCCTGCTGGCGCAGCACCGCCCGCACGGCATCGGTGATCTCCTGCCGGCCGCCGTACCCGACGGCGACGTTGACGTGCAGCCCCACGACGTTCGCGGTGCGCTCCTGGGCCTGCTGCAGCGCCGCCGCGGTGTGCTCCGGCAGCCGTTCGAGCGAGCCCATCGGCTGCAGCCGCCAACGCCCGCACGCGGCCAGGTCACGCACCGTGTCCTCGATGACCTGCAGCAGCGCGGTGAGCTCCTCGGGCTCCCGGGACAGGTTGTCGGTGGACAGCATCCACAGCGTGACGACCTCGACGCCGATGCCCTCGCTCCAC
The DNA here is from genome assembly GCF_009829685.1 of Cellulomonas citrea. Lineage (GTDB taxonomy): Bacteria > Actinomycetota > Actinomycetes > Actinomycetales > Cellulomonadaceae > Cellulomonas > Cellulomonas citrea. Next base: position 25,966 of record NZ_VWSD01000020.1, read on the forward strand.
TCGAGCAGGTCCGCGATCTTCTGGCCGCCCGCCCGGTGCCCGGTGGCCGACGACAGCCCCACGCTGCGGGCCCAACGGCGGTTCCCGTCCAGGATCACCCCGACGTGCCGAGGCACCCGGTCCGGGGACAACGAGGCGGCCAGCCGACGCTCGTACAGCCCGTACAACGGGTGAGGCAGTCGCACGCCGAGCACTCCTCGCACAGGCTGGGACGGTATCAGCGCCACCGTACCCAACCGGGCCGCTCGACTCTCAACCTACGCGCGCGTAACCTGGCTGCAGCCCCGACCTACGGTCGCGTCACCTTGCGGGCTCGCAGGCCACAGCGACGGACCAGGAGTGACGATGACCGCCGGCAGCACCCACCCGACGAACCGCACCGGCGACGGTCTGCGCGATGCGGTCGACGCGGTCACCGCGACCCTCAAGCCCAAGCTGCGCGGCTGGATCCACGCCGGGGTGAGCCCGTTCGTGCTCGCCGCCGGGATCGTGCTCGTCGCGCTGTCGCCCACGAGCGCGGCGCGCTGGGCGAACGCGGTCTTCGCGTTCAGCGCGATCCTGCTGTTCGGCACGAGCGCCGTCTACCACCGCGGCACCTGGTCCCCCCGCACGGCCGCCGCGCTGCGCCGGATGGACCACACCAACATCTTCCTCATCATCGCCGGCAGCTACACCCCGCTCGCGGTGCTGCTGCTGCCGACCGCCACCGCCAAGCTGCTGCTCATCATCGTGTGGTCCGGTGCGCTCGTCGGGCTGCTCATGCGGGTGTTCTGGCTGGGTGCGCCGCGCTGGCTCTACGTGCCGATCTACGTCGCGCTGGGCTGGGTCGCGGTGGCGTTCCTGCCCCAGTTCGCCCGCAGCGGCGGCCCGGCCGTGCTGTGGTTGGTGATCGCCGGCGGGGTCGCCTACACCGTGGGGGCCGTCGTCTACGGGCTCAAGCGGCCCAACCCGAGCCCCCGCTGGTTCGGCTTCCACGAGATCTTCCACGCCCTCACGGTGGCCGGGTACACCTGCCACTACGTCGCGGTGTCGATCGCGACGTACTCGCTGCGCTGAGGCTCCGGCCCGGCCCAGCGCTGCCCGGGCGGTCTCAGAGCCGCGGCACGACCGTGTAGCGCCGGTTCGACAGCGACGGGTTGGTCTCACGGACGGTCCCGAGCCGCACCGGGTCCAGGTCCACCGTGCGCACCGCGGGCTGCTCGTCCATCTCCAGGCCGACCACCCCGTCGGGCCCGACGACGAGCGAACGCCCGACGACGCCCCGGCCGGCCTGACCCACCGCGACGACGGCGCAGGTGTTCTCGATCGCCCGGGCCATCGCCAGCGTGCGCCAGTGCAACGCCTTGAGCTCACCGTCCGCCCAGGCCGCCGGGACGACGAGCACCGTCGCGCCGGCGTCCACCAGCCGCCGGGCCGACTCGGGGAACCGCAGGTCGTAGCAGGTCATCACGCCGAACCGCAGGCCGTGCAGCTCGAGCACGAGCGGCGGGGCGTCGACCGGACCCGGTTCCAGCCGGTCGGACTCGCGGAAGCCGAACGCGTCGTACAGGTGGACCTTGCGGTACGTGCCGACGAGGGCGCCGGTGCCGTCGACCGCCACCACCGTGTTGAACGCCCGCCCACCCGGGGCCGGCACGGTGGTCCCCGCGATCACTGCGACACCGGTCTGCGCCGCCCGCTCGCGCAGCCGGGTGACGTACGGACCGTCCAGCGGTTCGGCCAGGTCCGCACCCACCCCCGCCGGGTCGAACGCCGCGGCGTACTCCGGCAGCACGAGCAGGTCGGCGTGCGCCCGCGCGGCCGAGGCGATGACGTCGTCGAGCACCATGAGGTTGGCCGCGGTGTCGGTGCTCGTGACCACCTGGGCGAGCGTCACGCGGACCGCGGGGCGCTGCGGCGGGTTCGGGCTCATGGCTGCGTCCCCTCGTCGGGTCCCGGACCGCCGTCAGCCTCGGCCCCGCCCGCGTCGGTGCCGGACGCCCCAGTCCCGGGGTCGTCGGCGACGGTGCGCTCCCCCTGCTCCGGGACGACGGCCCCGTCGACCTCGTCCGACGCGCGGTGCGCGACCCGACGCAGGTGACCGGCCATCGACCGGGCCAGCAGGACGACGCCGACCGCGACCGCGAACGTGACGATGAACCCGAGCAGACCGGGCGAACCCAGCGTCGGGGACACCTCGACGGCGGTGGGTGACGGCGAGGGCGTCACGTCGAAGACCAGTCCGCCGAGCATCACTCGGCCACCTCCGTGCCGTCCCAGTCGCCGGTGCGCAGACCGGCGAACAGGTCGTCCTCCGGCAGGTCGACGGGCAGCCGCGAGGCCGCCAGCTCGAACTCCTCGTAGGGCCACACCCGGGCCTCCAGGTCACGCGGCACGGCGAAGAAGAAGCCGTCGGGGTCGACCTGGCTGGCGTGGGCGCGCAACGCCTCGTCGCGCACCCCGAACCAGTCGGCACACTCGATCCGGGTGGTCACGGTCCGCTCGGCGAAGCCGCGGGCCTCCCTCGACTCGACCCACTCGCCGAAGGCGGAGGGCAGGCCGGCCGCGAGGCACGCCTCGTGCAGGGCACGGATCTTGGCCAACGAGAACCCCCGGTCGTAGTACAGCTTCGCGACCTCCCACACCGGGCCGGCCTGCGGGTAGCGGGCCGGGTCGGCGGCCGCCTCGAAGGCCTCGACGGACACCTCGTGGCAGCGCACGTGGTCCGGGTGCGGGTAGCCGCCGCTCGGGTCGTAGGTGGTCATCACGTGCGGGCGGAACCGGCGCACCAGCTCGACCAGCGGGGCCGCGGCCGCCTCCAACGGCTGCACCGCGAAGCACCCGTCGGGCAGCGGTGGCAGCGGGTCGCCCTCGGGCAGGCCGGAGTCGACGAACCCGAGCCAGTGGTGCCGGACGCCGAGCGCACGCGCCGCCGCGGCCATCTCGGTTCGCCGCAGCGCCGCCATCGCCTCCAGGCCCGGCTCGACCGCACCGAACTGCGGGTTGAGCACGTCACCGCGCTCGCCGCCGGTGCAGGACACGACGAGCACCTCGACGCCCTCGGCGACGTAGCGCGCGGTGGTCGCGGCGCCCTTGCTCGACTCGTCGTCCGGATGGGCATGGACCGCCATGAGTCGCAGCGCCTGGCTCACCGCACCTCCTCCGCCCCCGTCTGCACGTCGCCCCGCGCGCAGCGGCGGGTGGGCAGCAGACTAATCTGCTCGCCACGACGAACGCTCGGGAGGTCCGGCAGTGGACGACGACGCACGGCCCGCGCTGCCGCCCGGCCGCTACGACCGACCGGCCGGCCCGCTGCGCCGACGTCTGCTGTGGGTGCTGGCCGCCGTCGGCGCCGTGCTCGCCCTGGCGATCGGTGGCTGGTACGCGTGGGGCGTCTTCCACGACCCCGTGCAGTGGCAGGACGTCGGCTTCCACGTCGACGACGACCGGTCGATCCAGGTGACGTTCGACGTCATCAAGGCCCCGGGCGCCACGGTGACCTGCCGGGTGCACGCGCTCTCGCACTCGTTCGGCGAGGTCGGGGTCACCGATGTCCAGGTCGGGCCCGCCAGCACGCGCACCCAGCGGCTCACGGTGACGGTGGCGACGTCCGAGCTCGCGGTGACGGGCACGGTGGACCGTTGTTCTGCTGCTCCGTGAGAGCCGATGGGCTACCGTGGTAGGTCACGCAGGCTCGGCGGAGCCGCATGGACGCGGGCATGGACCCCACCGGCACCGCCGGCGACACTCCCCCCCGACCTGAGACCGCCGTGTGCTGCGCGTGCCAAAGGAAGGAACGACCGTGAGCGAGACAGCTGCAGCCACCTGGCTGACCCAGGAGGCGTACGACCGGCTCAAGGCGGAGCTGGCCCACCTGGAGAACGTGGGTCGCAAGCAGATCGCCGACCGGATCGCCGCCGCCCGTGACGAGGGCGACCTCAAGGAGAACGGCGGCTACCACGCCGCCCGCGAGGAGCAGGCCAAGCAGGAGGCGCGCATCCGCGAGCTGCAGGCCAAGCTGCGCAACGTGCAGATCGGCACCCCGCCGGACGACGGTGTCGTCGAGCCCGGCATGGTGGTGACGGCCGACGTCGCCGGTGACGAGATGGTCTTCCTGCTGGGCTCGCGCGAGATCGCCGGATCGGCGGACATCGACGTGTTCTCCCCGACGTCGCCGCTGGGTGCGGCGATCCTCGGGCACAAGGTGGGTGACGGCGTCTCGTACGAGGCGCCGAACGGCCGGCAGATCCCGGTCGAGATCCGCGAGGCCCGGCCGTTCGTCGGCTGAGCCGGGTGGGGCGCGCGGGCTACTGCGCCGGCTGCTCGGCCAGCCGGTAGCCCGCCGTCCGCAGGTCGGCCAGGACGGACGCGCAGTGGTCCGGCCCCTTGGTCTCGAGCTGCACGTCGATGACGACCTCGTCGAGGGACAGGTCGGAGCCCGTGCGGTCGTGCGAGACGTGCATGACGTTGGCCCCGAACGAGGCCAACGTCGACAGCAGCCCGGCGAGGGCGCCCGGCAGGTCGGGGACCCGCACGCGCAGCTGCAGGAACCGCCCCGACGAGGCCAGACCGTGCCGGATCACGCGCTGCAGGACGAGCGGGTCGACGTTGCCGCCGGAGAGCACGACGACGACCGGCCGGCCGTCCCCGAACGCCGCGGGCTCGGCCATGAGCGCCGCGACCCCGGCGGCACCGGAGGGTTCGACCAGCAGCTTCGCCCGTTCGGCGACGAGCAGCAGCGCGCGGGACAGGTCCTCCTCGCTCACCGTGCGCACCGGGGTGCCGGCCGCGGCGAGGATGTCGAAGGGCACCTGCCCGGGCAGCCCGACCGCGATGCCGTCGGCCATCGTGTGCATCGCGGTGGCCGCGACGGGGTGCCCCTCGGCCAGTGAGCGCGGGTAGGCGGCGGCGCCGGCGGCCTGCACCCCGACG
>NZ_VWSD01000210.1 GCF_009829685.1 Cellulomonas citrea
CTGGCCGAGGGCTGGACGGTCCTCGTGCTCGACCCCGCCGGGCCGGTGACCGTCGTGCTGGGCCGACCGGCGGTCCAGGCCCTGGCTGCGGGGGAGGCGTGGACCCCGGCCGTCCACGACGGCGCCGTCGACGAGCAGGTCGCCGCAGCGGTTCGCACGGCCCTGCACGGGGTGCTCGGCGTGCTCGACGCCCAACCCGAACCGGGCGACCGCACCGAGGTCGCGGTCCGCCTCCAGGTGATGGCGGGACTGGACCGCATGCGGCTCGAGCGCGTGGTGGCGCGGGCGGACGCCGCCCTGGCCGGCGACCCCGTCGTGGCCGCGAGGGTCGACTCGATCGAGCTGCGCCTGGTTCGCTGAGCCGGCTGGGCGGCAGGCTCAGCGCCGGCGCAGGGCCCGGGTGAGCAGGGCCGTCACGAGGACGGCGCCGAGCACGACCTGCCCGCCCAGCACGGCCCGGTTGAGGTCGAAGGTGGGGTGGAACCGCACCCCGTTCCCGGTCACCTCGTAGACCCCGAACGGGATGACGCGCGCGCCCAGCACGCCCCCGCCACCGTGCGCGGCCCCGGCGTTCGACTCGTCCGCCCCGGAGGGGCCTGCGGCGCTGCCCGAGCCGACCGTGGTGAGGCCGAGGACCTTGGCGACCGGGATCACGAGCGTGCCGTCGCGCTCGTAGGCCTCGCCGAACACCTGCCGCACGGACACGGTGTCCTTGGTCGCGGCGATGAACGTGCTGGGGTCGAACGGCTGCTCGGGCATCACGATCTCCTGTCGGACGGGCGCCGGGTGCGGCCCTGACCTCCAGCATGGCGCGGCCCGGGTCCACCCACCAGCGCCGCACGGACCGTGGGCGGGCCCTGAGACACTGGTCCCATGTCCCGCCCGTCCTACCGTGCTCTGCTGCGCCTTCCGGGGGTGCCCGGCCTCTACCTGCTGTCGTTCTTCGCCCGGATCCCGCACGCCATGTCGGGCCTCGTGCTCACCCTGCACGTGGTCGGGCCGCTGCACCGGGGCTACGCGCAGGCCGGTCTGGCGACCGCGGCGGCGACGGTCGGGATGGCAGTGGGCGGCCCCTGGCGCGGTCGGCTGGTGGACCGCTACGGGCTGCGGCGGGCGATCCTGCCGTCGGTCGTCGTGGAGTCGGTGGTCTGGATCGCGGCGCCGCGCCTGGGGTTCGAGGCGCTCGTCGTGGCGGCGTTCCTGGGCGGGCTGTTCCTCGTCCCGGTGTTCCCGGTCACCCGGCAGTCGCTGTCGGTCCTGGTCCCGGTCAAGCAGCGGCAGGCGGCCTACGCGCTGGACTCGGCGGGGACCGAGGCCACGTTCATGCTCGCGCCCGTCGTGGCGGTGCTCGTGTCGACCCGGTTCTCCACCTCGGTGGCCCTCGTCACGCTCGGCGTGGCCACGGCGGTGGCCGGCCTCGGGCTCATCTGGGCGAACCCACCGACCCGGACGGCGGGTGCGTCCCGCACACCGAGCGCGGAGGCGAAGGCGTGGCGCCCCGGCACCGAGCTCGTGGTCGTCCTGCTCGCAGCCCTCGCGGCCTCGGTCGTGCTGGTCGGCACCGATCTGTCCATCGTGGCCACGCTCAACGAGGCGGGGCGCACCGCGGACGTCGGCTGGATGATCGCGGTGTGGGCGGCCGGGTCGCTCGTCGGCGGGCTCGGCTACGGCCTGCTGCGTCGGTCGCCGTCGCCGCTCGTGCTCGTCGCGCTGCTGTCCGCGGTGACCGTCCCGATCGCGTTCGTGCACGGGCCGACGGGGCTGGCGGTGCTCGTGTTCATCTCCGGGCTGCCGTGCGCCCCGACGCTGTCGACCATCAACGCCCGGCTCGTGACGATCGTGCCGGAGGCCCGTCGTGGCGAGGTGATCGGGTGGGCGGGCACCGTGCAGACGGTCGCCAACGCGATGGGCGCCCCGATCATCGGGGCGGCGGTCGACCGGGTGGGGCCCTCAGCAGGCTTCCTCGTCGCCGCGGGGCTCGGTGTGCTCGTCGTGGTGGGCGGCTGGGCCGCGCTGCGGCTGCGGGCGCACACGCGGTCGGGAGCGCAGAGCGAACCCGACGGCGACGCGGGGGTGGACGGATCCGGACGGCCGGACGGCGATGCGCGGCCGGACGTGTCCGGACGGGTGGATCGCTCCGCACCGGCCGGCGAACCCACGCAGTCGGACGACCCCGCCGCGATCACAGCGGGGAGCGAGGTCAGCTCACCGGGCCGGTGAGCTTCTCGCCCGGGCCCTCGCCGAGCGGGTCGGGGTAGGCCGACGCCTCGCGGAAGGCCAGCTGCAGCGTGCGCAGCCCGTCCCGCAGCGCCCGGGCGTGCTCGTTGCCGAGGTCCGGAGCGGCAGCCGTGACCAGGCCGGCCAGGGCGTTGATGAGCTTGCGCGCCTCGTCCAGGTCCGTCAGCTGGGCTCCGGTCCCGGCCGGGCCGTCCTCGGCCAGGCCGCACTTGACGGCGGCGGCGCTCATGAGGTGCACGGCCGCGGTGGTGATCACCTCCACGGCGGCGACCTCGGCGATGTCCCGGGTCGCCGTGGCGACCTGGTCGTCGTCGTCGCCGTCCGGCTGGTTCTGCGCGACGTGCTGGTGCTGACCTGGGCTGCTGCTCACGGCCCGCATCCTGCCACCTGTGCGCTGCCCACGGTCTGCTAAAGTGACCCGTTGACTGACTTGCTCCGATGCGTGTGCTCGTCCGGTTCGCCCTTCAGGACGTCCGGGCGCGGCACGGGGATCGGGGCAAGGGCACAAGCGGAGAACCCTCCCACCCGTGCCCGACTGTTGCGGCTCACACCGTGACGACGGGGTCCGGGTCCAGTCCAGCCGGTTGCGTTGCGCGCGACGGGTCCGTCGTGACCGCGACGGTGGACGTGAGGCCTTCGCCTGTGCTCAGGGCGAGGGCCTTTCTCGTCCCTGGTGGTCCACACGACGAACTCGAGGAGCACACATCAGCGAGCCCCGCATCAACGATCGCATCCGCGTCGCCGAGGTCCGGCTTGTCGGCCCGGCCGGCGAGCAGGTCGGCATCGTGCGCGTGGAGGACGCCCTGCGCCTAGCCCAGGACGCCGATCTCGACCTGGTCGAGGTCGCCCCCGACGCCCGCCCGCCGGTCGTCAAGATCATGGACTACGGCAAGTACAAGTACGAGGCCGACATGAAGGCCCGTGAGGCTCGCCGCAACCAGGCGAACACGGTCCTCAAGGAGATCCGGTTCCGGCTCAAGATCGACCCGCACGACTACGGCACGAAGGTCGGCCACATCGAGCGGTTCCTCAAGGGCGGCGACAAGGTCAAGGTCATGATCCAGTTCCGCGGCCGCGAGCAGTCGCGCCCGGAGATGGGCATCCGCCTGCTCAACCGCCTGTCGGAGGACGTCGCCGAGTTCGGGTTCGTCGAGAGCACGCCCAAGCAGGACGGGCGCAACATGGTCATGGTGATCGCGCCGGTCAAGCGCAAGGCCGAGCAGCGCAACGAGGCCCGTCGCGCCGCCGCGAGCCAGCCGCGCGCCGCCGCCCCGGCCGCCGAGCAGACGGCAGCT